>CALZHP010000004.1 GCA_945787325.1 uncultured Desulfobulbaceae bacterium
AGCCTTATCCTCAAAGGTGACGGTAGTTTTACTTACACCCCAAAGGCCGATTTCAACGGTAAAGACAGTTTTGTGTATAAAGCAAAAGACGCCAAATCAGCTTCAAAAGATACAACTGTAAACATCAAAGTTTCAGCGGCAAATGATGCACCAAAAGCAGATAATGATTCATACAGCGTTGAAGTGGACAACACCCTGTCAATCAAAAAGAAAGGTGTTTTGAAGAATGATAAAGATGTCGATGGCGACAAGCTTAAAGCCAACCTGGTTATCGATGTGAAAAACGGAAGTCTGATACTGAACGGTGACGGCTCTTTTACGTACATTCCAAACAATGGATTCCAAGGAAAAGACAGCTTTACTTATATTGCTGAAGACGGGTCGGAAAAATCCAATCAGGCGACCGTTTCCATTGCTGTCACCCCCACCATTGTTGCTAAAGCACCGCCTGCAATACCAGCAGCGACACCTGCAAAACAGGAAGCCGGATGGAAAAAGGTTGCAGATGAACCAAGCCTGCTGCGGAAAATAAATTACGTCAAAACTACTGATTCTGAAAAGGTTGTTTTCAAGCTGAACGGATTTTATCCTCCAGAGCTTTCCAGTATGGAGGGTGAGAATCCACGAGTGGTATGTGATTTTAAAAATACCCAACTTGCTGATGAAGTTAATAAGTTAATTGAAGCAGATGGCAGTTATATAAGACAGGTTCGTGTAGGTATACACTCATCATCAGCATATGATAGTGTTAGAGTCGTCCTCGACCTGGTACCCAGTGTCGATTACGAGATTCTGCAGCTCTTTTCAGAAGAAGATAACACCTTCACGATTGTTGTGCAGAAGTATGGACTTAGCAGCTGACCTGGATATTTCATGAATAAAACAACGATCAATTTTTATAGGTCTTGAAATATCCAGGTTTAACTCACTTAGATAACAAATAAATATTCTCAACCGGTTGAAGATCAGTGGGATTTTTTTAATTATACCTTAAACTGTACTTTAATTTATCTTTTTAAATTTATCTCCATTTGCCCCACAAATGGGACATTCCTCCGGAGGTTGCTCCTTGCTTAGATATCCGCAGAAGGGGCACACATAATATTCCGCAAAATGTTCTTCTGTTATTTCTTGCCTGCTTCTATCATACAACGCTGTCAGCCTTTTTTCAGCTTTCTGAAGCTGTGCCAAGGCCCGGGCGGCGGCAGTATCACCATTACTTTCCGCTTCAGCGATATCATCGCGGTACAATTCTATTAATTCCTGTATTTCATTTTCAAAGATAGTTGCTTGATAAGAATCGGTTATGTCAATTTTTCCGATCATCAAATGCAGCAGCCTTCGGGCCTGGACTGCTTCTGATTCTGATATCGCTTTGAGCAGATAGGCTGTTTTGGGTTTGTCGTCGCGCAGCGCTTTTTGTGAATATACCTTTTTACGTGCGGACGCCCTTCTGGTACGAGCAAACGCATATAATATTTTTTGCACAGTTCCCTTTTTCATTTCTTTCTCCACAACCATCTCGATGGTTTCATTATTATTGACAATTTTATTCTCAATAATAAGTTTATCACAAACTGATCCAATAACAAGTTATGATATTGGTCCTGCAAGTTTATACGCAGAGCTTGTAATACCCTGCTATTTAAATTGTCCTTTTGAGTGCACACTGAACCAATTAGAATATTTGCATGCATGAATTATTGAACCTAATGATCGCCAATATTTCAACTCCTAGTCATATTTGTGATAATTACGGTTTAACCATTGCGTGATTCAAGTTTTAAAGTATTATTATTCATCATTGTAAGTAGTTGTGATATTTTCTTCGTGTTAGTTGGCTTATATAAAATACTGGTAAGTTGATCACAGGAGTTTTCAGTGGTAAAAGAAAAGCTGTTAATTATTGAAGATGAACCTTCTGTAGCCAAACAACTGAAGTGGTCTCTTAATGAGTTGTACGATATCACCATCGTCCCTGATGCTAAAAAAGCAAGGAAACTTCTAGCATCCGGCGCATTTCCTGTTGCAACTCTTGATCTTGGTCTCCCACCAGATCCTGATACGCCCCGCGAAGGATTAAATCTTCTTTCGGAAATATCATCTATTTCCCCATATACCAAAACAATCGTCATCACCGGTAATACGGAACAGGAAAATGCAGTTAAAGCTGTATCGCTTGGAGCTATTGATTTCTGCGCCAAACCCATCGACCTGAAAGTACTGCAAATAATATTAAATCGAACTTTCAGGATGTATAGGCTTGAAGAAGCAAACCGCCATCTGCAACAACAAGCAGATCATTGCATTTTATTGTGCGGTATGCTTGGTGGATCACCGGCAATGCAGAAGGTGTTTTCTTTCGTCAGAAAAGTGAGTGGTAATGATTATCCGGTTCTTGTCACCGGAGGTTCAGGAACCGGCAAGGAGATGGTCGCCCACGCCATCCATGAGCTCAGTCCCAGAGATAAAAAACCATTTGTAATAATAAACTGTGGGGCAATTCCTGAAAATCTTCTGGAAAGTGAATTGTTTGGTCATGAGAAGGGGTCCTTTACCGGAGCGGTGTCCAGAAACATTGGGAAATTTGAGCAGGCAGATACCGGGACAATATTTCTCGATGAGATAGGAGAACTGCCTCTTGGCATGCAGGTAAAAATTTTACGCTGTCTTCAGGAAGGTACCATTGAACGTGTAGGAGGGAACAAGACACTATCTCTGGATGTCCGCGTTGTAGCAGCAACAAATGTCGACTTGAAAGATGCTGTATCAAAAGGAACTTTCAGGGAAGATCTTTATTTTCGATTGAATGTAGTTCCTGTAAAATTGCCGCTTTTAAGCGAAAGGCCGGAAGATATTATTATGCTGGCCCAACATTTTCTTCAAACAGAGGCAAAGGTTCTTAAAGCAGGAAATGTATCTTTTTCTCCAAGTGCTATTGCCGCCCTGTCAGCCCACTCATGGCCAGGAAATGTCCGCGAGCTGCAGAATCGTATCCGTCGGGCTCTTTCGATTCTCTCTGGCCAGGTGATTACACCAGAAGACTTGGGGTTGGATGAGGGACAGGAGGATACTGAAGAACAAAGACTTCTCACACTGCAGGAAGCACGCGAACAGGCAGAGAAACGGTGTGTTCAACATGCACTGATCCTAACCGGCAATAATATCAGCCAGGCAGCCAAACTGCTCGCTACCAGCCGCCCCACCCTCCATGATCTGATCAAGAAGCATAAAATTAACCAAGTCTAGACATAATCAATTGTAAAATTTAATAACGAACCGTCCAAATGTTTTTAATACTGGGATAATATGTGATGGTCCACTGCCCGGACAGTATGTGCATATTAATCGATTTCCCGCATGACTAATGTTGATAAGGCTTAACCTGAAACTGTAAAACTTTCTGACAGTAGTTGTTGGTATGCATTTGTTCTGCGGTTCGATATATAATTAGATCTCCAGCTCTGTTAATGAACAGTCAACACAGGTTTCTTTTGTTTCAGTTATTTCTTAATCTTCACTAAGTTGTTGTAAAATTGTTTTTTTTAAATATGCTCACAGGGATATAAGTGTATTCCATTTTTCAAAACAAACAGGCCATGTCGACGAAATAGACCTGTCAGTTTTTTTTACACCGGCAGAATTGGCGGTATAGAATTCAAAATAAAATTTAGTTTATCAATAAATGTTCTAAATCTCATAGCCCATCAATAGCGTGTTTAGAAAGATATTATATGGTTTTCTTGATTACATGGTCAACTGGCACATCAATTGCTACTCAATCTTTAAATATTGAACAATTAGATATTGCTTTTAAATATATTTAAGGACGAAATAATAACAAATGGAGATAAAACCATGAAAAAGAAACTTTTTACAGGATTGGTAACCGGGATGTTCCTGGCAGGCATGGTTAGCATGGCGAATGCAAACATCATTGATATGTTTGGATATATTAATGAAAGCCATAATGTAGATTACCAATATTTTAGTCTTGATACAGCTGGATCGGTAACAGTTGTTATGGAAACATTTGATGCTCAATTTGATCCAGTAATGTATCTCTTCCAAGATGATGGATCCTTAGATAGTTCTGATTTAATTGATTCAAATGATGATGGGGGGAGCACTCCAGCAGCAACATTCCGAAATTCATTGATCATGCAACCCTTAGCTGCAGGAAACTATCTCACTGCTGTCTCGAGTTTTTTATTTTCTCTAGATGAAGCCATTAGCGGAGTGAACGGTGTTGAATATATTAATGATGGCTCATATCGTTTAAATATAATGTCTTCTCAAACATTAACATCAAGATCAGGCTCTGTCCCCGAACCAGCCACCATGCTGCTGATGGGTACCGGTCTTGTAGGGCTGGCAATTACACGTCGCAGAAAAGCTAATAAAAAATAAAGCGCGACACTTGTTAGCTTTAATGAGCTAACAAGACGAAATCTCTAAAAAGCCTGAATCGGAAAACTCCGATTCAGGCTTTTTTGTGTTAGTTGAGCTTTATTTGTCAAGCAGATTGACAACTTTTAAAAAGATTTCGGTTTGATAAAGTATTGGATCAAGAGCTTAAAATGAGTGTCGAAATAATATTCTCATTCCCTTCGACGCATTGAGATATTCTGAAAATTCAACTGATTATCAGATGTTGTTATTATCGGTACAGACTCTATCCGTGGATTATCACCAAAAAGTATACAGATTTCAGTTGCATTGACTGCTAACTTTTTTTCACCAAATATCGGAAAGAAAGACCGCTCTTGCTGATATCAACTACTTGAATTAGTGCCGGTTATGGCCTGTTTGATTTATACGATAATTCGCTCCTTTTCCGAAAAACGTGTATGAACCTTTGGCTCGTAGATTTCCTTCCATCTCCATACGCCCACCTCTAGAACCTGGGAATCCCCTTACACAATAAAAATGAAATTTCCCATAAACGGGGATCGCAATTAACCCGATAAAACTTGTCATCTTGTAATAAAGAATTTATTTGAAAAACTAAGATTTTTCGACACCTTAATTATGCAGTAAAAGAAACCCCAGGAAGGATCAATACTTCTAATTATTGAAATCTCCATTTATTCTAAAGACTTAAAGGTTGGACACGTACAATTTTCTTCTGGCGATGATTATATCGAAAACCTCAGTATTGAGGAGGTTCATACGGAGAAAGATAAGCAGAGACTTCTTGCGTTGCAGTATGCGCTGGTTCAGTCTGAGAAACCCTGTGTACAAAAGGCACTTGCCATGACGAGAAAAATACCAACTAGACAGACAAACTGCTTGTCAACATTCGCCTTAAGTCTATAGTCTGAAAGAACTAATCAAAGAACACAAGGTCGACTATCTTAGAAAAATAGCCAAACAACAAATGATAATGTCATTTTCACAGAAACAAACTTTAACCACTATTGCGGGTACCACTCACTTTGCAAGTCAATGGACTGTAAGCATCATTTTATTGTCTGTTATTCTCAGTAGTTCACTCCCCCTGACAGCCGCCGCAGCCAGGTCGGCCGAAGATATTTTGGTGGTTTATAACTCGGCTATACTGGCCAGCCAAGAGGTTGCAGAACACTATAAAAAAAAAGAAAAATACCTCCGGAAAACGTGCTGGGCCTTTCCCTTCCTGATGCAGAGCAGATCTCCCGACAGGAGTATGATCTGGAACTTGTAAAACCTCTCAGGGCACATATTCAAAAGCTCAGGGCAAAGGGCAGTAAGCCTGTCATTCTGCTGGTCTACGGTATCCCACTAATAATAAGAGAAGAAGCCGGCCAAGAGGGAAAAGCATCTGACAAGACCTCGGTTGCGGTGGACAGCGAACTTAACTTGATCCTGGATTACCGCTATCCGAAGGCCGTCTGACTGCCCAACATGTTTCTCCCCAAATTCCACTCCCTGCCGGAGATCGAGGCCATCCGGTATAATTTAATAATGGTAGCAAGAATCGACGGACCGACACCGGCCATTGCCAAACGCCTGGTCGACGATGCTATAACAGTTGAAGAGAAGGGGTGACCGCCAACCTGGGTCCAGTACAGGAGCCATATCTACAATCCTTCCCTCTGCCCGATGTCTTCTTCCCACTCCTGATGAGCGGACGGCTTCCCTTGGTAGAAGGTCTATTACAACAGCATCCCCAACCTTTCCTGGAGGCAAGTCCTAATCGGCCACCCGCTTTACACGCCATTTAATAACAAACCAGCCATTGATGAACCGTCAGAGTAATTCTCTTTTACATTCAAGAAATCCCAAGGAGCTGTTACAAAATATGCTGAGTGACGATGTGGATACCTTACTCCTGATGGACCCTTTATAACTCCTGAAGTTATCAACAGGGCATAATAAAATTCAATACATTACGGGCGCATCACCAGTTCGAATCCGGCTTTTACGCGCCCGAAGGAAGAACCCCTGGAGTGATGCCGACAAAATATGTAATCGAGTATTTCCACAGTGATACCTAGTCAAACTGTCAGCCAATCAACAAATAAACGATATCCATAGGTCAAGTGTAAAATATTCTGACATCAACTGTTTTACCTGTGGCAGCGACAAAAAAATCCCCTGCACCGAAGTACAAGGGATTTAATGATACTATAAAAAAATCAGATTAAGATTTGTTGGATTTTTTTCTGCGGGCCGCGGCAAGACCAACCAGACCGGTACCGAAGAGAAGCATGGTGGAAGGCTCAGGTACAGAGTTAGATGTAGATTCGTAAGCAACCGCGACTTGTCCGGGAGACGGGTTGGCATAAGTTACCAGCGCAGTTCCTCCGGTTATACCACCTACATAATTACCACTAAAACTGGTCACGCCGGCCATCAGCGGATCAGCAGCAATGCTCACAAGACCAGTAGATGCTACGCCGCCAACATTGAAAGACATTGAGCTGCCAAGATAGGACAGGATTCCGTTGGCATTATTATTGATAGTGTCATAAATTGGTCCTTCTCCGATTACAACAAGATTGCCACCACCGTCTATAAAAGTCGAAAGCAGTGCAAGTTCAGTAGCGCTCCAGGCGTCATTGGTAGAGGCAACAACCCACTCCATGTCAACCAAAGCACTCGCAGACATGGCTCCAGAAGAAAAATTGCCACCATTAGCACCGATACGGCTTGACCAGTTGGTAAGAGTCCAATTACTGGATGCTGTTCGTCCAAATACGTCATCCCCATTAAAAAGGTTGCTGAAAAACTGATCATTTATGCTACTACCAATATTACTGTCAGCAACGCTAATGATGTTTGCGTTCACGCTAGACACCGAAAATATTAACATAGTAGTGATTACTACCAGCATCAATGAAAGCGGTTGGGTTTTTCTTAGTTGGATCATGGTGTCCTCCTTATTATTTTAAATTTTACCAATTTTTTACCAATTTAAATTAAATTATGTCATTTTAATGCATCAAACATGCCAGAATTGTAACATGCCGATTTGCCTGGATAATTCAAGATATGCATTTAGTTGACTAGCAAAATTGGAAATATTTCCGACACCCAGATACAAACCATGATTATTTGCTTCCTTCTATAATATTGTGTTATTTTGATATGTTAGGCACGTCTCCTATGAAGCAGTTTAAATATATCTCGTATTTTACCAAAACGGGCCCAAATTTGGTGTCGAAATATTTTACACATCCCCTTCTACGCATGGAGATATTCTCAAAATTCAATTGATTATCAGATGTTGTTTTCATCGGCACAGACTCAATCCATGGGTTATCACCTAGAAGTCTACAGATTTCAGTTGCATTGCCTGCCATCTTTTCTTAACCAAGATACCGGAAAGAAAGTCCACCCTAACTGATATCAATAACATGATACATGGCACCGGTTGTACTTTGACCCACTAAAACAGTTTTTCGCTTCTTAACCGAAAACAGTGCACAGATTTATATCTCAGGATTTTTTCCGTCCTACAAGATATCTATTTAAAAAATACAGGAACTTTGTCACAGTAAGCTTGGCAATTTTCACTGTACTGGATTTGCACAGTTAAGCTGACAAACACTTATTCTGCTGATTAATAAAGCATAACACTTAATTACATTTCTCCACGAAACATCCAGATGTGGATTTTTTCAAAATATTTCCTGAGATAAAGTTACATTTTCAGGAAAATACTTACTTATATGATGATTTTTTTCGGATATCTGTAATTCAAATTACAGATATATGAAAATAAAATGTCCGTGTTTTTTACAACAGCATTAAATGGTATGCTTTACACCTCGTCATTAGCGTGATTACAGACTATTCAATAATTTTATTATCTCTTAATTGGAAATGGCATAGTATATGCTTAATAATGAACACATATATAATTTGAGATATTTTATTTATGATATTGGTAAGCTAATAAAAATTTGGGGATACAGATGAAGAAGGCAATGATTAGTTTAACTTCCATGTTTTTGGTAGTTGGCTTGATTGGAGTTGCAAATGCGACGTTGATCAATTTCGATTTTACCGGCGGTGACAATACATGGAATACAGACAGTGCAATTTTTACAGGTGATGACGGTTCAACAAGGACTCGAGCTACTGCTATTCCTTCCAGCAGTAGAAACCTTTATTTAGGTCAAGATGGTCTTGGTGTCTACGGTTTTCGTGACAGCGCTGAATATGATGATGCGCAAGTCGATGGATATCAAATTAATGAATGGATTAATTTTGACTTTCGTAGTCCTGTCAGATTGGTTTCAGCAAGTTTTAGTCATGTTGGCTCCAACGATGATTTTGCCTTTTATGCCAATGGTAGATATTTCCAAAGTACAGACATCCCAAATAGTCATACATATACGTTCCAACAGACATGGATATCGAGTCGCTTTTGGATCGGTGCAGTTGCTGATAACGATGATTTTTTCATATCAGGTATACAAATTGACGATGGTGCACATGGTGCCCCTGTTCCCGAACCAGCCACTATGATGCTGATGGGCACAGGTCTTGCCGGTCTAGCGTTCTCCCGTCGTAAAAAAGCAAATAAAGCGTAATGAATGAAATGAGTTGGCAATACTGAGATGACTTAAATATTCAAAGATAAAGCCTGAATCGGAGTAATCCGATTCAGGCTTTTTTCATATATATTGTAAGATTTTTGGGATAGTCCAATCGATATTCAGCTTTGGGTATGGTTGTGATCCGTTTTGTTCTCAAATTTAAAGGTGGCACGTGTGTCAAAATATTTTACACATCCCTTTATGTGTCTACCCTTTGCATAAATTCCTCAAGCTGAGACTTCTGAGCGGAGGTAAGTGAATCGAACTGTAATCCCCTCCGACGCATGGAGATATTGTCAATATTAAAGTGAATATCAGACGTGGTTTTTATCGGAACCTTCTCCAACCATATATTGTCATTAAGAAGAATGCTAAGTTCACTCACATTGTTAGCCAACTCTTGCTCACCAAGATATCGGAAAGCAAGACCGACCTTGCTGATATCAACAACATGATAAAGGGCACCGGTTGTCTTTTGGCCTACTAAAACAAGAATACGCTTCTTTACAGACAAGCGTTTATGGGCCCTTCTTTCATTGATTTGTTTATTAGCTTCCACAATACCCCCCTTCATATCAGGAAATATGATGCATTCACAACAAACATTGTGCCCATCAACGGGGATTTATAATATTACATTATATCATCGGCACATTACTGCCCGCCCTATGCCTTTTATAATTGCCCGATTGAGATAGACACCCTTACAGGTTACTCTTTTCAGTACCCCATAGAGGTATAAATATCGACTTCGAGTACCCATGGGTAATGCCCGCAAATTCCCTTTCTAAAAGTTTAGTTCCAACACCTCAAAACTTTTCATGCAATAATATTGCCAGTCATTTATCAGGCTGATATTATTGAATATAACTTATCGAAAACTTAATTTAATTTATGAGGCATAATTCATGTGTAAATATTTCTGACACTAGTTAACGATTTAGATATAAATCGTTGGCGTAGAACGCAGGGCTTAGGGCGCAAGGTCTATAAAATGAAAATTGAATAAATAAATGGCGTAAGGCTTAAGGCATAGGGCGTAAGGCAGAATATTGAATATTGAAAAATGAATAATTGGGAGTTAAAGGTGTAGTATCCTGATAACATTCCACTAATATTAGGTACATGCCATTTTACAATTCCCCCCTAAACCCTATGCCTTTTATTTATTCAATATTGTCCGCCTCACGCAAAAACGCTCCGCCGAAAGGTATCAAGCCTATACAAAATTTAATCTCACTTGCCCCGTTAATAACAACGCAACTTTACGTTATTGTAGCAATCTGCAATTTTCAATATTCAATATTCAATTTTCATTATAAAGGCCCTACGCCATTTAATTATCCATTCTTCATTCGTCATTTACAGCCGGTATCTCTACCACAAACCTGGCACCGCCTTCTTCATTATTCCCCGCAGCAATATTGCAGCCCAGGCTTTCAATAAGCCCTCTCACCTGCCAAAGACCGATGCCGCTGCCCTTAGATTTGGAGGTTTTAAACGGTTCAAATAATCCATCCGGCAGAAGTTCGGACGGTATACCCGGCCCGTTATCTGTGATTTTAAGTTCTATTATTTCAGTTGTTTTCGGAGCTGCATGAATCCTAACCGAAGTTCCGGCGCCTCCTGCCTCCAGAGAATTGAGCAGGATATTCTCAAGGATACTTGAAAATATTTCCGGGTCAGTGGTTATCTTCGTTGTATATTTGCACTTCAGATCAACCGTCAGTTCAGGGAGTTTGCGACCAAGCTTGCCAATGCAGTCTTTCAAAAATTTGCAGAGGACTAATTCCTGCCATTCTGGTGTAATTTCTCCTTTAAGCGAATGCAGGCGGTTTTGCACTTTGGCCATTCTTTTCAAAGCATCGTCCATCGATTCCAGGAGATCCTGCTGAAACACGGGATTATTGATATGCGCCGGAGCGTTTTCCCGGGCAAGAGACAGCATGGTGGCCGCGTTTTTAATATCATGGAGGACATAAGCGGAGAGGTTTTCCCAGGCGGATTGCTCGCGGGTATGGGCCAGTTCTTCGGCCATCCGGGTGGCCAGAAGTGCAGAAGCAGCCTGGGAACCCAGGGCGGCTAGAAGATCGAAATCATCGTGCCCGTAGATTCCACCGGAAAACTCCGGGCCAAGCCCGATATAACCGACACATTGTTCACCAATTGCCAGGGGCACCAGCAGGACAATTCCAGATGTATCTAAAAACACATGCTCCAGCGTGGCTAATTCATTTACTGCTTTATCATAATTGGAATCAGCCACATAAAAATGATCGTTTTCTTTAAGATGCAGTACAAGTGGATTGTCAGGGTCCAGGTTAATGTTGGGCGTTTCGGCAAACCCTTGGTCCCTGAAGGGTTTGTACCCTTGCTGGGCATCTCCAAGCCAGATCTTGATATCAGTCGTATAGAGGCTGTCGGCCAATACCTGGCGCAATGCGGCGACAACACCTTTTTCACTCAATTCTCCCTGCAGAAGAGAAGAGAATGCAAGCCATTCATCCCTGTACTCGTATTTATTCACATAAAAATTGGTGCTGATAAAATATTTCACCCGATGACGCACTTTGCCTGATAGCGAAAATATTAAAATCAGCAGTATGCCAATGATAATCAGCAGCCACTGCAGAATAAAGGGCAGAGACAATCCATAAGCCCGTATTATGAAAGAGACAATACCCACAAAAAAGAGATATGCGCCAAAGACGAGCGGCGCAATTGTCGAATACACAACCTTACGAGATACAAATACCTTGCGATTAAGCAATCTATGGCGGACGATGCCATACACCATCATAGACCAGGCGATCAGTAAAATAACGGACAGCAACTGAAAGTGGCGAGGTACCAGTCGCAGATAGGTAATCCGATAGGAAGATGACCAGGCAAAGGTGCCGCTTAAAAGAAAAAAGCCGATGACTACAAATTTATACTCCCATCGTCCTTTTAAAGTCAGTGCCCTCCAGAAAGACTCCAGATACCAGGCCAATCTAAGGGCGGCGACAAGCAATAGCAAGGAAGAAAAATACAACAGTCCGTATTGAGGGAGGATTATCATATCTTCAACACGGTCATACACCGGCTGGCTGTACACCCAGAAACCGCCCGTACCAAATACGACGGCCGCAAGTACAACAATTATCATAATAAAAAGATTCGGCTTCTGAGCAGCAGGATTAATAGTATATTGCATCCTGTATGCCATGATAATTATGAGCAGGGAATATACATTTTCAGAAAATACAAGGGAGGGAATCGACTGATCCTGCAGGTGAAAGGAGAAATAGACATATTCCCCGCCAAGCAGCGTTACACTCAATAAGATTCGCACCAGCCCGAAGGAAAATTGACGTTCCGCTTCTTTCACCCTCAGATCAAGTAAACATGAAAGCAACAGCGTAAGATTCAGGATGTAAAAAAGTGCAGTCATGGCCTGTTTTTATTATTTTATGTCAAGGTATCAATTCAAGTAAATAATTAATGATACTTAAGGAATTATGGGAACATACTCCCATGTTCTCAGGTTTGTCAACGTTTGGTGACTTGATGTTTCAAGGGGAAATATGAGTTGATATTTTTCAACAGTTCAAATAAATAAAACAACCATTTAGATGACGATACGAAATATTGGCTCTGTGTTGAATACGTTTGCTTTATGCTAATCATCAGCTTACTCAACAATGACTTGTTCAAAGCTTGATGGAATTTTTATTTTAAAATCATTATCTTGCAGTGATGCGTCAGGAATTACAGAGTGTAAAGTTATTGCCACCTTGCCGTTATGATCCAGGCCTGAAACAGTTATTCTGCCAGGGAACAAGCAACTTTCAGCGTTTCGAGAAATGAATTCACCATACCTCACATCCATCTGAGTTCTCCCCTTATCATCCATCACTATATGCCTGGTGATAACTCCCCGCTCCGGATTGAATAAAATGCTCCTTGCGAATTCCTCCGATTCAAAACGTATATCAAGCCAGTAACTGCCCTCCTCTTCACCACGTCGTAAAGATATGATTTCAAAAAGGACAGGCTGAAGCCGGCCGGTTAACCAGCCATAACTCTGTTCAGGGTTGAAGCCCTTCGGGGCATACTTTGTGAAAGTTTTTGAGTGCACTACCCCTATATATGCCTTGTTTTCTGGTACAATTACACTGGTAAAAGTTTCTCCACTGGTACCAATAAGAAGCAAGGGCTGGCCAAGTGGGTTTACAGCTATGAATTTGAAGAATGAGGGGGAAGCGGCAAGCAGATAACCATCGAGGGTACCAGCCCGGTTCCAGAGCATTGTACTTGCAGAAAATGTTACCGAAACTTCTGCGTCTAGGCAGCAGCCGCAATCTGCCTGACGTTCTAGAACTTCTTTAAAGTCTGATATAATTTCTCTGCTTTCTAGAGCGGGAAGAAGTACGGTCTGTTGAGGAGGGGGCCTGAAGAGGGCGCACCCATGCAGAAGAAGAGACAGGAGAAAAACTGAAACCAGCGCGTTCAGAGTATTTCTGAAATCCAAACCGGCATCATTGAGGGATGGATTTAATTTTCTGCCTGACGATCTCTTTTTTATCCTCTTCCTCATAAATTTCCAATGATTTATTATATACTTCGAGGGCTTTCTGTGGCTTATTTAACTTCAGGTAAACATCACCCATGTGTTCGAAAATAACAGCATCACTTTCCACTAGCTCGATGGCCTTTTCAAGCTCTTTTTCAGCACGCTCAATATCACCTAGTTTGAAGTAAACCCATCCCAGGCTGTCTCTGATAAAGCCATCGTCCGGCCGTGCATCTACCGCTTTCTGGATGTATTGCAATGCTTCATCAAGCCTTATACCTTTATCGGCCCAGGTATATCCAATATAGTTAAGGGCTGCACTGTTCTCCGGATCAAGTTCCAGAACTTTTTCCATCTTGACGATGGCATCATCCTGCTCTCCTATCCTCTCCAGGAAAAGGGCATATTCAAGATAAATCTCAACGTTATCTTTGAACTTCACTTCGGCAATATCCAGCACCGCCCTCGCTTTGTTGAGCTGTTCCTGTTCCTTATAGAGAAAGGCAAGCGCTACATGAAATCTCAGCCTCGATGTGTCATCATTTTCAATTCTTTTCTCGAATATGGCTATAGCTTCAGCGGTCCTTTTTTCCTCCTGCAAAATCCTAATCAGCAACAGGGACGCCTCTTCATACTCCTCAGCAGTAGAAGGGATTACCCTCAGCAATTCAATTGCCTCATCAGGATTACCGTTTTCATTATGTGCTATTGCCAGCAGCATGCGGGCCAGATCTGAGTCTGGATCGGTTTCCAGGATAGAAGAAAGAATGGCTATGGCCTCATCATATTTTTTCTGTGCCAAAAGAACACGTGTGATAGTTATATCTACCTTCTGTATATCTGAGGCATAGCCCCTCAGCTCGTTGAGTTCCTCAAGAGCACGCTCCGGTTCTTCCCGTGATAGGAATAGATTGACCAGCCGCGCCCGTGCCAACTCGTTGGTTTCATCTTCTTCAAGAATCCTGTGATACAAAGCGACAGCCTTTTCAGGAAGATCCTGCTGCTCAAAAAAATCGGCCATTTCCAGGGCCAATCTGTTTGACCAGCTGATATTAAGTGCATTCTGGTAGCTTTTTTCAGCCTTTGAAACGAATTTAAGCTCTCTGTAAAGCCTGGCAAGGTAATAATGCCCCAGGTAGGAATTGGGATCTAATTTTACAAGACGAGTAAGGGCAACCTGTGCTTTCTCGTACTGCCTATCCTGCCCATATAGACTTCCAAGCTGCAGCAGTGTCTGGGGATCTTCTTTTTTCTCAAGAATGTCGTTGTATGTTGCAGCCGCCGAATCTATATCGCCCATGCTGGAATAAATTTTGGCCAACAACAATTTGGTTCCAATGTCTTCCGGCTTTTTAGCACTGATTTTCTTGAGCCATTCAGCTGCTTCCTGCTTCCTGTCCATCCTGACTAAAAGAATAGCAAGGTCATTTGCTATGGGATCTGCTTCTGGATCACAAACCAGGGCCTTCTCATATGCTTCTCTTGCTTCATCATAGCGCTGGTCGTACTCGGCAGATTTACCCCAGAGATAATAAAAATAAGAACAGCTTACATCTGCAGGCTCGACAGCTTCCTCCTCAACAGTGACAGCTGGCTTCACTGAAGGCGCAGGAGCCTGATAGCCGGTCGTTCCAGCACAGGACCAGATGAAAAATAGAAGACATAATATTAAAAGAAATTCTCTTTTCATTACCATAACTTTGAAATTTTCATACTTCTATCTGTCACTGTTATCCAAAATGAAATGCCCAAGGAAACCGATTCTTTGCTACCGCCTACAGATAAAGCATTTATATAATATTCACTTACAATAAAACAATATCTATCGCCATAGAATATTTCAGAATTACCGGATTTGAATGTTCACAATACGCTCTTTTCTCCAATAAGCTGCTTTACTTCACGCAAAACATCATGATGTATTTCGTCAATGGTGCGAACAGCATCTATTCTTTTAATATAATCACCATCCAGATTGTCAAACAGCTCGGATACTTTCTGCAGGGCCTCCTCCTGCTCAAAGCTATTCAGGGACTCTCCCCTCAACTCCTGTATACGGTGGATGCCAAGGGTTGGTGGCGCTACGAATATCAGCGCCAGATCAGGGCGCGGAGCAAAATTCTCATTGAGCTGTAAAATCTCTACCGGGTTAAGCCCTGCAGCTCCCTGGTAGGCCACTGTCGAAAGATAATAACGATCCGTTAGAACAATTTTTCCCTCGGCAAGCGCCGGAGCAATTACTTCATTTACATGCTGTTTCCGGTCTGCCATGAACAGTTCCAACTCCTCTTCTCTTGAAACACTGGTCCTGTTGACAAAAAGCTCCCTGATCCTCTGCCCGAAAGGTCCATCTGTCGGTTCAAATGTTGTTACTACCTCATACCCCATACCGGTCAGTTTTTCTGAAAGCAAACGTATCTGAGTTGATTTTCCTGTACCGTCAATACCTTCGAATGCTATCAAAAGACCCGCGTTCCACACGCCGTTACTATTAGTAATACTCATCGAGAATCGCCGTTAAATTTTATAAGTTAACTTTCTTGGTATACTTTTTTCTGTTGCCTGCAATTTCTCCGGCCAGCATAAAGGCAGCTTTAAGACTTTCAAAGCTCGCTATTCCTTTGCCGGCTATATCATATGCAGTACCGTGATCAACAGATGTCCTTATGATCGGCAGGCCAATCGTGACATTTACTCCATCT
The DNA here is from genome assembly GCA_945787325.1 of uncultured Desulfobulbaceae bacterium. GTDB lineage: Bacteria > Desulfobacterota > Desulfobulbia > Desulfobulbales > BM004 > CALZHP01. The sequence goes on from CALZHP010000004.1 coordinate 16,287, forward strand.
TTAAAGTGAAGAAGTTTAAAGGGTATGAGCCCCTGGTCATGATACATGCACACAACAGCATCATATTTACCTGCAGCAGCCATGTTAAAAACAGTATCAGGCGGAAAGGGGCCCAGAATATCCCAGTCATCCTGAGCAGAAGCGGAGACTGCTGGAATAATGATATTTTTTTCTTCCTCCCCGAACATTCCCTCCTCACCAGCGTGAGGATTGAGCCCGGAAACGGCGATTCGCGGTCTTGGTATGCCAAAATCTACCTGCAAGGATTTACCTGTCAAACGTATAAGACTCTCCACCGAAGATTGGGTGAGTGTCCCCGGTACCTCCGCCAGAGCCTTATGTATAGTCACCAGTGTAACCCTTAAACTGCTCCCGGCCATCATCATGGCATATTCTGTTGAATTACAAATGGAGGCAATCATTTCAGTATGACCCGGGAAGTTATATCCGGCATTATTCAGAGCCGACTTGGTGATCGGGCATGTAACCATGGCGGCAAAAGTTCTATCCAGACAGAGACGTACCGCCTCCTCAATGTACTGGGCCATAGCGTGTCCCGTTTCCCTGGTTGGTTTTCCCCACTGTAGATTAGTGGGATCGAGGCTTGTAACAGAAATTACTGGAAAAGTTCCGTCAGTTATTTTATTGCCGGGTTCCCATGGAACAAAATCCAATTCTGCAGACTGTGCTTCTGCACTCCGTCTCAGAACAGAAATATCCCCCAGAACAACAGGAATATCTTCCTGAAAGTCCTCATGGTTTTTCAGATAGCGTATAATAATTTCAGGACCTATTCCCACAGGGCATCCCATGGTTATGCCAATATATTTTTGCTTCATTTTTTTAATAAAAGTTCACACACCATAACAGAGATCAAATGCATTTTTTAACAGTTCGATTTTAACTTCCCCCGGTTCAGAATGACCGCCACCGTCAAACATGATTCCTACGACATCAAAGCGGGCAGGCTTTTCCTGAAGTTCATGTTTTGAAATATAATCCAGAGCTGCCTTAGACAACTGACGCTGCTTGTGATGTGTTACAGATTCAAACGGTTCACCAAATTTGTTAATGTTTCTGGTTTTCACTTCAACAAAAACCAGCGTGCCAGCGTCTTCAGCAATAATATCGACTTCTCCAACCCGCACACGATAATTTTTGGCCAGAATCTTATAACCCAAACCCTGAAGATGGAACAATGCCAGTTCCTCTCCTTTTCTGCCCAGGGTCTGCCTTTGTTCGGTCATTATTTTTCCTTATCGATTTCATCAGTTGCGTCAGCTGATTTTCCAAAATATAAAAACAGGTCCAAACAACATAGCAAAGTCTATACTCCCTTGAAAGTATAACGACAATTCTGGCTATGATTATTTGCAGTCTGAGCAGCCTGATCTCAGATGTTCACGGACTCCTTTAAAGGTTTGCCGGTGAATTTTGCAAGGCCCATATTCCTTTATGGCCTTTCGGTGTTCCGCGGTTGGGTACCCCTTGTTCTTCTTGAAATTATAAGCGGGAAAACGCTGGTGGTAATCCTCCATCATACGATCACGCATTACTTTGGCAACAATTGAAGCAGCTGCGATAGATGCACTCTTTGATTCACCTTTAGTAAGCGTTTGCTGGGGAATTGACACGGGTACAGAAAAAGTACCGTCTACCAGGAGATAGTCGGGCTGGCGGGATAAAGCCTGTACTGCCTTTTTCATGGCGAGCAAAGAAGCCTGAAGAATATTGAATTGTTCGATTTCGGAGACGGAAGAAATGCCAACCGTGATCTGGGCACCGATTTGGTGAAGTTTATCGTTAAGCCTGATACGGTTGTTATGTGTGATTTTTTTAGAGTCAACAAACTCTTGGTAATCACAGTCAGTTGGAAGGATAACGCAGGCAGCTACTACCGGGCCTGCCAGTGGTCCTCTGCCAACTTCGTCAAGACCCGCCACAAGGGAATGTCCTTTCCTGTGAAGACCTTTTTCAAAAGAAAATGTATCGGTTACAGGGTCAGGCCATAATTTTTCCTGACCCTTCCGTTTAATCATCTCTCAAATGCGATACCCGAAAAATGGACGAAAAGTATTATACTCTTCCTTTTTCCTTGATTCTCGCAGCCTTGCCACGCAGACTGCGCAGGTAGTATAGTTTGGAACGACGCACTTTACCCTCTGCAACAACCTCAACCTTTTCTACTCGGGGGTTATGTAGGGCGAAAGTTTTTTCTACTCCAACACCATGGGAGACTTTTCTTACGGTATAAGAGGCGTTCATTTTACCTCTTTTCTTACGGATAACAACTCCTTCAAATACCTGTACTCTTTCCTTGGTGCCTTCGATAATTCTGATATAAACCTTTACCGTATCACCAACACGGAAATCCGGCATATCAAAACGCATTTGTTCTCTATCAATTCTGTCGATAATGTTCGTGCTCATAACTCTGCTTCTCGGAATTTTATATTACTCCGAAGGGTGCCTCCGTACCACCCATTCTATTATTATAATAATGTGTCGTGTTTCTTATTGGAAACTGACCAAAAGGTCAATCAATTTCTTAAATTTATTACAATTCAGGCGTATATGCCCTTTTGCGAATTAGTCTTTTCCCACTCCCAAAAGTCTATCCATCACAATAGCTGCCGCTGACCGAACAGACAGGTGGTTATAACCTGTCATTCCTTTGATTGGCGGCAATGAACAATCTGCAGCTGCCATTACCTCCGGTGCCAGGCCCCAGGCAGTTCCAAAAAGAATCAGATGACTCTCCCCGGCAAGAACTTTTTCTCTGACCTTACGATAAGGGTTGGTATCTTCCCGACACTTGGCACATGTGACCAGGACCTTTGGCCGTTCTCCCCATTTCTTTGTCACTAGCCGGTAAAGCTCATCGAGATCGCTGCATATCCGTACAAGTGAAAGGGCCTCACCTCTTATGCTGTTGTAAGTGGAACCTTCACCAACAAGCCAATGGTCAAGGATTTCCTTAAAAAGTATCTGCTGATCCTCATAAGGCGTGACTATATAAAAGGTGTCAACTCCATATGTCTTTGCCGCCCTGGCAATATCATGCAAATCCAGGTTGGTAACAGCAGAACCTATTGTTTCGCCGTTTTTGTTTACCACCGGATAGTGAACAAGCGCTAGATCAATTTTGACAGGCATTACGCCTTCATTGCTGTTTTCCAGGCTGTTCACAATATATTCATTCTGCAGACCTCATGGTTATCACGACACAATCTTCAACATCCACGCATCAACCAATAGATGACCGAAGTTATAGTCCATGTCTACGCGCTTTTTTCCATGGTATCTGTTTCAATCATTAATTTCGAGCAATCCAGGAGGAGGAGAAATAACCACTGTCCGCTCATGCTCATCCAGGCGAAGAATGATCTCATTATTGACAGGGATCAAGTATTCAACGCCTTTTCCTTTTACTACTAAAACATCGTGTGCCTTGGTCGTTAAAAAGGTTTTTGCGGTACCAATTTCCAAGCCGGTGTCTGTTACTACCTTCCTGCCAATTAAATCATGCAGATAAAACTCATTAGGTTCTAGAGTAGGCAGGTCGGTTTTTTTCAACCAAACCTCCATGCCGGCAATTTCTTCAGCAGCATTCCTGTCTAACACCCCAGCAAGCTGCAAAACCACCTGATCGCCCTGACTCCTCGCCCGAACAATAGAAATTGGTAAAATTCGTCGCGATTCAGTATCCCGAAGAATCACTTTTCTGTACAACTTGAAATTCTCGGGAGAGCGTGAGTAGGGTAAAACCTTAATTTCACCATGTATCCCATGGGCCTTAACGATTTTGCCTATCGAGACGTACCCATTCTCGAGATCCTGGAAATGCTGTCCGTTGTTGCGGACCATCTTATTCCATTATTTCAAGTCGTGATTTCTTACTACTCTTGCCTGCCACTGCAGTTAACAAGGCTCGCATTGCTTTCGCAGTTCGTCCCTGTTTACCGATCACTTTGCCCAGATCTTCCTTGGCCACTGTCAGTTCGATAACAATGGTATCATCCTGTTCAACCTCGTTCACCTGAACAGCATCGGGCTGATCAACCAGAGATGTGGCAATATAGTGTATCAGTTCTTTCATGCCGCCCTAATCCTATTCTGTCACCGGAGCAGATTTTTGCTTGGCAATCAGGCTTTTCACCGTTGTAGACGGTTGTGCACCCTTGGAAATCCAGGACTGCAACTTTTCATCATCAATTTTGATCTCGGCCGGATCCTTCAACGGATCATAGGTGCCGACAAGATCAAGGTATCTGCCATCACGCTTGGACTCGGAATTAACTGCTACAATGCGGTAAAACGGCTTTTTCTTCCTGCCAAGTCTGGTTAACCGAATTTTAACTGCCATTATCTGAACTTCCTCCTCGTTAACTGCAATTGATTATTGTGGTTCGTTTGTGAACAAAAAAAAATCTATTATTTAAATATTATTATTAAAAATTATCTGGCAAGGCCTTTTGGCAACTTTCTTCTTTTCTTGCCGCTGACCATACCCGGACGACCCTTAAATTTTTTCATCATCTTGAGCATCTGGGTATAACTTTTCAGAACCTTGTTAACATCCTGCACAGATGTACCACTGCCCTTTGCTATCCGCTGCCTGCGGCTTGCGTTTATTAACATGTGGTTGCGGCGTTCACCCAGTGTCATTGAGCTGATAATAGCCTCAGTCCTCACGAGCTCACTTTCATCGGGCTTAGGCATGTTCTTCATCTGCTTCAGCTTCCCCATACCGGGGATCATACCCATAAGTTGCTCAAGGCTGCCCATCTTTTTAATCTGCTGGATCTGATCAAGAAAATCCTCCAGGGTAAAAGCATTTTTCCTAAGTTTCTGGGCAAGTTTGTCGGCTTTTTTCTTGTCGACGACTGCTTCGGCCTTCTCAATGAGCGAAAGTACATCACCCATGCCAAGGATTCGTGATGCCAGCCGGTCAGGATGAAAAATTTCCAGGGCATCAAGCCCTTCACCGGTTCCGACAAATTTAATCGGCCGCTGTGTAACTTTCTTTATGGAAAGAGCCGCACCGCCACGGGCATCACCCTCCATCTTTGTGAGGATCACCCCTGAAATTTTAAGATCCTGATTAAATTTATCGGCAACCGTTACCGCATCTTGGCCAGTCATGGAATCTGCAACAAACAGAATTTCAGCAGGACTAGTCTCTGCCTTGATCCGTTTTAGCTCGTCCATCAGTTCCTGGTCAACATGCAATCGGCCGGCGGTATCAACAATCAGTGTGTCATGGTTAGCTCTTACAGCCTCAATAATCGCCTTACGACAAATTACTTCCGGCTTTTCATCAGACTGCGATGGATGAACAGGTATGCCAATGCTGTCCCCGAGAACATGCAGCTGTTCGATGGCGGCTGGCCTGTAAATATCGGCAGGAATAAGATAAGGCCGTCTCCCCTTCCCCTTAAGCAGACTGGCGAGCTTAGCCGCCGTAGTCGTTTTACCCGAACCCTGAAGACCGGCTAGCATGATGACGACCGGCTGTTTACCGTCCAGCTTCAGATATTCTGTCTGACCGCCTAACAGTCCGACAAGTTCCTCGTGGACAACCTTAATAACCTGCTGTCCCGGAGAAAGGCTGCTGAGGACTTCTTTTCCGACAGCCCTTTCAGTTATTGAACTAATAAATTCTTTGACAACCTTGAAGTTAACATCGGCCTCCAGGAGCGCTAAGCGCACTTCACGCATTGCATCCTGAATATTATTTTCAGTGAGCTTGCCATGTCCGCGCAGCTCCTTGAAAACCGAATTAAGGCGGTCACTTAGATTCTCAAACATAATAACGTATACTAGTTGTTACCTTGTCATTTTGGGCGGATAAAAAAACACCTCGAAAAAACAGAGAAAGATAATTGGAAATCGCTAGAATGTCAAGCCTTGCGGCAGGCTATGCAAATAATACTTTCACATGTATTTGCACGGTAAAAACTTCGGTAAAACCTTTAAACAAACAAGGCAGAGCATCCGGCACTACCCTGTCGGTCTGCACATTGAGGATCACATTGTTTTAGGAAATAACTTCTGCCAAACATTTAGCCAATGAATCAGGATTGTCCACCTGAAATTTCCGGTATGAATACCCTTTGGGCACTATTTTTCGCAATAAACCTGTGAGTACTGTCTTGGGCCCTGACTCAATAAATATTTGGACACCGTTGGTAGTCAGCTTGTTGATAATCTCATACCACCTTACCCGGGAAGCTATCTGTCGGGCCATTATATCGCGTATCACATCCGGATCGTCTTCAGTGTCCGCTGTCACGTTGAAATAAACGGGAATAACAGGTTTGTTAAACTGTACTCCTGCCATTACCTTTTCAAAATCAGGTACGGCATTTGCCACCAGTGGACTGTGGTTGGCAATGCTGACGTTAAGCGGAATGACCTTGCCTCCTTTTTCGGCAACAATATTAGACACCTTGTCCATTGCAGCAACTTCACCTGAAATGACCACCTGTTTATCGGAATTATGGTTGGCAGCAGTCACAATATCACCCTCCGACAGACCGTCCAGGATTTCCTGGATCTCATCTAGGGTCATTCCAAGTACAGCTCGCATGCCCCCAGGATTTTTCTGACCCTCACGTTCCATGAGTCTGCCCCTTTCCGCCACCAGTTTCAAAGTGTCTTCCGTATTGAGAACACCGGCAGCATAAAGTGCACTGAATTCTCCAAGGCTATGACCAATAACATAGTCGGGTTGTATCCCACCTTTTCTTAATGCATTCCAGCAGATCAGGTTCAACACTGTAAAAGCAGGCTGTAGATGAATGGGTCTGGTCAGTTCCTCCATGGGACCTTCCAGGCATAATTTCCGGACGGGAAAGTTCATTATCGATTCGGCAAGTTCCATCAGCTCGAGCGCTTCGGGATCGGTCTCCAGAAATTCCTTTCCCATACCGATATACTGGGACCCTTGTCCAGGAAACATCACTCCTGTTTTGTTTTCATTGTTCGACATGCCGATTAACTCCATTTTTTTCTTTGTCCATACCCAGTAACATACCCAGCAGAAATAACCCAACACCTACAGTAATTGCGGAATCAGCAACATTAAAAGCCGGCCAGTGATATCTGCTCACATAGAAATCTAGAAAATCGACCACCGCACCAAAGCGCAAACGGTCTATCAGATTTCCCACTGCTCCACCTGCAATGAGTGCGATTGAAAATACAAACAAACGGCCCTGGTTCTTTACATGGCGATATGCGAAAATCATAATAAGCAAAGCTACGATGGCGACTGTCACAAAGAATACCTGCCTCCACATGGCCTGTTCACCCGCAAGGAAACCGAACGCCGCTCCGGTGTTAGTCACATAGACAAGATTAAAAAATCCCGGGATAACAATCTTGTGTTCATGAAGGCTAAAGTTGTCCATTATCAGCTGCTTAGTAAACTGATCAAGCAGAATGACTGCTGAGATTATCAGAATAAATATGATGTCGGTAATTCTATGCTTCAAAACAGTCTGCCACCAGGTTCTGCTTATAGTTGAGCTACAACCGATGAACAGCGGCCACAAATTTGTGGATGTTCAGCATCCTGACCGACTGTATCGACACGAAGCCAGCAGCGTTCACATTTTTCATTCTCAGCTGGTCCCACAAGAATCTTTAATTCCGGCATTTCTTCGCTGTGATAGGCATCCTCACCAAGTTCATCGACCTGTTTTAATTCGGAGACAATGGATATCAGCTTGAGAGTATCCCATTCGTCTTTTAAAAAGTCAGCAATGTCACCACTAACCGAAACTTTGACATCAGCTTCAAGAGGATGTCCGACAACTTTGTCCCGTCGGGCAATTTCCAGGGCCTTGGTCACTTCAGCTCTCACACTGAATAGACGCTTCCACTTCGCCTCCAGTTTTTCATCGAGCAGTGCATCGTTTTCAGGGGGAAACAGCCCGCAGAATATATTTGATTCAACACGTTCAGGATTTCCAGCATCGGGAAGATGCTCCCAGGATTCAGCCACGGTGAAACTGAGGATAGGCGCCATCATCCTCAGCAGGCCATCCAGTATATCGTACAGTACCGTCTGCGCCCCTCTTCTTTGAGCTGACGCCGGCGGAGCTGTATACAGTCTGTCCTTTATAATATCAAGATATAATGAGCTCATGGTCACACCGCAAAACTGGTGCAGTCCATGAAAGATTGTATGAAATTCAAAATCTTCATACGCCTTGCAAGACTTCCTTTTCAACAATTCAAACTGGTGAAGGGCCCAGCGGTCCAATTCATTTAGTTCATTTAATGAGACCCGGTCTCTATCTGGTACGAAATCATACAGGTTGCCAAGTATGTAGCGGATGGTATTTCTGATTTTACGATACGCATCGGATAACTGCTTCAGGATTTCATCGGATATTTTAATATCATCCCGATAGTCTTCGCTGGCCACCCATAACCTCAGAATTTCAGCGCCGTATTTTTTTATAACTTCTTCAGGTGCAATAACATTACCGACACTTTTCGACATTTTCCTGCCATTGCCGTCCACCACAAAGCCATGCGTCAAAACTCCCTTGTACGGTGGTATACCCCTGGTGCCGACAGAAGCCAGCAGAGAGCTCTGAAACCAGCCCCGGTGTTGGTCGCTGCCTTCCAGGTAAAGATCGGCCGGTGCCATGAGTTCTTCCCTCTCTTCAAGAACGGCGGCATAACTTACCCCAGAATCGAACCAGACATCGAGGATGTCTTCTTCTTTTTCGAATGTTTTGGATCCGCAAGCGTTACAGGAAGTCCCTTCACCAATAAACGTAGAATTGTCATATTTAAACCAGGCATCAGCCCCTTCCTTGGTGAATATTTCAACTATCCTGTCAGCGACTTCAACATCCTTGAGCACTTCGCCACAATCCTTGCATGTAAAAACTGTTAAAGGCACGCCCCAGGCACGCTGCCGTGAAAGGCACCAGTCGGGTCTTGCTTCAACCATACCGTATATTCGCTCCATACCCCATTTAGGGGTCCACACAACCTCTTTAATACTCTTCAGGCTTTTATCGCGAAGATCATTGTTTTCCATGGATATAAACCACTGCTCTGTAGCACGGAAAATAACCGGTTTTTTACAGCGCCAGCAGTGAGGATAGCTGTGTGAAATCTCATTCTCTTTTATCAATACTCCCTTCTTGGCCATATCATCATTTATAATCCGGTTGGCATCATAAATGTTCATCCCCTCATAGGGGCCGGCTTCATGGGTAAATATTCCATCGTTGTCAACCGGTGACAAAACTGGCAGGTCGTATTTCAGGCCACTCTGGTAGTCTTCACGCCCATGGCCAGGTGCTGTATGAACACATCCGGTTCCTGTTTCCAGGGTAACGTATGGGGCAAGAATGATTAGTGACTCTCTTTCCATAAAAGGATGTCTGCAAGTGCGGCCCTCCAAGGGGACAGCAGAAAAAGTGCTAATGACTTCATAATTTTCTATGCCGAATTCAGAAAACGCCTGCGCCACAAGCTCTTCAGCCACTATCCAGATCTCATCATCAGTTGCCACAGCGGCATAGGTATGATCGGGATGAAAAGCTACTCCAAGGTTGGCAGGTAAGGTCCAGGGTGTAGTGGTCCAAATCAGCGCAAAGATACTTTTGCCACCTATTTTTTCATGAGCAAGCTCTGGGATAACATCGCCAAGGTCTTCAGCAACTTCGAATTTTACATAAATCGATGGTGAGGCATGATCGTAATATTCAACCTCGGCCTCGGCCAGAGCTGTGCGGCAGGAGGAGCACCAGTAAACGGGCTTTTTGCTCCTGATTACCGAGTCCGACAGTAGAAACTTGTTAAATTCACGGGCTATGGCAGCTTCGTAAGCATAATTAATAGTCAGGTACGGCTGCTCCCAGTCACCCAGAACGCCAAGGCGCTTAAATTCCTGTTTCTGGGTTTTTATCCATTTCTCTGCGTACTTGCGGCATGCACCACGAACAGCCAGCTTGCTTATCTCTTTTTTCTTTGGGCCTAGTTGCTTGTCAACATTGTGTTCAATAGGTAGACCGTGACAATCCCAACCGGGGACATAAGGGCTATGGAACCCTGCCATACGTTTTGATTTAAGGATAATGTCTTTCAATATTTTGTTAAAGGCCGTCCCTAGATGAATATGGCCGTTAGCATATGGAGGTCCATCATGCAATATATAAGGCGGACGTCCTGCAGTTGCCTCCTGAATTTGAGAATACAGGTTTTCCTTTTCCCAGCGGTCTAAATACATCGGCTCTTTCTGCGAGAGATTAGCCTTCATCTTGAATTTAGTTTGAGGCAGGTTGAGCGTCTCGCGATAATCCATTATAATTCTCCTTTAACGACGGTAAATATCAAAAAATATTAAGGCCGGGAATTTAACTGTGACCGGCAGTGTTAAGTTACAGCTTCTATCGAATAGCGATCAATTAAGAATATGAAAATTATAAATCATTTAACAAAAACTAAATCCGCTAGAATACCAGTTACGTAGCAAGTTGCAAGGGTAAAGTTTAAAGCTTTAATACAGCTTTGTTACAACACATTAAAACAAGCCTGAGCAATAAACAGTTTCTTAATGTTTAATGAGGATTATCCGTTTGACAACCACCAATGATTTATATAGTGTGTCGGCGTTAAATATTCTTTATTAGGATCATTCCTTATCATTTCATAAACTATACAAATTTGTCGAAACAAGATCCCATCGGAGAAAAATATGACCAAAGTAATTGCCATGTCCGGAAAAGGCGGTACCGGCAAAACGACCTTGTCGGCTTTGTTAATAAAATATCTTATTGTAAAAAAGCTCACTCCTGTCCTTGCTGTGGATGCCGATTCCAATGCAAATTTAAATGAGCTGCTGGAACTTGATGTTGATCTTACACTCGGCCAAATAAGAAAAGACCTTAAGGGAGACATGCCGCCAAACATGACCAGGGACCAGTTCATGGAAATGAAGGTTCATCAGGCACTGATAGAATCATCCGGCTTTGACCTGCTTGTTATGGGGCAGCCCGATGGACCGGGTTGCTACTGTGCGGCCAACCAGCACCTGGCAATGACAATGGACCACCTGGCTACCAATTATCGATACATCCTGGTTGACAACGAAGCCGGTATGGAACATTTAAGCCGTATGAACCTCCGAGCTGTTGATACACTGCTAGTCGTCTCAGATCCTTCCGCAAGAGGAATATTGACTGCCAGACGTATTGCTGATCTCACATCTCCTCTCGGCATTGAGATAAAAAGCAAACAACTGATTGTAAATCGGGCCCCTGATCCGGTACCTGAAGCGCTCAATAATAAAATTAATGAAGCCGTTGAGAACTCGGATATGCAGCTGGGTGGAATTCTGCCCAGCAGCGATACTCTTATTGAGCAGGAATTAAGCGGTAACTCTTATCTGAAACTTGGACATGATGTAGATATCGTTAAAAAGGCATTTAATATTTTTTCACATATTATTTCATAACAATTTTCCGCATTTCACAATGAGGATTGACAGCAAGAAATGATCAATATACAGTTATATCGTTTATTTAAACCTGAAATGTTTTGACCGGCAGATAATACATGGAAAAACCGATGGTGGAACTAGTCAAGGTCAGCAAAATATATCCACCGGATGTTGTTGCCCTCGAGAATGTTTCCATACTCATAGAAAAAGGAGAGATGGTTTTTTTGACCGGAAAAAGCGGGGCCGGCAAAACAACACTCCTCAAACTTATATGTGGTCTGGAACAGCCAGACCAAGGCCTAATTGAAGTTGCCGGCAAAGACCTAAGCCGCATCAGACCAAAAGACATGCCTTATATACGACAGAAAACAGGTATGGCTTACCAGGACTTCAAACTCCTGCCTGATCAAACAGTTGCACAGAATATTGCCATGCCAATGCAGGTTGTATTCAGATCTATACGCTCCATAAAAAACAGGGTCTCTGAGCTCCTCGAAAAATTGAAGCTGGATGGGAAACACGATACCCTGGCCTGTAATCTTTCAAGAGGAGAACAGCAGCGTGTTGCTCTTGCAAGAGCGGTAGCCAACCTGCCCCCACTCATTCTTGCAGACGAGCCCACCGGCAATCTGGACGGTGCAACAACCAGGCTTGTTATGGAACTCCTTGAAGAATGCAATGATGCTGGTTCAACTATTATCCTGGCCACCCACGACAAGTCCATATACAGCAATACAGCTCACAGGGCCGTTCAAATACGAGATGGTTATTTCGTTCCAACGGAGAACAATTAAGCAAGATATGAAATTTTTTTCGTATATTCTATCACAAACAGGAAGAAATTTACTGCAGACTTGGGGATCACAGCTGATGACACTGCTGACTGTCGGTCTTTCGGTTCTTATTTTTTCTTTTTTTCTTCTCATTAATACGAACATCATTAAAGCAGGGGCAAAACTTGGTGACGACATACGCTTGATACTTTTCCTTGAAAAAGAGCCCGACCCTGCTATGACAGCACTGTATAGAAAAAAAATCACAGACTTTACCGATGTTAAAGAAATTAGATTTATCAGCCGTGATATGGCATATAAAAAACTTGCCGACCAACTTGGTAATGATAGTGATGTACTTGCGGATATGGGTTCCGACTTTCTCCCACCTTCGATAGAAGTTTATCCTAATATCGACCTTAAAGGTCTGTCTGAGATTAAACTTTTTTCAGAGTATCTTGAGAAACTGTCTGGAGTTGTAAAAGTGCAATATGGCCAGGAATGGATAGAACGTTTTCATTATTTCACTGAACTACTTCGAGTCATTATTATATTGAGCGGCGGCCTGCTTGTACTGACAACAATATTTATGGTTTCCTATACCATCAAACTTTCGGTTGTCGCGCGGCAGGCGGAACTGAAAATCCTTCGTCTTATTGGAGCTACAAACAGCTATATAAGCACCCCTTTTCTCGTAGAAGGATTTCTGCAGGGCCTTATAGGTGCTGCAATTGGGCTAACTTCGCTCTATTTTCTTTTTGATTGGATCAAAAAGAACTTTAACAATCCAGGTCTGTTCAATTTCTTTGAATTTTCTTACATACCAACATCAACAACTTTGTTAATTCTTGCAGTGAGTGTTATTCTTTGCACCGGCGGCAGCATCGCAGCAATGCGAAAATATCTTCGTATCTGATAATGAAATCAAGGTGTTTAAAACCATTCAGTTTCGATCGGGAGCAATTGTTACCAGTTAAGTGGACCTTAGGAACATTTATTCCTCTCCCTTACAGGAGCCATAAGTATCCCGGCACCAACATCATGCTAAATGTTGTGATCCTCGTATTTCTTTTCTCAATATTCAACGCGCCTTTCAGTTCTGCAGCAACAAGCGAAGAGATAAAAGATTCCGAAAATCAACAAAGTATCATCAAATTAAAATCCAAGAAATTTGATTCACTGATTAATAACAAAAAATCAGAGAAAAAGCGTACCATCAGGATCAAACCACTGCTAAAGGAAGAGCAGGATAGTGAACCCGTTACCAATGATGTTAATGAAAAAAAGTCAACTTCAATCACTATCCGTCAGGCTGAACAAATTAAACCTGTGCAAGAAGAATCTCCTGAAAAGGTTGAGAATCTAAGTAGGAAAGAGTTGCTTGAACAACACCGTATAATCCTTAACAAAGCAGATGTTCTTAAAAAAGATGACGTCATCAAATATGTAGGCTCTCAACTTGAGGAAATCAATATTCTTGCAGCAATTGAGAAAATTGATATGAAACTGGCCTCTCAGAGAGCGAGAATTATATCTCTCCAGAATAAATACAAGAGCCAGGAGAAACTGCTTCAACAGAGACAGGAATTAATAGATAAAAAAAACAGTGAAAAAGAAAAGGTAAAACAACATGTTAAAAAAAGGTTAAGCGCATACTACCATATGGGCGGCACCGGGGTCATGAACGTTATCTTTTCCACTGAATCATTTGCCGACCTTCTGGTTTTTGAAGAGTATTTTCACCATTTGCTGCTTTATGATCAAAATATAATTCGTTCTTACCTTGATAAAATAGATAAGCTGTCAAAAGCACAGGATTCGCTCATACTCGAGAGAAAAAAGCTTCCAGAACTGCTTGATCAACTTCAGGAGGAAAAAGAATTCCTGGCGACAACGTTCGATGAAAAATTGGCACTGTTAACAAAGGTTAAAACTGAAAAGAAACTATATCAGCAGGCCGTTTCAGAAATTGAAAAAGCGGCGGCCGATCTGGCTGTATCAATTGAAAAATTCAAGGAAGATACCCGGAAGCAAACCTTGGCTTCTTATCCTGATTCTACGGCAAACCAATCGACATCATCAGGAAAAACTAAAAAAGGTAAAACAATTGCCGCCTTCAAAGGTAAGCTAGATCCTCCTCTTTCTGGATTGGTGATAAAAAATTACGGAAAACATACCAATAAGAAATTCGGTATAAATACTTTTGAAAACGGTATTGATATCAAGGCCGAACAGGGTACGTTGATTAAGGCTGTTTTTGATGGAAGAATTGTCAATGCCGGTTACCTGCGTGGATATGGCAATATGATCATCATCGACCATGGACAGCGGTATTATTCCGTCATCTCCCGGGTTGGCACACTTTTACGAGAAGAAGGCGAATCAGTTATTGCCGGTGATACTATCGGCATCATGGGTGAAAATAAAACTTTGCTTGGAGAAGGGCTGCATTTTGAGTTTCGTCACGGCTCGGAACCGCAGAATCCTCTGGCATGGCTGAATAAAAAGAAATTAATTGTACGAGCCAAGACTAAATAACAGGTTGGCAGAGTTTTCCTAGCCGATTTATTATATTGTCCAATAGCCTTTAACATGATAAAAATGAAGTCTTATAAAGAATTTATTTCATATAATTAAACTTTTTGTTGAACTAAACAGTTTATACTGTTTTTTAAAAAACACTTTTGAGTACAGTCTCATGACCCTGAAAAACAAAAGGAAACCTACTTTAAAAGCATTGCTTACAGCTGCTGTTTTCTGTCTGCCCCTGCTTTTTACTATGCCCTGCTTTTCCAAAGAACAATCTTCAACTGTTCAGGAAACTTATAAAAATCTGGAAATGTTCTCCAATGTTCTGAGCATAATCCAACAAAATTATGTTGAACCAATAGACACCCAGGATGTTATTGAAGGAGCTATCAGGGGAATGCTAATGACACTTGATCCCCATTCATCTTTCATGAACCCAGACGACTTTAAGGAACTTCAGGTTGAGACTAAGGGCAGCTTCAGCGGTATAGGCATTGAAATAACCATCAAGGATGGAATCCTGACTGTTGTTTCACCAATCGAGGGAACCCCAGCATACGAGAAGGGCATTAAAGCAGGTGACAAAATAATTAAAATTGAAAATGAGCCGACCAAGGATATGTCCTTGATGGATGCTGTTAAAAGACTGCGAGGTTTCAAGGGTACACCGGTTACTATTTCAGTTCACCGTCAAGGATGGACTGAACTTCAAGAGATAACCATCATTAGAGATGTCATTCCAATTCACAGTGTCAAAGCTAAAATTCTTGAGCCGGGTTTCGCTTATGTCCGCATAACAAATTTCCAGTCACAGACAAGTAAAGACCTGAAAAAAAGCTTAAAAAGTCTCACCAAAGAAACTGAAATTAAAGGGCTTATTCTCGACCTCAGAAACAACCCGGGAGGGCTCCTTGATCAATCAGTCAAAATTTCCGATCTATTTCTTGAAGAAGGATTAATTGTTTTCACCAAGGGGCGACATACAAACCAGGACATGGAATTCAAAGCGCATTCAACCGGCACTCTCTATTCTTTTCCAATTGTTGTTCTTGTGAATGAAGGTTCCGCAAGTGCTTCGGAAATTGTCGCTGGTGCGCTCCAGGATAACAAACGAGCCCTTGTTCTTGGTACACAGACTTTTGGTAAGGGTTCTGTACAGACTATAATACCCATGAATGATGGCGCCGGTTTACGCTTAACAACCGCGAGATATTATACACCAAGCGGTGTGTCAATTCAGGCCAAGGGTATCACACCGGATATAATTATACCATTTAAGCCAGTCAATGGTGATGAGGAAGTGGAAACTAAACAGCCAAAATTCCTTCGTGAAAAAGATCTTAAGCGTCACATGGAAAACGATAATGAGTTGAAAAATGGAGATGCTGAAAAAAAAGAAGAAAATGACACTGGGGAAGAAGAGAAAAAAGCTGACGAGATTAAGAAAGACAACCAGCTATATACAGCACTACTTATTCTAAAAAGTTTAAATGTTTTATCTGTCGTCACCGGTAACTGACGGCTACTTACAGGATTATATGCTAAACAATAAAAGAACCCTGGGGAGCAGGGTTCTTTTTTTTGTGCCAAGTTTTTATAATATAAATTAAAGAGCATCTTGTGCTCTGGTAACCCGCTCAGAAACCTAGTTCACGAATTATTCGCATATCTTTAGTCCAGTTTTTCTGGACTTTAACCCAGAGTTTCAATAAAACACGTTGCGCAAGCAGAGCTTCAATGTCATGGCGGGCATTTTTACCTATCTGTTCCAGCTTTGAGCCTCGTTTACCTATAATAATTCCTTTCTGGGATGATTTCTCCACCATTATAGTTGCATGAATTGTTACGAGTCCTTTTTTTTCATCCTCCTTAAAGCTATCTATAACTACAGCTGTTGAGTAGGGAATTTCTTGCCCAGTAAGAAGGAATATCTTTTCCCTGATAATTTCTGATGCTATAAAACGTTCAGTTGCATCTGTCGGTATATCCTCAGGGTACAGGCGCGGACCTTTCGGCAGAATTTTAAGAAGTTCTTTTACCAGAATATCTGTGCCGTCGTTATACAATGCAGATATAGGAATAATTGACGAAAAAGTAAAAAGATCATTGTATTCGTTGATTAATGAAAGCAGTTTTTCCTTGTCTACCAAATCTATTTTGTTGAGTATCAGAATTGCGGGCTGCTTTCGCCCTTCAAGATATTTGACTGTTGCCTTATGCTTTTCTGGTAGGGGGAGAGATACATCCACCAAAAAGAGAACCGCATCTACTTCGCTAAGACTGTCAAGGGCGATCTTAACCATTTCTATGTTAAGTGGCTCTCTTGCCTTGTGGATACCGGGTGTATCGAGGAGGACAACCTGGTAGTCCGTGTCATTCATGATGCCCATGATACGGTTACGCGTTGTTTGCGGCTTAGGTGTGACTATTGAAATTTTCTGCCCCAAAAGAGAGTTCATCAGGGTCGATTTACCTGCATTGGGAGGACCTACAATGGCCACCATACCTGATATTATATTTTCTTCAGTAAACATTGTATTAACATACAAATATTAATAGTTAGAACAACTTGTTCTGACCAGTTAAAGTTCCACAGTTTAATCACAAATGACCATTTTTCAAGTTACTTGTTTTCCATTTAATATGTACTGTTAATTCGTGACAATTCAGATAATACTTGTTACATGAGCTGGCGATGTACTTACTTTACAAGTGTATTTCATTTAACGCACAGATATTACGGCTGGAAATAGCAAATTGAAGAAGTTGATCCCTCTTCTATAAAATCATCACCAAGAGTATCGTAAATGCTTAACAATTTAGATGCTTGATTAGCGTCAGGAGCCAGGCAAAAACTCAATGTTTATGAAAAACAAAATCATAGAATATCTCGATAATGGTAAGTTCATAGTCGCTACTGTTGTTGAAGACACTGGCAACCGACTTAAGTTGATCAACCAGAACGGCCGGGAAGTTAATCTTCCACTGTCCAGAATTGTGCACGCAACGTCCAAACCAAATCCTGCCGGCCAAAGCCGTGAAGACTTACTCAAAAAGCTGAAAAAAACATCCGAGAGTCGTACCTCACTGATGCGTATCGTAAATCTTCATGAGATATGGGAAATATCTTCTGAAGAACCTGAAAACTCTTATGACCCAAGTTTTCTTGCCGGACTTTGCTTTGGGGAAGACGCAACAGATGATCAGGTTGCCTCACTGCTGCGATGCGTATTTGTTGACCCGCTTTACTTTAAATATAAACAAGGGAAAGTAATATCACATTCACCTGAAATAGTTGAACAGATCAGGCTGCGGCTTGAAAAAGAGAAACATAGAGAAGCACTGTTGGAGGCTGGCGCCAAAGGGCTCATCCTGCTATCTAAAGGAGATGATATTAGAGACTGGCCGGAAAAGGACCGCTGCCTGCAACTTGTAAAAAACTATTATCTATTCGGAAGTGAAGCAGAAGATTACGATACCGCCAGGGACCTTCTGAAAAGAGCCAACCTAACTGCCCCCCATGATGTCTTTCACTTGCTTGTAAAATGCGGAATCTGGAAGAAAAATGAAAACATTCCACTATTGCGCAGTGGTATACCTCTTGATTTTTCAGATGAGGCAATTGATCAAATTAAGACAATTATAGATCCCGATGCTGATCAACTTATTAACCATGGACGCAAAGATTTACGCGATTTGTCTCTCATAACTATAGATGGGGCAGACACAAGGGATTATGACGACGCCCTGCATATAGAAAAACATGGTGATAATTATATGGTCGGGGTTCACATTTCCGATGTGGCATTGTATGTAAAGCCAGGCGATCCTCTTTTTGATGAGGCGTTGTCCAGAGGAACATCGATATATTTCCCCGAAGGCCCCCTGCCTATGCTTCCAAAAGAGCTTTCTGAAGGAGTATGCAGCCTGGTCGCCAACAAGACACGCGCAGTTTTAAGTTGCATGTTTCTTTTTTCACCTGAAGGAGAAGTGCTCCAGTTCGAAACATTCCCCAGTGTTGTCAAAGTCAAACGTCAATTAAGCTACCAAGACGCAGACAAGCTGATTGGAACAGACTGGGAAATCAGCACCCTATCCAAACTCAGTGTGAAACTTAGAGATCAACGCCTTTCGTCCGGCGCTCTTTTACTTCCTTTCCCCGATGTCAATATCCAGATCGGCCCTGATGAATCTACCAATGTATACTTGTCAGAGGTAGATACCCCCGGACGCGTACTTATTTCTGAATTCATGATTCTAGCAAATACTTATTGCGCCGGATATCTTGCCGACAGGGAAGCGCCCGGGTTATACAGGTCACAAAAACCTCCTCGCCAAAGGCTGGTTCATGGACTGGACAAGGACCTTTTCATAAATGCCCGACAGAGAAAAAAGCTGTCACCAATGTCATTATCAATTAAACCCGGACCCCACGCAGGGGTCGGCGTGCAGTATTACACGACTGTGACCTCACCAATTAGAAGATTTCTAGACCTAGTCCTTCAGCACCAGCTATATAGTATCATGGCTGGCAGGGGCATTCTTTTTTCGCCGGCGGAACTTGAAAGATTTGCTGTTAATATTGAGTCAACCAGAAACCGTGCCAACCAGGTGAGATACCTCAGGCATCGTTATTGGCTGCTTAAACACCTGGAATCTAAAAAAGGCCAGCGCTTTACATCCATAATCGTGGAAAAGGGGCCCAAACGCGCTCATCTTCTCCTTTCCGATTTTCTTTTGGATGTGGATATGCCGGCAAATCAGGCCATTAATGCGAAACCTGGAGATAGTGTCTCTATTCGTCTTGAAAAAGTGAATGCACTCAATAACTTTATTCGCTTTGAATGGTAAATTGAATTATTACCGATATGAAACCTTCTCCACATATTCTACATTTGACTGATCCTTCTTAGATCACTTACTACCAAATTTACCCCACTTTCTCCCCCAAGACTCTAAACACAATTAATTAATTGTAATAACAGACAAATTTACCAATTTCATCATTTTCGCTAACTACAGTATTCGTGGTTAAAATGACAGTGAAACATTGATGAAACCATAAAGATTCAAATAACCCCTTCTTTTCAATCCTAGAAAACCATCCAAAGAACATAATTATTGAAAAAAAATTCCAATAATTAAACGCTGATTTAAACACAAGATAAAGTATCCATCGATCCCAACACCACAATATGTAGTACAAGTCCCCTGAAAAAGACGAATAATTTGTCTTTGAACAAATAGGCACACGTTTTTTTTCACTTGACATGTCAGTTTGGTTTCTATAAAAAAGGGACATAGTGGTATAAAGTGGGAAAAAGGGGTTCAACGGGGTATCAATTAACCATGAGTGAAAACAGTAGATCGACTGAAAATCGCTTCAGAAGCAGATCAGAACACAATCTTGACGCAAAGGGCAGGCTCAGTATACCCAGCCGGTTCCGTGATGTTCTGCGTAGGGAGTATTCTGAAATTCTCATGGTTACCAACTGGCAAAGTTGCTTAAAAGCCTATCCAGTTCTCGTCTGGGAAGATATTGAAGCAACCCTTCTTGGACAGGGAAAAAAGCAGCCAAACATGGGTGCTTTTGTTCGTTACGTTATTTCAGGCGTTACAGAATGTTCTCTGGACAAACAGGGAAGAATTTTACTGCCGCCTGCTCTGAGAACTGATTTTAAGATAAAAAAAACAGTGATGCTCAGCGGCATGCTTGACCATTTTGAAATATGGGACAAAGCTGCCTGGACTACGGAAACGCAACAGACACGAGACAACTTTAACTCCTTCGATCTTTCAACACTGGGAATTTTGTAAAAAGGTGATTCATTATCCGGTTCTGCTTAAGGAAACAATCGAATACTTGGCGCCCAAAAATAATGAGATCTACGTTGACGGAACAATGGGAATGGGGGGCCATACAGCTGAGATCCTCGAAAAAAGCAAACCGGACGGGCGGGTAATAGGACTTGATTGGGATGAAGAAGCTTTGGCCCTGGCCCGTGAAAGGCTTTCAGTATATGGGGACAGGCTCAGGACATTTCGAAGAAATTATGCGGAAATCAGTGAATGTCTGAAAGAACTTGGGATATCAAAGTTAAACGGTATCGTTCTAGACCTGGGAATGTCTTCATACCAGCTGGATTTAAGCAGTCGCGGCTTTACTTTCAAGGGAAGTGAACCCCTTGATATGAGGATGGATAATCGCGGCAAGACAACAGCCGCGGAACTATTAAACTCAAGGAGCGCAGATGAATTGGCAGACATTTTTTTCTATTACGGTGAGGAACGGCAGTCTAGAAGAATCGCTGCTCGAATCGTGGAAGAGCGAAAGAACGATCGGATTGAAACCACGGACAGGCTTGCCGGCATTGTGGCACAAGCTGTCCCCAAACGTTTTCACCCGAAAAAAATCCACGTTGCGACAAAGGTCTTCCAGGCACTACGAATTGCCGTCAACCGTGAACTGGAAAATCTGAAAAATATTCTGGATGAAGCACCGGCACTCATTGTTCCTGGGGGGAGGTTGTGCATAATTTCGTTCCATTCACTTGAAGATCGGCTGATCAAATGGAAATTCCGTGAGCATTCATCATTTAATATCCTCACCAAAAAGCCGGTTATAGCAAGCGAAATTGAATGCCGTGAAAACCCACGATCCAGAAGTGCAAAGCTGAGAGCAGCCACAATAAAGTAAGAAATTGAAACATAAAGTTAGCCGCTGAAAGGGAAACACTTAACCAAACAAAGATCAAACAAGGCCGTAATTATTAAATTGGAGGATTTGCAATGATAAATGATTATGCCGGGCACTACTTCAATACTGCTATTAGGAAGCAGCATCCCGTCAGAAGAAACTCATCATATAAGAAACTCCTCGGGGTTAACGGCACTTGGATGATGTGGAAAAGTATTGGTGTAATGCTCGTAATGACTATGACAATAGGAATTACTTCCACTGTCTGGTTCGGCTGGCAGATTAAAAATTCACTCAGCAGTATTGGCATTGAAAGAACGACTCAACACAACATCGTAACGGAAAACAATCAACTGGCTGCTAAGCGCGATCGGCTGCTGGTAAGAGAACAGATTGAAGCTGCGGCAAAAAAACTGGGCCTTGTTACTCCCACAGCACGTCAGCTTCGCAAACCGTAGGATCAACATGAATGAAATTCCGGCCTCATCGGCATAAACTGCCTGAGCTCAAAAGGAAACTTTTACTGGTAACCGGGTTAACTGTTTTCCTGGTTCTGGCCGGTATTTCTACAGCCTTCCTAAAGACACATCCTGACTCTTTGTCCGGTTTTATTAACCGGCAGGACCATCAACCGAAAAAAGAACTGAAAAACTACCGCGGCAAGATTTACGATAGGAACTTCAGGGAGTTAGCCGGCAGTTATCAGACTTGTGCGGTTTACGCCCGCCCTTTAGAAATTGAGAATACAGAATTTGTTGCGGACCGCCTCACACAGACACTTGATCTGGATAAAGCTAAACTTCTGTCTGATCTTAAGTCAGAAAGGGGTTTCGTTTGGCTGATAGAAGCTCTTGACACTGAGAGTGCCTCAATTATATCAGATCTCAATTTGAAAGGAATTTACGTAACAGACAAAACGAGACGGCTTTATTCGAACAACAAAACTGCAGCTCATATACTTGGTTTTACTGAAAACGAACAGGGATTGGATGGCGTTGAACTGCAATACAACAGTATT
This sequence comes from uncultured Desulfobulbaceae bacterium, assembly GCA_945787325.1. Lineage (GTDB taxonomy): Bacteria > Desulfobacterota > Desulfobulbia > Desulfobulbales > BM004 > CALZHP01. The sequence continues at coordinate 38,777 of CALZHP010000004.1, forward strand.
CTTAAAGGTGACACACTGCAGACAATTGATCTGCCTATGATTGAAGTTGAAGAAAATAACGGGCTCCCTAAAGGTGCTGAACTCATATTAACACTGGATCTTAAAATCCAGAATATACTGGAGTCAAATCTCAGTAAAGTTATGAAAAAAAATGGTGCTACATCCGCCAAAGCAATAATTATGGATCCGAACAACGGTGCCATTCTGGCAATGGCTAGCCTGCCTTCCTATGACCCCAACCGTTACTGGGAATACAGTGCTGGAGAAAGAAGTAATCGAGCAATAAATGAGCTTTTATTTACCAAAGGACTTGATGGTTTTATAAACAGCGTAATCCAAAAAGAAGCCATATTGAAGGAATTACCATCCAAGAAGAACCGAAAAGATAAACCAAGTGAATATATAGTATTAGCTCCACGAAAAATTAAGAAAAAAATTACTGACAGAAGAGCTGCCTTTTATGCTGAGAATTTACAAGATAAGGTTGTCAGTTTTGCTGGAAACAGCAAATTCAATATTGATCTTCCAGCAGGTACAGATTCTTCTGACAGCAGTTACTCCACTTCTTTCTGGGTCGATACATTAAAACATTCATCCGCACTACAGCTTCTCTCAGATTTCGCTATCCTCATAAATAGCGGAAAAAATGTAGGCCCACACATGCTGGCCGGCATTCTGGACAAATCGACCGGACAAACTCTGCAAACAAAATTCAGCAAATTGAATCGAACAATTTTAGACAATGAATCAGGGGAGTCTGCTTTAAACTTTATCACCGAACTTGGTACAGCCGGACCCAAAAAATCCTTTTTTTTGGAAGCCATTTTAGAACACGAGCCGGCCAAAACTTCACAAACTGAAGCAGATAGTCAAAATCAAAAAGTGAAAGATTTTCAAGAATCAAAATATAACAGTGTCATGTTGGCCGCCATTCCGTCAGAGAAGCCGGAACTAATTATGATTACAGCCTTTGATGGCTTAAATGTCCAGCGGAACAAAGGGGCCAAATTCAAATCACCTTCATTAAATATCGGTAAAAAAATATTACCGAAAGTTCTGCCTCTCAGCCAAACAAAAATTGTTTCAGCAAACCAGCCTGTTGGGGATATGGAGAACGCTGCGATTCTAGAAGCTTCTTTACACAAAATAAAAGCGAAACGAAAAGCTGGCAATAAATTAGTTCAAAAAGATAAGCCTGTTAACTTCAAAATGCCTGATGTTACAGGAAAAAGTTTACGCGGCGCCCTCCAGTCATTACAGCAGTATAGCTTGACAATTAACATTAATGGTTCAGGAAAAATTACAGAACAATACCCCGAGGCCGGAACTACAACAGTGAGTGGGCAAAGTTGCAGTCTCAAACTGAAGACGCAAACGAAATTTCAGCCAGCACATTAATATTTTTTTCAGTTTTAGAGTAGATACCAAAATGACTGCACACTTGACAGATAGTTACCATAATACCCTCAAACATGTCCTGGATGGCATTCAACACCATCTGACTGCAAAGGAGGGGAATATAAGAATATCCGGTATTTCAATTGATTCTCGTAAAATTACATCTGGCAATATTTTTGTTGCTGTTTCCGGTAATAACGTTGACGGCCATATGTTTATTGAAAAAGCAATAAAAGCAGGCTGCAAAGCTATACTTGCGGATAGAGGAAAAGTCCCAAGAGGCGTTCGTAAAAAAACTGTTGTGGTTGAAGTAGAAAACACCCGAGCTGTTCTCGGGCACATTGCCTCTAATTTTTATAATCACCCAGCACGTTTAATGAAAATGATTGGCATTACTGGAACCAACGGCAAGACAACTGTTTCGTACCTGATTGAATCAATTATCAGGGCCGGCGGTGGTAACCCTGGTGTAATTGGAACAGTTTCATACCGCTATTCTGGCAGGAGCGGTAAAAATATTGAAATGCCGGCGGACTTCACTACTCCAGAAGCCCCTGATTTGCACAAACTTCTTAAGAAAATGTCTGATAATGGTGTCAGCCATGTGGTTATGGAAGTTTCTTCACATGCTCTGGCTCAGCAACGAATTGAGGGGCTGAAATTTGACGTGGCCCTGTTTACCAACTTAAGCAGGGATCATCTCGATTTCCATAAGGATATGAACAGATATTACGACAGCAAAAAAAAGCTGTTTTGTGAATACTTGCACCCCAATGGACAGGCCATAGTCGTAATCGACAAAAACAAGGCGCAGCATAAAGGCCCTGACAGCATTCAGGATAATTCTACCAATTGGGGACATAAAATGGCTGCTGAGGTAGAGCATGAACTCTGCTCTCAAAGCAATAAAATTTCGGTCATGACATGTTGTCTTGACAAGGATTGCAGCATACATCCATCCAAATACAGTTTCACTCTTGCCGGCACCAGTGCCGAGATAGTGAACCCGAAAGGATCTTTCCAGATTTACTCCGAGCTGACGGGTGAATTTAATCTGAGAAACATCCTTGCAGCTACAGGTGCAACAGCATCCCTGGGATATAAAAATACTGAAATATTTAAAGGCATTAGTGCTGTAAAAAATATTCCTGGCAGACTCGAAAAAATTCGTTCATCCAACCAAGCTACCTTCTTTGTTGATTATGCACACACGCCAGATGCCATGGAAAATGTTCTTCAAACTCTAAAACAGCTGCAGTCCGGAAGGCTTATATGTGTGTTTGGATGCGGTGGAGACAGAGACCCGGGCAAAAGACCCATGATGGGGAAAATTGCAGGTGATTATTGTGATGTCGTACTGGCAACATCTGATAACCCCAGAACAGAATCTCCCATAAAAATCCTCAATGAAATCGAAATAGGTCTTAAACGCTCGCATCTTGGCAGAAATCGTGCCGAAATCATTCTAACAGAGAATAAACGGCAAGGTTATGACATCATTCAGTCTCGGAGGGAAGCGATCGCTGTTGCTGTTCGCTACAGCCGTTCCGGTGACATTGTTCTGATTAGCGGTAAAGGTCACGAGTCATATCAGATTACCATCACAGGAGTGAAGTATTTTGATGATCGTGAAGAAGTGAGAAAGCAAATGGGGGTAATACAATGGTAACCTGCGCATCGAACTCAGACATTGACTGGACTCTCGACCAGGTTCTGCTTGCAACCGGGGGCAGATACATTGCAAGGAAGAATGCTAAACTTAGAAATGACGGCATGAGTGGTAGCTCGGTACATTTTCACTGTATTTCCACGGACTCACGTGCCATTCACCCAGGGGATATATTCCTGGGGCTTTCAGGTGAAAATTTCGACGGTGCCTCTTTTGCCCCGGATGCTGTCAAGAAAGGAGCAGCCGGGCTTATTTTAAACCAAGCCATTAATTCAGATATCGAGGAACCTACTCCCTCTATACCGGTAGTGGTTGTGAAGGATCCGCTCCTTGCGCTTGGCGATCTCGCAGCATACCGTCGTTCGCGAATGAAACACCTGAAAGTTGTCGCTATCACTGGAAGCTCTGGTAAGACCACGGTCAAAGAAATGACCTCTTCCGTTGTCTCAAAAAAATTCAATATCGTTAAAACGCAAGGGAATTTCAACAACTTGGTCGGATTACCGCTTTCCTTGCTACCTGTTAAAAGCCAACATGAAGTTGCAGTCCTGGAAATGGGGATGAACCAACCGGGTGAAATAGCACGGCTTACAGAAATCGCGGACCCTGATATTGCCTGCATCAATAACATACAGGAAGCCCATCTCGCTGGGCTCGGATCAATAAAGGGTGTTGCAAAAGCTAAGGGTGAGCTTTTTGCCGGCACAAAATCCTGGGGAACGCTTGTTGTTAATGTTGATGATCCACAGGTCCGAATTCTAGCGAGGAAATACCGGCACAGAAAAATCACCTTCGGCAGAAGAAAAGGTGCTGATATTCGGGCAACACATATCAGGGACAACGGTGAAAATGGCATGACTTTCACCCTTCATATCGGAAACAGACGCGTTCGCCTTCAGATCAAGGCTTTCGGAACTCATAATGTAATGAACAGCCTTGCTGCAGCCGCAATAGCAAGTGGATTAGGAATTTCCATGTCAACAATCGTTAAAGGGCTTTCAACATTTAAGCCGTACGACAAGCGTTCCCAAATTATTCATCTTGCATCGGGCCTGAAAGTCATAAACGACTCATATAATGCAAACCCTGCTTCAATGCAGGCTGCTCTGAGTGCTCTTCATAATCTGAAGCGAGAACGCAAAACCATGGCCGTTCTGGGTGATATGTTTGAACTTGGCGACAAGAGCAAAGACGCTCACAGTAAACTGGGGCAGGCCGCATTCGATTCCGGCGTTGATTACCTTGCAGCAACTGGTGAATATGCCGGGGATATTATTAAAACTGCCCTGCAGTCAGGTTTACCCAAAGAAAGAGCAAAAGTATTCAAGAATAAAAATGAAATATCGAAGTGGATAAAAAGACTTATAAAATCCGGAGATCTCCGACCAAATGATTGGCTGCTTATAAAAGGTTCCAGAGGAATGGAAATGGAAACCGTTCTTGAAGAGCTTAATAAATAACAACAAAATATTCTGTAAAAAGTAATATGCTTTACCACTTACTATATCCACTCAGCAGCTTCTTCAGCGGATTTAACGTATTCCGCTATATAACTTTCAGGTGCATAGGTGCATCTATCACAGCCTTTCTGATCGTGATATATGTCGGACCGGCATTTATACGGTTAATTAAGAAACACCAGATCGGCCAGGTAATCAGAGAGGACGGCCCGGAAACACATTTCGATAAACAGGGTGTACCAACCATGGGCGGTGTGTTAATCCTCCTTACCATCGCCTTGGTAACTCTATTGTGGGTTGATTTGAGTAATCGATATGTGTGGCTGGTATTGTCCGTCACTCTCTGGTTCGGTCTGGTGGGTACGATTGATGATCTACGCAAAATAAAGAAAAAGAACAGTTCTGGTCTCAGTGCTCGAGCGAAATTTATCCTGCAGATAGTTGGTGCCTCAATTGTAGGAATTTTTCTTTTCCTGCACCCGCAGTTCGACGGTCACCTCAATTTCCCGTTTTTCAAGAACATCCGCCCTGATCTAGGTTGGTGGTACATTTTATTTGCTGTTCTCGTCATAGTCGGAGCTTCTAACGCGGTTAATCTAACAGATGGACTGGACGGATTGGTTACCGGCCCCACTGTTATCACTGGCAGTGTATATCTTATCTTTTCCTACCTCGCAGGCCACGCGGTACTGGCTGATTACCTGCAAATTGTTTTTGTTCCCGGCGCCGGTGAAGTAGCCGTTTTTTGCGGCGCACTGGTAGGCAGTTGCCTTGGTTTTCTCTGGTTTAACTCATTTCCTGCCCAAATATTTATGGGTGACGTTGGTTCATTGGCGCTTGGAGGAGCACTGGGAACTATAGCAATAATAACAAAACAGGAATTCCTTCTCGCCATTGTAGGCGGGATTTTTGTAATGGAAGCGGTCTCAGTAATTTTACAGGTTGGTTTTTTTAAGTTAAGCGGTGGAAAAAGGATTTTTTTAATGGCTCCTTTCCATCACCATTTTGAGAAAAAAGGGTGGGCAGAACCAAAGGTGGTTGTCCGCTTCTGGATTGTTTCAATAATTCTAGGCCTTGTGGCCCTGGCAACACTTAAATTGAGATAATGACTGAAATATTTCGACAAAACAAGTGCAGGATTTCACCAAACACCCACATTGTAGTTGTTGGTCTGGGTAAGTCTGGGATTGCAGCTGTCCGGTTTTTTTTAAATCGGGGGTGCCAGGTTTCCGTCTCTGATTCGAGTCCAATAGATTCTTGGGACCAAAAGCTGATATGCGAATTGAAGGAAAAGAATGTTTTCATTGAAGGTGGGAAACACACCTCTGAGCTGTTCTGCTCAGCTGACATAATTATGGTGAGTCCCGGCGTTCCCCTCGATTTGCCTGTTCTTAAAGAAGCTCGAACACACTCTATACCTGTTGTAGGAGAAATGGCATTCACAGCACAATTTATGAAAACACCAATTGTAGCTGTAACAGGAACCAACGGTAAGACAACAGTTACTACTTTACTGGGGGATATTTTCAAGGCGAGTGGTCAAAACGTGTTTGTCGGCGGCAACATAGGAACTCCACTCTTTGAATACATGGATAGTCCACAAGACAAAGACATTGCTGTTATTGAAGTCAGCAGTTTCCAACTTGATACGGCTGGTGGAGAGGGCTGTTTCAGGCCAAAAGCTGCCGTTTTACTTAATATTTCTCAAGATCACCTCGATCGATATGAATCTTTCAATGCCTATGCTCGTTCAAAGTTCAGTATCTTCGCGGCCCAGAAAGAATCTGACTTTTCCGTGATCAACGTCGATGACCCGGAAATCACTTCCCGTATTCATCTCTTACCGCCCAGCAAACATCTATCATTCGGTCATGAGAAAATTACCAATGCTGGTTCCTCAGTAAGAGGCTACAAAGTATTTCTTTCAGAAAAAGTCACTCCTTCAGGATTGCAGGAAAAATATGATCTGGAAGATAGCAGCCTAAGTGAATTGCCAAACTCACTGAATGCTGCAGCTGCAATCCTAATAGCCAGGGTTATGGGTTGTAGTGAAGAGTGTATAAACAAAGGCATTAAGAGTTTTAGTCCCCTTCCCCATCGGTTAAGTCTCGTCGATGATATCGGAGGTGTCAGCTACTATGATGACTCGAAAGCAACCAACATAGGCGCCACACTTTCAGCTCTCAACTCTATAAAAAAACCGGTAATACTCATTGCTGGCGGCCGGGACAAGGGGGGAGATTACAGGCAACTGCACAAAGCCATAAAGAAAAAAGTAAAAGCCCTTGTGCTTTTAGGTGAAGCCAGAGGCAAAATGATTGATTCCTTTAAAGGCCTGACTTTGATCGAATCTGCTGACACCATGGCAGATGCGGTAAATTCAGCTGCAACTCTTGCTCAACAGGGGGATGTGGTTCTGCTATCCCCCGCATGTTCCAGTTTTGACATGTTCTCCAGTTATGCAGAACGGGGAGAAATCTTCAAAAAAGCTGTCAATGATCTAAAAAAAAAACTGGCGGGTAGCCAATTGCCTGCTGCAGTTTGGGGGATGTCCGCAGCCAAGTGTCGAATCGCAAATGAAGCGACACAAAACTAAGGACAAATCAACATCAATTACGAGAAAGGAGAAAAATTATGACGAAGGCAAAATGCTGCATCTGTAAACAGGAAAAAGATATATTTGGCTGGGTATTGATGACACAACACAAAAGCCTGTCACTGGCATATTGTCCGGAATGTTATCAGGACAAAAAAGGAGATGAGCAGGAGCAACTGGTCGATTGTTCAAACTTTATCGACGATACGAGTGATCTGCTTTTTTGCTTTAAAAGCTGATTCCAAAGATCCAGTATCAATTTTGCATCAGATTTTCAAATCACCAGCCTAGAGGAGGGGCAGCATGAGTGTAAGAACTATTTGCTGTGTTTGCCGAAAAACAAAAGACCTAAACGGGTGGATCGACAAATTTATTTCTCAATACAAAACGCTTTCTCATGGATATTGCCCGGAGTGTTATGAAGAAACTATCAAAAAAATTGATAAGGCAAAAGCAAAAGGAAAGCACAAACCAAATATCTCAGAAACTTTTGATATGACTGGTGAAGATTTTTTAAGTTAGAGGCCATAATATTTCTGATGTTAGCTATTAATCATATAGCATCATAGTAGTTATACTGTGCATATATAAGGAATTATTATTGTAAATTTACGAGTTACAAAACTTGAATAAATCAGACAAGGACCCAATACGAATGGTTGTTACCGGAGGTGGAACCGGTGGGCATCTTTTTCCCGGTATTGCAGTAGCAGAAGAAATATTGCGGCGGTTTCCGGATGGGCGTGTTCTTTTCATTGGAACTAACCGCCTTGTTGATAGCAGTATCCTTAATGATCAGTCATTTGAAACTACCAGTATCAAAAGCAGCGGTATAAAGGGCATGAGTTTTATCTCCCGTTTAAAAGCACTTTTGCAAATACCTTACAGTGTCATTCAGGCAGCAGGCATTTTACGGAGGTTCAAAGCTGATCTTGTACTCGGAGTAGGAGGTTATGTGACAGGTCCCGTTGTACTTGCAAGCCGGATAATGGGCGTACCTGCATGCATACATGAACAGAATTCTGTGCCGGGAATGGCCAATCGATTACTTGGTCATATTTGCAATAAAGTATTCCTTTCAATACCCGGCAGTGAAAAATATTTTCCTTCCGGAAAAACTCTTTTAACTGGCAATCCCGTTAGGCAAGAATTGCTTAAATCAATAAACACTCAAATTTCAGAAATTTCAAGTAATGACAGGAAGGTGCCTACCCTTCTTATCCTGGGCGGAAGCCAGGGGGCTCACAGGGTAAATATATTAATGCTTGAATGTGTAAAAAAGCTCTTGTCTGACATGCCGAACAGCTTTAATATAGTCCACCAAACCGGCAGTGCCGATAAAGATTATGTGAAAAAAACCTATAGTGAATTGGGTATATCAGCAGATGTCTCTGCATTCATTAAAAATATGAATGAGGTCTACCAAAAGGCGGACCTCATAATCTCAAGAGCTGGGGCCACAACTCTCGCCGAGCTTGCCGTGCTCGGCAAGCCCTCGATATTAATTCCATACCCCTACGCCGCTGATAATCATCAGGAAAAAAATGGGCAATATCTCTGCAATTCCGGTGGGGCCAGAATGTTTATTGAAGCAGGTCTAACTGGTGAAAAACTGGCAGGAGAAATTTCCAAACTCCTACAGGACCCTGAATCTCTCAAGATAATGGGTGAAAAAATCAAGCAAATGGGAAAACCTGAAGCAACCGACGCAATTGTAAACCAAAGCCTTACTTTACTGGGCATCAAATATAACAAAACTACTTCTGCAAACACTGATGTATAAAAAAACAAAGCATATTCATTTCGTGGGAATCGGCGGCATAGGTATGAGCGGTATTGCCGAAGTGCTGATAAATCTTGGATATAAAGTAAGCGGTTCCGATCTCAGGGAATCTGAAATAACTAAAAGTCTCAAGAAACTCGGTGGAACAATCCATAAAGGACATAACAGCGAATGGGTAGATGGTGCAGATGTTGTGGTAACATCTTCAGCTGTAAAGGAAGATAACCCGGAAGTCCTTGCAGCAACTGACGCCCATATACCGGTAATTCCTAGGGCGGAGATGCTAGCAGAACTTATGCGCCTGAAAAAATACGGTATAGCAATTGCCGGCAGTCATGGAAAGACAACCACTACATCAATTGTGGGCTGGCTCCTTGCTCAAGCCGATCTCGATCCCACAGTGGTTATAGGTGGTAAGGTTAACAGCTTTGGTGGCAGCAACGCCAAACTTGGCGAGGGAGAATTCCTGGTTGCTGAAGCTGATGAAAGTGACGGATCTTTCTTGAACCTGTCTCCAGTAATAGAAGTTGTCACCAATATAGACCTAGAGCACCTGGATTTTTATAGTGACCTTGACGACATAAAAAGTATTTTCCTGAGATTCATAGACAAAATACCTTTTTATGGAGCAGCAATTCTTTGCCTTGATGACCCGAACGTTGCTGACATATTACCCTTTGTAAAGAAAAGAATTATCACTTACGGCATGACCGCTCAAGCGGATGTACATGCCAGGGAGATTTCGACTTCTGGGTTGACTTCTCACTTTGAAGTATGCCTTGGAGATCAATCACTGGGCGTAATTGAACTATCTTTGCCTGGTACTCATAATATCTATAACGCCCTGGCTGCCATCACCGTTGGACTGGAGCTTGACATCCCGTTTGAAACAATTGCATCTGCACTGAAAAGTTTTTCCGGAGTCCAACGAAGGCTACAGATAAAAGGTGAAAAAAAGGGAATAACTGTAATTGATGATTATGGCCATCATCCTACAGAAGTAAGAGCTACCCTCTCAGCCCTTCGTGATGCGTGGCCGGGAAGACGGCTGGTAGTCCTTTTTCAACCGCACCGCTATTCCCGTACCAAAGGTCTTATGAAAGAGTTCCATACCGCATTTCATGCTGCAGATGTTTTAGTTCTTACTAACATTTATGCGGCAAGTGAAGAACCGATTAAAGGAGTAACTTCCGAGGCATTATTAAACGGTATCAAGATGCACGGACAGAAAAACACTTTACTGGTTCCAGATATTGAAAACCTGCCTGAAGAAATATTACCTATCTTACATAGTGAGGATATCGTTCTCACCCTCGGTGCCGGTAATATCTGGAGATCGGGAGAGCAATTGTTGAGCATGCTTGAAGGAAACTCATAAGGAGAAATAACATTCGTGCCGTCACTGCAACATTTATCACAAGAGTTAACGCAGTTCTGGCAAGGTAAGATTTTATGGGATTTTCCCATGGCCCGATTCTCTACATTTAAGGTTGGCGGGCCTGCCGAAGCTGTACTCGTAGCTGAGAGCCAGGATGAGCTGGTCATGCTGGTACAATGGCTTCATAAAAACAAAATCCACAGTTATGTTATCGGCAAGGGAAGCAATATTCTGGTGCCGGACACAGGATTGAAGGGCGCTGTAATAGTTCTTGGGAATAAATTTGCTTCCCTTGAAATAGAGCCGAATGATGATCAAGAAACGAAAAAATCTACTACACTGGTTAATGCTGGGGCAGCCTGCTTGCTTAATAAACTTGTAAAGTATTCAACTGAAAACAATTTAAGCGGTTTGGAGTTTGCGGCAGGCATTCCAGGAAGTGTGGGCGGAGCAATAGTAATGAATGCAGGAGCATGGGGTGGTGAAATGAGTGATGCCATCCACTCTGTTACTTTTATGGACCCAGAAGGTATTATAATGAGTCCCGGGAAAGAGCAACTTCAATTTGCTTACAGAAAATGGGGCGGCAGCAAAAAAAGTATTGTGCTGTCCGGTGTCTTTTCTTTAACAAAAGGAGAAAAAAATAAGATATCAGCAACCTGCAAGAAGTATCAAAAAGCTCGAAAAATTAAACAACCCCTGGGAATACCCAGTGCAGGTTCTTTTTTTAAAAACCCTCAGAGTCTGCCGGCAGGAAAACTTATTGAAGATGCAGGTTTGAAGGGTTTCAGTATTGGCGGAGCTATGGTCTCTCCAGTACATGCCAACTTCATTGTTAACACAGGGAAAGCCACTGCAGACGATGTTTTTGCCGTTATGCAGGAAGTACAGGATAAAGTTCTTCATAGCTCAGGTATCATGCTGGAACCGGAAGTCCATATTCTTGGAGAGGAGGGCTGTCAGGCATGAAATCTTTCCGTTTAAGAAAAAGGCAGAAAACATACAGGAGCTCATCTCGACCTACAGATTATAATACGAGAAAACGTACTAGAATCACGACATACTTTAATAAAAAACATATATTCCAGCTTCTGTCGATATTGCTTCTGTTCTGTGTCGGAAGTGTTGCATCGATGGTTATATACCAGAAGCTCTGCAAGTCTGATTTTTTTAGAATAACAAACACATATATTAAAGGTTGTGAACATACAAACAAGACTGAAATACTTGAGCAGTCGGGTATTGACATACACACTAACCTGCTGGCCTTGGATGTATCAGCTGTTAAATCTAAGCTTGAAGAACACATTTGGGTGCACCACGTGGACATTTCACGGGTCTGGCCGAATCAGCTGAAATTTATTGTTTAAGAGAGAAAACCTTTGGCACTTCTCAACACCAGTAATGGGCTCTATTACATTGATAAATACGGCAAAAAAATAACTCATGTAAATATGCCCGGAGACCTTGATTTCCCTGTCATAACTGGTATAAATGAAAACACTATGACTGCTCGGTCGAATGAGGTAAAATCCACTGTGCTTGACAACGCTCTCACCTTTTTACGATACGCAGGTCGCGGCAATCCAATATTACCGAAGCAGAACATTTCTGAAATCCATATTACAGAAAAAGGCGGTATGGTTCTTTATCTTCTGGATCACACTTTTCCCATTTATCTTGGACAGGAGAAAATAAGCGGTCAATACAACCGTCTCATCAAGGTCCTCAAGGGTCTGTATAAGAAAGATGAACTCTCAAATATTGCCTATATCGATATGGATTATCAGGAAGATAAAGTCCTGGTTGGCAAAACGAAATCTGGTTAAACGAACCATATATGAAAGACATGAAAAACGAACAGCGTGGTAAAATAATAGTCGGACTTGATATTGGTACGACAAAAATCTGTGCCGTGATCGGTGAAGTTCTAAATAGCGAAATAGATATTATCGGCATTGGTACACACCCATCTGTCGGCCTTAAGAAGGGTGTTGTTGTCAATATTGATAGTACAGTTAATTCAATCCGTGCCGCGATTGAAGAAGCGGAAGAGATGGCCGACTGCGTAGTCGACACTGTTTGTGTCGGCATCGCTGGGAGCCATATCAAAGGATTCAACAGCCCCGGTATAGTAGGCATAAAAAACCGGGAGATAAAGCAGGATGACATAGATCGCGTCATAGACGCTGCCCGTGCTGTAAATATCTCACAGAACCAGGAAATAATCCATGTTCTGCCGCAGGAATTCATGGTTGACGATCATACCGGCATACAGGATCCCCTCGGCATGACCGGTGTACGGCTTGTCACCAACGTGCATATCGTCACAGGGGATGCCACTTCTGTACATAACCTTGTCATGTGTTGCAATCGAGCCGGTCTGAAAGTTGCGGATATAGTACTAGAATCACTTGCTTCGGCCAATTCAGTTCTTACAGTAGAAGACATGGAACTTGGCGTTGCTCTGCTCGAAATAGGCGGCGGCACCTCTGATCTTGCCATATTTTCCGGTGGGACTATCAAACACACTTTCGAGCTTGGTCTGGGAGGAAACAATCTGACTAACGACTTGTCAGTCGGTCTCAGAACTCCATTACAGGAAGCTGAAAAACTGAAAATTAATTACGGAAGTGCACTCACGTCAATGATAAACAAGGATCATACTATTGAAGTTCCCGCAGTTGGGGATCGTAAACCAAGAAAGTTGTCCAGGAAAATCATGGGGGAAATTCTGGAGCCGCGTATTGAGGAAATGCTGATCCTTATAAATCAGGAAATGATTGATTCATCTTATAAGGAAAGACTGACGGCTGGAATAGTAATAACAGGCGGTACAGCCCTGCTCAACAATATAGTTGACCTTGCAGAGCAGATCTTCGATCTTCCTGTACGTATAGGGTACCCTCACCATGTTGGGGGGCATACCAATACGATTGATTCACCACAGTTTGCAACCGGTGTTGGGCTGGTAATATATAACAGCAGAAATGTATCCGGCCGCAAATACCGTGTAAAAGATAAAAAAGTTTTTAACCGTTTCGGCGGTTGGATGAAAAACATATTTACCAATCATATGTAAAAATACTGTAAAAACGGGCGTTATAAATATGGCTAAGTAAAATGTTTGATGTAATGACAGCAATCACTGCAATATTTGCGTTACTTTTAGATAAGACAATCTAAATCGAACCTTTTACGAAGTCATCAATATGTAAAACTAGAGTTCAATAAGGGGGGAAACATGTCATTCAGAATGGCGGAAACTGAGTCAATGGCCAGAATTAAGGTCATAGGTGTAGGTGGTGGAGGAGGAAACGCCGTCAACACCATGGTGGACAACAATCTGCAAGGCATCGAGTTCATTGCTGCAAATACCGATATCCAAGCCCTGGAAAATTCCAAGGCGGACATCAGACTGCAGCTGGGACCAGGTGTCACCAAGGGGCTTGGCGCAGGAGCCGACCCCGAACGCGGAAGAGACGCAGCTGAAGAAAGTGTCGAGGATATCCGTAAACTTCTGAAAGATACGGATATGGTTTTTGTTACTGCCGGACTGGGAGGAGGTACGGGCACTGGAGCGGCTCCGATTGTATCCCGGGTCAGCCGGGAAGCAGGAGCTCTCACTGTGGCAGTTGTCACCAAACCTTTTTTCTTTGAAGCTAAAACCCGTATGAATAAAGCGGAAGAAGGCTGGGAAGAACTCAAGGAACATGTTGATACAATAATCACCATACCAAACGACCGCCTTTTATCCATTATGCAGAAAGGCAGCAAACTGATGGATATGATGAAAAAGGCAGACGATGTCCTGCTACAGGCAGTGAAAGGCATCACCGACCTCATCAATCTTCCTGGCCATATGAATGTCGACTTCGCTGATCTTCGAACTGTAATGAGACAGGTTGGGCCCGCAATAATGGGTGCCGGAGTCGGTGTTGGAGAGAACAGAGCAGTAGAGGCCGCTAAAAAAGCAATAGATAACCCCCTGCTTCAAGACGTCGGTATCGACGGTGCCAAAGGTGTTCTTATAAATATATCCGCCAGTGAAGACTCGCTTACCATGACTGAATTCATGGAAGCATCTACCCTGATTCAGGAAAAAGCCCATGTTGATGCTAATATCATTGTAGGTGCCCTTTTCGATGAAAGCCTCGGTGATGAACTTCGGGTTACCGTTATTGCAACGGGAATAAATGAAGAAGAGGAACTTTTTGCCGTCCCTGAACCTGTACTACCGATAAATAGGGTTAAGGAAGAAAAAGCAAATGAGTCCGATGATAAAACTACTGAAAGAACATCAAACAGGCCTTCCTACCGAAAAAATAAAGGTGATGTGAGAAGACCTGTACCAGTTCCAAGGTTTCTGGACGAGTCGGAACTTGAAACACCGACCTATTTGAGACAAGCGGCAGACTGATCAGGACATGCAGATTGATGGATTTACACATGCCGGGTTTATATGATGTAAAGGAGTTAAATGGGCCGAAAGAATTCTTCTGCCGCTAAAGCCTCAGAGCATAATGATTATCTGTCGCGCGAAGCAGGAGGATGGAAGAAAAAATGGAAAGGAAAGCTTCCTGTAGCTCTTATCTACCCCAACACGTACCCGGTCGGCATGTCAAATCTGGGCTACCAACTGGTATACGGCCTGCTAAATGAACATCCTGATATTGTCGCGGAAAGAATTTTTCTAACGGATGGGGATAAAAGGCCTGTATCAGTTGAATCCTGCAGGCCTTTACTGGATTTCCCTATACTCCTCTGTTCAATAAGTTTTGAACATGATTATCTTCAACTCCTGAAATTGCTCGATCTCGGCGGGCTTCCCCCCTTAGCCGCAGATCGAGCAAGGACAGGATTTAATTTTTCAGGTTCTTCCCAAAAGCCTCCAGGCACCGGACCACTTGTGATTGCCGGCGGCGTTGCCACCTTTATTAACCCCGAACCACTCGCCCCCTTTATCGACCTGTTCATCATCGGTGAAGCAGAACCAATATTACCGCAAGTTATGGAATTTCTTCGTTCAAAAACCGGTCCTGTCGATAGAAATACATTACTCAGGGAACTGGCCGTAAAGTACCAGGGATGCTACGTGCCTGAATTATATGAGGAAACCTATAACGATGATGGCACTCTTTCACCAACTACAGCTTCTTCTGGACTGCCTAAAAGAATAAAAAAAATTACACTATCCAGCCTACAGGACAAAGCCGGTCATTCGCTTGTAATGAGTCCTGACGCTGAGTTTGCCAACCTGTATATGACCGAACTTGGACGCGGATGCAGCAGGGGCTGCCGCTTCTGCGCAGCTGGATTTGTCTACAGACCTCCACGCCTGTGGAGCGCTGATACAATAATCAGCGCGCTTAATGAACGCCTTCCCGGCAGTAAACGAGTTGGTCTTCTGGGCATGGAAATGGCCAGGCGTGAAGACCTTGTATCCATCGCCGACTATCTGCTAAAAGATTCCTGTTCCCTTTCATTTTCCTCATTGAGGGCTGATGTCATAACCCCTGAACTGCTTGATCTGTTGGGTCAGAGCGGACTCAAATCAGCAGCAATCGCACCCGACGGAGGATCTGAACGTCTAAGAAAAGTCATCAACAAAAATATTACTGAAAAAGATCTGCTAACTGCCGCTGGAGCACTTGTCAATGCTGGGGTAATGAATCTCAAGCTCTATTTCATGATTGGCCTTCCAACTGAAACCGATGATGACATTCTGGAAATGGTTGAATTGACACGCAGGATAAAGAAGAAAATTCTTAAAATCGGGCAGCAAAAGAAAAAGCTCGCGACACTTACTTTAAGTGTTAACAATTTCATTCCAAAACCATGGACACCATTCCAGTACGAATCCTTTACACCCATTTCTCTATTGAAAAAAAGGATAAAACTCCTACGAAGTAAGCTGGCAGGTGAATCTAATATTAAAATTACGGTCGACAGCCCAGAAAAGGCGTATTTCCAGGCCGTTCTTGCCCGCGGAGACCGTAAGGTAGGACGCGTACTTCTTCAAATTGCCAGATCAGGCAAAAACTGGCGCCAGGTTTTTAAACAGGAGGGAATAAAGCCAGAAGATTATGCCATGCGGAAAAGGGAACAATTTGAAGTCTTTCCTTGGGAAATCATTGACCATGGTATTGATCGGCAGTATCTTTGGGCCGAATACAAAAAAGCATTGATTGGAAAAGCAACCGGTCCTTGCGATACGGAAATATGTAAACGCTGCGGAGTATGTAATGACCAGTGATGCAGTTAAAACAGATCTGGCAAGCCTGAAACCATTCAGGCTTGTTAAATTTTTCTCATTCACGGGCCTGAGTGTTGTTCTTGTTTTCACAATGGTCCTTTCGTGGGTTATTTCCAACAACGCCCAGAAAGTATTGTTGGAACGAAGCGAGTCATATGCTCTTCTTCTTGCTGAAAACCTCAACAAACAGGTCTTCCTTCAGTTCGTGCTACCGACTGCATTACGTTACGGCGGTATCGCTCTAAGGAATCCCAAACAGTTTGAGAGGCTTGATAATGTTGTGCGCAATACAACCCTGGGATTGAACGTGGATTCTGTGACTATCTTTGACTCGCAGGAAAATATCATTTCTTACAGCACAATTCAGGAGCAAGTTGGCAAGGAAGATGTGGGTGGTATGGAATATAAAAAAGCTCTAGCGGGCGAAAATTCCACTATCCTGATTTCGAGAGGGAATCTGCTCGACCTGTTTCCCGGTTCTTCAGACATTTCGTGTAAATTGAAAACGTATATTCCCTTCCGCCAGGAACACAATCCTGACAAAGAACTCATAGGTGTTACAGAAATTGTCCTCGATCTGTCAGACGACCTCAGGGCTATTATTAAACTTCAGGGCACGATTATTATTGTTTCATTACTTGTAATGAGCATGTTGTTTGTCGTTCTGCGACTCATAGTGGAACGAGCAGACCGCATTATTGAGGCGAGGGCGCAGGAAAGACGAAAACTTGAAATCAAACTGCATGATGCCGAAAGGCTGGCAACACTTGGAAAAATGGTTGCTGCTGTTTCACATGAGATAAAAAGCCCATTGGGGATCATCAGAAGTACTGCTGAAATACTAAACAAACGAGCAAAAAGCGAAAGCATTGGTAGTGATAACCTTACAAATATAATAATCGAAGAAACTACGCGGCTGAATGGGATTGTCATGGAGTTTCTGGACTTCGCAAGACCGCATATTCCTCAATTAAAACTTTCTTCAATCAATGATATTCTCTTGAAAGTCATACAGTTTATGGAACCGGAGTTCAACAAGAACGACATTAAGCTGGTCAGCAATCTTGATCCTTCGCTTAACCCGCTTGAAGTGGACCAGAACCTACTGCATAGAGGCTTTCTGAATATATTAGTCAATGCCGTCCAGGCTATGCCGGAAGGCGGGACTTTAACGGTTTCCTCCAAAAGATTGAGTAGAAAAGGCTCCGCTCTTATAGAAATTACAGATACCGGGTCCGGCATGTCCCCGGAAAAGCAGGAAAAGATATTCACGCCCTTTTTCACAGATAAAAACCGGGGCACTGGCCTCGGCCTTCCCATTGTAAGAAACATTATCGACAGTCACAGCGGGACGATAGAAGTGGTCAGCAAAGAAGGTGAAGGAACAACCTTTTCTATTGTTCTAGGAAATCAGTAGAATTGAAGTTCGGATCCTTCTTTATTTTCAACTTATTCCGGATTAAAAAAACGCAGACGAAGTGCATTTGTCACCACCGAAACGGAGCTCATGGCCATGGCGCCACCGGCAATCATCGGATTCAGGGTCGGACCTCCGAATATATAAAGAAGCCCTGCCGCCACAGGGATGCCGACAATATTATAGATAAAGGCCCAAAAGAGGTTTTGCTTGATATTGCGCATGGTTGCGCGACTCAAGGATAAAGCGGTAAGCACCCCTTCAAGTTCCCCCCGCATCAACACAATGTCACCAGATTCGATGGCTACATCAATTCCCGTGCCCATGGCAATGCCGACATCAGCTTTGGCAAGTGCCGGTGCATCATTGATGCCGTCACCTACCATGGCTACCGTGTGTCCCTCTTCCTGCAGGTCTGCCACTTTTGCAGCCTTATGTTCCGGCATTACCTGGGCTATTACCTCGGTTATTCCAGCCTGACCGGCAATAGCCCTGGCCGTTTCTTCATTGTCTCCGGTCAGCATAACAAGCTTCAGTCCCATTTTCTTGAGCCTGCTTATGGTCTTGTCCACTTTCGGTTTTATCTGATCTGCTATAGCAAGCAGTGAGCTGAGCCTGTTATCAATAGCCAGAAACAACACCGTTTTTCCTTGCCGCGACAGGCCAGAAACAACTTCATTGCCAGCCTCTGGGATATCAGTTCCAATAACTCCTGATTCCTCCATAAATTCCCTGTTGCCGAGTAGCAGGTCATGATTGTCAACACGGGCACGAATGCCGCGTCCGGGAACTGCCTCAAATGTTTCAGGGTCTGGCAGGGCCAGCTTCTTTTCTATTCCTGCATTCACAATGGCCTCGGCAAGAGGATGTTCGGAAGATTGTTCTGCACCGGCCACAATTGAAAGAATATCGGCGTCGGAAAGGTTCTGGCCGGGAAGAACTATATGGTCGGTCAGGGCCGGTTTTCCATATGTCAGCGTCCCGGTCTTATCAAACACAATGGCCTGTACCTTCTGTGCCATCTCCAGGGCCTCACCGCTTTTGATCAGGACTCCAAGCTGGGCTCCCCTGCCTGTCCCGACCATTATTGATGTGGGAGTGGCAAGCCCCATGGCACATGGGCAGGCAATAACAAGCACGGCTACAAATATACGCAGCGCAAAGGGAAAGTCTGCAGTCCCGATATAATACCAGGCCAGACCTGAAAGAACAGCGATGACCATGACTATGGGTACGAAATAAAAACTGATCCTGTCGGCCAGGTTAGCGATCGGTGCTTTGGACCCCTGCGCCTCCTGCACCATACGGATAATTCTCGACAAGACAGTATCCTGCCCCACTCTTTCGGCCTGAACTCTCAGTGCCCCATTCTTATTAAGTGTACCGCCGATAACTTTGTCACCTTCTTCTTTTGACACCGGCAGACTTTCACCGGTCAGCATCGACTCATCGACACTGGAACGACCCTTTATGATAACGCCGTCCATGGGGACCCGTTCGCCTGGACGGACGAGGATAACATCTTCAGCTTCGATTTCCTCGGCCAGAATTTTCACCATCTCTTCGACCCCTTTTTCATCTACCCTAACCAGGGTCGCTTCATCGGGCGTAAGCTGCATCAATTGGCTGATGGCATCTGAAGTTTTTGCCTTGGAACGTGTTTCTAGGTATTTCCCTAAAGAAACGAGAGCGATCAATACACCTGCTGATTCGAAATACAGGTCCATAACTCTAGCCATAGGATCAATGCCGAGAGCTATCTCGACAAGATTCCAGGTGCTGTAAGTAAACGCTGCTCCTGTCCCAACGGCGATAAGTGAATCCATGTTGGGCGACCCCCTGAACAGGCTCGGGAAACCAACCTGGTAGAATCTGCGACCGGACCACATAACCGGCAGCACCAGAAAAAATTGGGCCAATGCAAAATTGAAAGGCGAATGATGGGGATCAAGCATCTTCGGCAGGGGCATGCCAACCATTTCACCCATGGACAGAACAAGGAGGATAAAAGCAAAACAGAAGGCCGGGACCAGATCCCTCTTCATTTTTGCAAGTTTTTCCAGATTCTCCTGCTGTTTTTTGGCTAGTGCCGAGCCCCCCGTAGATGTATCTATAAAAGCTTCGAAACCTATCCTGTTTATTGCTTCCCGTATTTTACGCTGACTGGTTTTACCGCGCTCAAAATGCACCACGGCTGTTTCCATGGGCAGGTTAACGGAAGCACTGGTAACGCCAGGCATTTTAGAAACGACCCTTTCAATACGCGAAGAACACGACGCACAGGTCATACCCTTAATAGCAAGGTCAAGTTTTACATCGGTTGATGGTTTAACCAGCTCAAAACCAAGCCCTTTAACCTTGTCGGCAATTTCATCGATGTTTAATTTCTCTGGATCCCATTCGAGATCCATACTCTCAGCAGCAAGATTCACTGAGGCTTTAACAACACCATCCTGCGCCGACAGAACCCTTTCAATACGTGAGGAACAGGAAGCACAGGTCATCCCCTTAACGGCAACCTGAGCCTTCTGCGTTTCAATTTCTTCTGAATGATCCAATTTGTTATCCTAAATAACTAGTTCTTAGTACTTCAATGTAGTTGCTTAAATTATTAATTTAATCTTTTTCTCATTAAATATTCATTATTGAATCTTCAATATTCAATATTTAGCAATCATTTTTCAATTTCTATTCCATATGCCATGCGCCCAGAGTCTTATGCCTTTTAATTTTTCATTATTCAATAGTCATTATTCATTCAATATTCTCGATCGGCAGAGATTATAATCACTATATTGCTATTAAGCAAAATCACCGCCCATTTTAAAAAAACATACCACAGCGTGCCAGCCCATCGTGCATCAGACTTTTCATCATGTGCACTACCCACCGGAAATATTTGACACACCACATGATTCAATATATTTTGCAGCCTGTTTTTTTAAGTAAACTATAAAAAAATTTCAAATAAATATATACAGAAGGAAAACTACCATGAGTACAAAAATAGTTATCATTGGTGGGGTCGCGGCCGGTCCCAAGACAGCCTGCAGAGTAAAAAGGCTCATGCAGGATTCCCAAGTCACAATTATCGATCAGGACAGCCTCATCTCATACGGCGGCTGTGGTATTCCATATTATGTTTCAGGCGATGTCTCTGATGAAAAGGAGCTGCGATCTACCAGCTTCCACATGGTACGCGACGAAGCTTTTTTTGAGAACGCCAAGGGTGTTACGGTACGCACTAGAACGCGCGCCCTTTCAGTTGATCGCAAATCTAAAACAGTAGAAGTGGAAAATATTGAAAATGGCGAAAAAGATAAAATATCGTTCGACAAGCTCGTCCTTGCCACCGGCAGCCGTCCCAATCGGCTCCCTATAGATGGAGCCGATCTGCAGGGTGTCTACACCATTAGCGATATGCATAAGGCTATCGCTATCAAAGAAGACCTGGCCCAGGGAAAAGTTGGCCGTGCCGTGGTTATCGGCGGTGGCGCCATCGGTATCGAGATGGCTGAAGCCCTCGGGGACCTATGGGGTGTTGAGACTACCGTGGTCGAATACATGCCGCAGCTTCTGCCCAGAATTGTTGATAAAACTTTCGCTGGCATGGTTGAAAAACACCTGCGGGATAAAGGTGTTACTGTCCTCACAAGTGAAAGCGCCACCCGCCTGGAAAGAGATGACAATGGCTGGGTATGCAGAGTGGTTACAGGTGAAAGATCAATTGATACAGATCTTGTCGTCATGTCGGTAGGGGTTCGGGCGCGAAGCGAACTTGCCAGAGAAGCCGGATTATTAGTATCTCCGCAAGGCGGCATTGTCGTCAATAACCGTCTACAGACCTCCGATCCTGATATCTACGCGGCCGGTGACTGTATTGAAACAATTAATCTAGTCACCGGTAAAAAAAGTCATGCCCCCATGGGTTCCCTGGCAAACCGCCAGGGCCGTGTCGTCGCGGACAATCTAGCGGGCATAGCAAGCACATTTGATGGTTGGATAGGCACTTTTATCTTAAAGGCATTCAATGTTAGCATTGGCGCCACTGGTCTTTCGCTGGAAGCCGCTAAAGCTGAAGGATACGATGCAGATATTGCCATAACAGCCCAGTCCGACCGGGCTCATTTTTTCCCTACTCAGACAGTTGTACTCCTGCAGATGGTTTTTGACAGGAA
Organism: uncultured Desulfobulbaceae bacterium; assembly: GCA_945787325.1. Taxonomy (GTDB): domain Bacteria; phylum Desulfobacterota; class Desulfobulbia; order Desulfobulbales; family BM004; genus CALZHP01. Next base: position 60,912 of record CALZHP010000004.1, read on the forward strand.
AAACAGAAGAGTCCTCGGCCTGCAGGGATTTTCATCCATGGGTGAAGAAGTTAACGACAATGTGCTGGCCCGTATTAATGCCTCGGCCGCTCTTATTGCCAAAGGGGCAACCATAGAGGATTTCATCGATCTGGAAATGGCATATGCACCACCTTTTGCTACCGCGCTCGATGCTCTGAACGCCACTGCCAACGTTGCTGATAACGTGGCAACCGGCCGACTGCGAACAGTATCCGTTGAAGACTTTCTTTCATGGATGGACAACCGTGACAGCCGCAAGGAGTGGGCCGCACTCGATATAAGGCATCCCGCAGAGGCGCAAGTCTTTGTAGATACTTTCGGTAAAGAACAGTGGGTGTCGGTACCCTATGTTGAAATACGCAAGCGCTATAAAGAATTGCCAACCGATAAAAAACTGATCATTATCTGCGACGCCGGCACCCGCTCATCGGAAACCCAGAGTTTCCTAGACAGCATTGGCATGGAAAATAATCTGGTGCTGGGCGGCGGGTTTAATGTAATTCGAAGACTCCCAATCAACTGGTGGCCTGATTAACGAGGCGATAAGGCCGAATCTACGGCGTCATCAGGCGCACCACATACCTATCGTATAGTGGTGCGCCCTCTTCCTTGTATCTTCGTCCATCTCACCTCGATAATTAGTTAATTTTAAGAGTACATAATACATAATTTTATCCATTACTTTTTCCAATTAATCTAATCATTTCAACAACAAAAATTCTGAAATTTGTTAATCCTTGAACACCATAATCCGCATGGAGGTCAGTCAAAAGCTACTCACAATTGTTATGCCGCTTCCACATTACCGGGTCGTGTCCCGGGGGGATGTTCTCACAGGGATCATTGTCACCATACCCGCGTAGATCGTTGTATAGATTCACCTGAGCTTTGCTTACGACAGGCAGTGCTTTTAAATGTGTCACGAGGTGAACATACCGCAACTGTTTTTTTATCTCATAAATGTCAGTCAAAAGCCTGTCCAGTTTCTTCTCGTCGATGTTGTTTGAAGCAAAAGAATAGTTAAGTGCTTTCTCTGCTTCGATGAGCTTATTGCCAAGTGGTACTGCTCCCGATTTCATCTCGAAAAATAATTCTTCAAGTTGAAGCACCTGTTTATCATTAAGATCAATTTCTTTTTTCATCTCCAAGAGATGTTTAGGGCCCGGCACACCATTCAGTTCCGCCGCTTTTGCCAACCCCCAACCCTCACCGTTTTTCAGGGCTTTCATATCTGATTGTGAAAGGGTCTTGATCGGTCTTGTTTCCTGGCCGGCGTACTTTGAATGATACTTTGGCTGGTTGGTATCCTGTGCGTAACAATTTATAGAAAAGGCCAGCAGACTCACAAGAATAATTACTGATTTCATAATAAATCTCCTTTCTTGTATTCATAATATAAACTCTGGTTCTTGTGGGATTATGAACCAGAACTGAGGAGTTTCATATGATTTCGATCATACCACTTTCATTATCAAAATTTTACTTCGAAAACGTTTTATCAGCTTTTCACTTTCAAGTTTCGCAAGTTCCCGATAAAACGTTTCATGGGCCAGGCCGAGATCGGCAGCAGTCTCTTTATGAGATTTTTCTAATTGGACTTCAGCACTTTCAGGATCTGCAGCCAGGTAAAGATAGTGAAGTATCCGCTCTCTGGCGGAAAGAATATTTCTGAGTTCAAGTTTTGAGCGTAACGATCTTATTTGAGCTGATAAAAGAGCTATGTACCCTTCAGATATTTCAGGTTGGGTCCTCAATACTCCTAAAATGTGCTGCTTAGGATAGATATGTATTACAGAAGCTTTCAGTGCAATAGCACTACAATGGTATATTTCAGAAAAAAGAGCGGCCTCCGCGAAACTTTCACCTTCGTTGGCGGTATGCATTGAAACCACCCTGCCCTCAACGGTATATCTTTCCAGCTGGATTTGTCCCTTCTCAACTGCAAAGATATTTCTGGCCTCATCGCCTTGTGAAAAAACATACTCTCCAGGCTTGAGAGTCATTTTTTTTACTGGATTAGTGGTGAAGAAAATATGTTCTAATGAACTAATAGTCATTTAAAGAACTTATCCTTTTCTCTTACTATTTATCAAAACCTGAAAGATATATTTATGGAGCCGAACTCATCAGCCTCTTTCTGACCTTCATACTCACGGGAGCGGAAAATATTGGTAAACGAGATTTGGGCACGGTCGAAAGTAAGTACAATTCCTGCCTGTATATCACCTACAAAATGCTTTTTATCGACACTATGACTGTCTCTGAAGGTGTTACCGTCCAGAAAGATATTGCGGGCTACTGCCCTGCCCTCTGCTCCGGCAAACAGGTACCATCCGAAACCTGAGTGGGGCTCAAAAAAACCGGAACCCATCAGCCCCGGTCTTATACGCGGCGGTCCGTAATCGTTGGGCAGGTCTCTTCCGAACCTCATCATGCCGCCAACTGAAAGATAAGTATACACATTACCCAGCGCTCCACCGACGCTCGGCGTGAAGTCGAGCTCCGCATCAAAAAGCCAATTGTCCGTGTTCAAAGGCTTCGGCCACTTACGCTCATAATTCATAAGAATGCCAAGTTCGTCCTTCAACTGGTTATCCCATCCTTCGGGCTGCTCTACATCAATTACACGGTGCCATTCACTCTGCACCTGATCACCCAGTGAAGTTGGGCCTATGTATCCGATATCCAGTTCCAGGTTTTCCAGATACGGAAGATCCTTGTTTTTTTCCACCGTCACCAGGCCCACCCCGATATACAACCATCCAGCATATGGTTGTTCAGATGGTATAAGCTCACGAACAGTGATGTCTTCCGGTGTATAAATATTTTGGCCCATGATAAAACTCAGCCGTCTGGCCTTTTTATCGGTCAGGTACTTCTTGGATATAAGAGGAGTTCTGTCAACGGTGTTAACCACCTGTTTGGCAATTTTCCTGGTTGCCTTATCTATAATAGGAAACTTCTTTCTGGCATCTTCCTCCTTAAAAGGAACCAGGAATGATATTCGTGAACCATGCGTATAATGACGGTCCGTGCCCTTTCCAAACAAGTCATTTTCCATCTGCACGTTGAATACACGTTTAGGAGGTTTATTGTTACTCCCATCAGAGTGATTCGCGTGTGCTATGTGAGAAATAGCTGCAAATGATAAAGCAATGAACATAAAAACTGTTACTTTGCGATATTTAGTAGTTATAAGAATCACATTCAAAATATTCTTCCCAATGTTAATTTTATTGGCATTTCATGTGCGGGGCACCCAATTCCGTACCACTACAATTACAGTTTTTCAATATATTGTGCATAAAAGTTTCAAGAAAATATGCAGCAAATAATAAAAAACCCCCAACCCTCTATCAAAGAGTGGCTGGAGGTTTTTATAACTAATGTAGGAATCTGGATTAAGTATCCATTGGTGGAGATGGAGCTGGAGTTGGTGGAGGTGGATCATCACCATCATCTGTTGCTTTTATTGTAATAATCGTCGCACCGCCTATGAGTAAAATAGCTGCACCGATCTCTTGACCCGTAAGGTTGGCTGTTGGGACATTATTAAATTTCTTTACTGCCTTATATTTTTTTGAACCACCAAAAGAAAAAGACAGCATGAAGGATGGAATAGGTTTCTGGTAAGGATCGTCAAAATCCTGTTGGTAGCCGAAATTGGCGCCCTCGAAGTGGATACCACCAGCTTGTGCAATTGCTGAAAGCCCCGGCGCTAATAGTAGTGAGGCGACAATTAAAGAAATAACGTACTGCTTAATTCTTCCCATATTCCTTTCTCCTTTTTCAGATTTAAAATGAATTTTCCCTTCTTGGTAATAAGAATTAAGCTACTAATTTTTTTTGAGATTTTCAATTACTAAAATGAAGCTCAATACGGTTTAAAGCAGAAAATAGAATAATACGCAGATGATAATTTCAATTACGAACTGCACTTGAGGACATTTTTTAATTATTGAATGGATCAGGAATCCGGTTGAAAATAATGCCGCTATAAATATGTACCGTACAGCGTTAACGCCAAAACGCCAAAGAATGTCACGTGTTATTGGAAAGAAGTTGGAGATGGCTTCATATAAATAATCAGAAAATCCAAATATCATTATTACCCCAACAAATGCAAGAAGCATTGTGCTTGCCCTGATGGAAAACCGTTGCTTAAACGACCATGCTGTTCTCATAATAATCTGATGTAAATTAATTGATTATATTATTCAAACAATTATACAATTGCTCAAAATGCAATCCCAATTTTTCTTTATACTACTGGGCTTTACACGTTGTTACATATAGATTTTACATAAAGATGTAAAGATTTGATTAACAATTGACGATAATTGTTAATCAGAGTTTTACTTGGTTCAAATAGTGTATGTTTTCAGTATACTTTTACTGGGAGAATCATTGATGCGACTCACCAAAACAGGCATTTTGTTAAGTATGTTTATGTTCTCGAACATTGTATACGGACCAACTCTGTTGAAAGCTGAACAGACTGCTACAATGACACCCGAGTCGAAAATTGCTGAGGCAGCAAAAATATTCAATACAGGAAACAATTTATCAGAACGCCTTTCCAAATCGCTGCATGAAGCTCGCCGAGAAAAAGATATAATAAAGGTAACCTGTCTGCATGATAAACTGACACAGGTTAATGCCAACTTGCGCACCACAACTCAAAGAACTAAGGCATTGCTTGAAGCAAAACAGATGAATGATGTTGGAAGGACCAATCACGAGTTTACGGTTCTTTCCGTTCTTTCTCAGAAGTTTAACCTCTTGGATCAGGAAGCAAATCTATGTGTGGGACAGGATTTTTTTGAGCCTGAAACTTCTCAAGTAGTAACAGACTCTGCTGCTGTCGATATTCCTCATGATCAAATCATGCCTATGGAGATTTCGATGAACCTTCAACCTTCTTCTCCATCAGTTTCTGCTGTTAATGCACCACCGCCTATCAATGATACAGAGGCAGTTCCAACAAAGTCAGACATTCCCCCTTCCGGTATACAATCAACCATGCCACCGTGGGTGAACAGCCGTTGATAAAAGTCTTATACATATTAGGGATCATACTACTGCTCAATGGTTGTACCAGTATGATTCATAATCAACCTGCAAGCATGGGACTGGCCATACCTCCTGAAGTAGAGCTATGGTTGGAACCTGGTGAGCAAAGCAAAATCACACCCCGCATTGCTGACCTTGCCCGGGAAATTGATTCGGCAAATACCTCGCCGATGATAAATGTTCTGCAGGTATTCCACACCTTGTCGACCCTGTTCAAGTACGATATCGAAAAAAGTTCCACAGCACTGGAGCTGACTGCCGACGAACTGGTTGCTGGTGGTGTACTAGGTGAATGTACAGATTATGCGCTTGTAGCGGTAACTCTCTACAGGGCCATGGGTATACCCGCACGCGTGCTATATGCTGTCAGTGCCCACTGGATAGATGCGCTGGAGCGTGGTTCTTCCTACATTCCCAATTCCCATGCATTTATCGAGGTATGGTACGAAGGCGACTGGCATCTTGTTAATCCAAGCTGGTTGCGAATGGAAAGCGATACAGACCTCAATGACGATATACTTCCGAATGGATACCTGCTAGCAGGAAGGGGCCACGATTTCTGGGACATTGGACTGCATAATAACGAAGACATGAAACAACGCATGTACGAAGTGGCTGCTAACCCAGGAAAAGGCTGGCGCAAAGCTATCTCACATAAGCCCTTTCCCGGAAATTTATGTTGTCTTATTGATGGAGAACCTCCGGCTTCCTTTCCTAATCCAGTTGAATATAAGAAGACAATTTCAGACAAGAACTAACCGTTTGATCCGAATTACAACATCCCCTCTTAAAGATATGGTGAAAACAGCCAGGCAAGGGCATCCCGTGCCCTTACCAGAAAATGCCTGTTCTCCACCTCCTCCAGAGTTACCGGCCTCGATTCCTTTCTCATTGCCTCAACATGATCAACGAGGTTTTTTACAAATTCAGTGTCATATATTTCAACAGCTAGCTCAAAATTAAGCAGCAGGCTTCTCTGGTCAATATTTGCTGAACCTATTTGTGCGTAACAGTCATCAATTATAAACAGCTTCGTGTGTACAAAAGGCGGGGGCTGGTAGTAAACATGAACCCCCCATTTCAGTAGCTCCCAAAGAATATTTCGGGTCGCCCAGTGGATAAACGGCAGATTGTTCTTACCCGGCAGAACTATTGTTACCTCAACTCCCCGCAGGGTGGCAGACTGTAGAGCGACGATCATCTCACGGGATGGCAGAAAATATGGGGTCATGATCATAATACTTCTACGGGCTGACGATACAGTGCCCGTCATAATAGTTGAAAGCTGCCCAAGGTCTTCATTAGGGCCGTCTGTTATTGTCCTGCAGGCTATTCCTTCG
>CALZHP010000005.1 GCA_945787325.1 uncultured Desulfobulbaceae bacterium
TACACCTGTTCATAATCTGTTACTGTATTAAAAATTAGACTAGTCACATAAACTAATAGCATTAAAAGACTCTAAATAACGACAGAGATTTTCTTAACATGCAGGATTGATAGTGGCAATGGAAAGTCAGAATATGGCATATTGGTTTCGGTAAGACTAGCAGGGTCGCTAAATTTCAATATATGCAATTAAATTATTAATATATGGTTTTTATTTGAATTTTTGTTTAATCTTCTCTGTGGTATTTTTCAGCGCATATTGGGCATATACCATGACTGAATTCGGCATCTGAATGCTCACGGACATACGATTCAACCTGCTTCCAAGCCCCTTTGTCATCACGTACATGTTTACAGTATGAACAAATCGGGATAATCCCTCGAAGCGTTTTTACTTCAGCGAGGACAGTCTGAAGATCAGCTATCAACTTGTCCTTTTCCTTCTCTGCAATTATTCGATCGGTAATATCCTGGGCTATTCCCATGTAGCGGCATGGTTTCCCGTCGGGGTTAGCATCAATTTCAACTTCCTCGTGTATATACCTGATAGCGCCACCAGGTATTACAATTCGATAGTCAGAGCGGTGCGGTAATCCAGAATTGATTTGTTCTTCCAGCTTGTCACGGTCATCTTTATGAACTCTTTCAAGAAAATTATTATACAAACTGGATGCTTTCATTGGATGAAGAGAAAAAATTCGATATAACTCATCAGACCACCAGAGTTTGCTGTTTTCAACATCGTAAATCCAATTGCCTATCTTGCCCAGCTTCTGGGTTTTTTTCAGTTGTCTAATTAATGGTTCTTGATCTTCTATGCCGCTTATTTTGACTGGTTGCTTTTGGGAAGCTTTCTTGTAAGTTTTTGTTTTACTTGTTTTCATGAAATACCATACTTTCTTAATTGTTTTATGAAGTTTAAAATATTAAGATAATACAAATTTGTTAATTCTTTTAAACAAAACAATTAATCAGTATACTTAATAGTATCAAGTACTATTTTGTAAGCAAAGACAAATATATGCATAGAAGTATTTCAATTTTAATCTTCGCAATTTGTACACGTCTACATACTGATACCCCATTGAACCTAATGTAACTGGAGAATGACAGTTTGTCTTATTGGGGTGGAATTCTTAAATTCTGACCAACGTATATCTTATCCGGATCTGTCAGCATCGGTTTATTTGCCTCAAAAATAACAGGATACTTAGATGCGCTGCCATAGAATTTCTTGGCAATTTTAGACAGCGTGTCTCCGGATTGAACTGTATAGATTGTTGACTCAGGTTCAGGTTCAGCTACATCCAACATGGAATTGACGCTGCCGATGCCATATTGATTGCCAGCCACCAATGATAATTTTTCGTAATTTTCCTGGTTCTTAACTTTGCCGCCAAGCGTCACATTTTCGCCTTCAACCTTCACATCAAGCCCTTCAATATCAACGCCTGACTCCTCGATGTTTTCAATGATGCTCTTTGCCCTCATATCATCGATTTTTTCCTGTTGAATTTCCTCCGCTTTAGTAAGGTCAATTTCATCGTGGGTCCAGTCAAAAATTTTACCACCCAATTTGCTACCTGCTTTGGTTACAAAATTGAATAATCCCATTTTATTCCTCCATGATAAGTAGTTAGACATCAAGAAAAAGTTAAAAACTAGTTAGGAGTCAGTTAATTTATTTTGTTATTTTAACTATACCGGTAAGCATTTATCATTGGCGCAGCAATTCTTTTCATTCTATAAGCTGTAATTTTATATATAATTAAGGGGCTAGACTAGTTGAATAAAGCTGTCGTCACAACGTACATCAGTAAATGAAGGGATCCCATAGGGCCATTTTTTGTATTCACCAACAACTGCCAGACAGCCTCAGGCGATGATTATGGTGGTAATGTTTGCAAGTATTTTATCAGAATGGCCTTACAAGCTAGTAGATATTACAGTTCAAAATTCATCTTCAGTGTAATGGGGCTATATCAACACCCAATAAAAGATAATCGGTGTCTGCTTCTGTCACCAATCCTTTTTCGGAACGGCCAATTACTTCTGGTAGAATTACACGAAAAGCATATTCAGAACGATCTTTTATTCGTGCTGGAATTCCGTGTTTCCAGGCATGACCACTGCCGGCAATTACAACCACAGAATAATCAGGATTTTTATCCAAAAATGCGATTAGATTTTCAGCCATTACATTGTCCCATAATAATTGGGCTTCACAGAAGTATTGAAACTTGACATCCTCATTAGCATGGCCGCCCAATGCACGTTTGATGAATTTTTCATAGGCTGGATCAATATTGCAAGTAACAATAGGTAATTCATTAAGCTGTTTTTTGGATAGCGATTTAAATCCGTTTCTGGCAACTTGCCTGGTTATGCTTCTTGAAAGATTGAGACCTATCATGGGTATTTTTTTAAAATATGAATGGTTAAAGATCTCACGATACTGATTAAAATCTGACCAGTTATCATTGAATATATTCATGAATTGATGCAGAGACATTTTTCCATTTACCCATTGTTCAAGGTATTTCTGGCTGTCACTTCTAAACATCTCCAAACCAATTGCAACCTTTGTCCCACTATTTTCTAAGGCTTTGATAATTTGTAGCTGGGCACGATGATGTGCCGGATTATCATGAGATTCACCTATAAAAATTATTTGAGCTTTTTTTAAATCATTGATCATTTCTTCAAAGGTAGGTGTTGATTTGTCGGCAAGACGATATAGATGGGCATGACATTTTCCAATTGCAATGAAAATTGAAAAAGTGAAAATCAATAAAGTAAATATCAGGATGTTCAGTTTTTTCTTCATATTTCACCATTTATCATTTGATGATATTCGTGTTGTTATCAGTTTCACTACTGTTATATGGTACAAAGATTTAATTTGTTTCCATCTTCCCAGGTAATATCAAGTGTATCCATGAAGTTATCGATAATATCCCAATCTGAATCATTTATAGGTAATGTTGAGGCGCTGAAATTACCAGTAATGGTTCCATATCTGGTTTTTTGTAGCAAAGATATGGCAAGCAGAAGAGACTTGCTGGTTTGAAACTGGACAGCGTTAACTGAATGTTCTTTCATTGTCTGCGCATGGTCAGTTGCCCAAACTAGGGTTTGCTTCCTGTCGGAGTTAATATCTAATACCTGTACAGCTACCTGTTCGAGACCAGTTACAGATGCAGTTTCATCTGGGATAGTAAGTGTATTTAGTGCAGTATCGACACTACCTTCCAGAACAGACATTACATCTTCGTGAAGCGCGTAAATAAAACTGGAGTTCCGTATATTGCCCAGGCGGCCGATGTTCCATATATCTTCATGTCCGACGATTCGTGATTCGACCGGTGTACCTTCCCAGATGGCGGTAATCCTGTCAGAGCCTTCTGTCTCAGGTTCTGATTCTTTTCCATTAACAAACTGGTAAGTAGGAGACTGCATTACTTCTTCGACAAGAGCGTCTGGACACCAGCCGACGGCAATTGATTTTCCAAAATCATGTGCATAAAGCCGGTCATATTCATACACTGAAACATCAAAAGTATTGTTCGATACACCGATGTCGTTCATTAGTTTTCTGGCGATAATCTCAACGAGACCAGGGTTGATTCCCCAGCATAACCACTGGGGATATCTGCTATTAATATTTGTAAGAGTATACGGCATTAGCCTGCTGAAACGATACTCGTCACCAATAGTGCTGGCGCATGAATCGAGGTAAGCAACATCATAAAATGAAAGTATGCGACGCAGCGATAGATTATCCAGGCTTGAACAGACATTTACGAAAATTGCTGGTGAGGGCATATTTTCTAGTATACCGGAAACCAGGTTATCATCAAGGGTATCACCATGAATGTATTCTGTTTTTTCGGTCGATGACGTAGTAGGGCAATCCAGGTTTTTGTCGATAAAAAGAACCTTTTCAAAAGATTCAAAAACTTCGCGGCCAAGCCTGTCGATGCTTTTACCGACTGCTCCGTAACCCGCAATTATCAATGTCTTATAATTATTCATTATACTGCTATTCAGGGCGTTACATCAGTAAATTGGGCAAAGTGAGCTGATTTATTATAAATATCCTGAAGCGATATATTATGCTTCATCAGCAAGATGCGAATTTCATCTGTATATTGTTTTACAATACCAACGTGCAGCCGCATAAGCTGGCAATACTGGGTCATCCTTTCGGTATCACTAATCTGGGCCTGCACCGGACAACGACCGCCGCAGTAATCATGCACTCCGCAGGTATAGCACGACAGGTCCTTTTTATAGGCGACAAGACTTGAAAGGTCGGTATTGAACAGGTGGGGATTCCCTTCATCATCTATACTCCCGATTGCCATCTCAATCGGGAGATCGGCACAGGAATGGATCCTGCCGTCAATAATATCGTAATTTCCGGCAAGCTCAACTCCGCAGGCAGAGGAATTTCTCTTTTTCCCGGCCAGCATAAATATAATCAACTCATTGATGTGGACTATGGGAAGAATGTCTCCACTGAAAAGCCGGGAAACATACTCTTCCATAATTATATTTAGATCCCCTTCATATCTTTGTGCGTACTCCATAAGATCTGAAAACGGTTCTGCAGTTTCTACCCAGTGCCAGTAAAACTTGTCCGCCAATCCGTTTTCATGCAGAAATATGAACTCTTCAAAGCAATCAAAAAGGGATTGATCTTCACGCAGGGTTGACCACATGAGAACATGTCCCTTGCGAATCTTTTTAAGACTTTTAAGGGATTGGTGTACATTCTCAAGACTTGTTCCAGCCCTGGTATTGTTGTGCTGCTTCTCTGTTCCATCTATAGAAACATTATACAGCCAGATAGCAGACATCAACTTCGGATACTTTTGAATAGCTTTATCAAGAAGTTCTCCGTTGGTGTAAAGCATGTACTTGGTCATTGTACCCGGCGTGCCGCTTTCGATAATCTCATAAACATCATTGATCAGGTCGGTTCTTAGGAGCGGCTCACCGCCATAAAAGCAGATGGTGGCCTCCCCTGCTCCGTTCTGCCGGATGAGATTGAGAATGCAGCGCGCGTCCCTTTTGGAAACAGCATCGCTGATTCTCGTTGCGTTATCCTTGGAAATTAAAGAATTATTCTGGTGTGAATACGAATTTATACATCCTTCACATCTGGCATAGCAGTTTCCGGTAACTGAAAGATGATAATATGTTGGCGACGATTCGACAAAATCAAGACAGGAAGGTTTTGTGTCGTTTAAATTTACTGCTTTATGACGTGACAGGTCACCAAAAAGTGTGTGATTCAGGGTGTTGTGTTGAGAATTGAAATATAGTTTATTTGAATATTTATTTTCTGCCATTTTTTATAATTTACCTTTATAATGATTAATTATTTACAAAGATAATTACTAACAGAAGAAATTGAAATCAAGGTAATAAAAAACCCGCTCGTTTGAAGTGAGCGGGTTTTTTATCGGATATATTTCGAAATAATTATTTCTTTTTGGCGGTTGTTTTTTTCTTAACCGTTGATTTTTTCTTTTTGGCCGCTGCTTTTTTAGGAGCAGCCTTTTTGGCAGCCGGTTTCTTTTTAGCTGCTTTCTTTGCTTTAGGTGCAGCTTTCTTGGCGGGCTTCTTTTCTGCTTTTTTCGCAGGAGCCTTAGCCTTTTTTGGTGCTGCTTTGGCGGCAGGTTTTTTAGCTTTTTTCTCTGCTGGTTTTTCTTTATCTTCAGCTGGTGCAGAAAAAGCGGCAGTTACAGTTTTAGTCATTTTATCTTCAATGACGGCTGCTATATATTCCCTGCTGTAGTTGGCTTCTTTACGTACTGCTTTAGTCGCATTTCCAAAGAACATACGAACTTTACGGTCGCTGATAACAGCAAGTGCTTTTTCAAGTTTACTTTTTATTTCAGCAGGCTCAAGGCCTTCTGCTTCACCTAACGGGCCTAGTTCTCTGACCTGTCCGGTAAAATCAGTTATCAGTTTTACAAATCTGGGTGCCTCTGCAGCAGACGCCCATTGCAGACTCAGTCTTTCCTGCTTTACACCAGCTTCGTCGAGAACCATACGAACCAGAGAATCCATTCCAATTGCGTCATAATTACCAACCTGGTAATGACATTCGCCCGGTTGTCATCCACCCGTGAAAATACCGGCTGCACCTTCCACAAAACCGCGTATTACAAATGAAGGGTCAACACGTCCAGTGCACATTACCCTGATGGTCCTAAGATTCGGTGGATACTGGTATCGTGAAACACCTGCGGAGTCCGCAGCGGCATAACAGCACCAGTTACAGAGAAATCCCAGAATCCTTGGATTGTATTCTTCTTTGCTCATATAGTGGTCCTCATCAGTATAGGCTGAAGGCCTTAATACCTGTTATTGATTATTTATTCGTAGTCCGGCCTTCTTGTTTATTTATTTTCGATTATACTTCTTCAACCTCTTCAACTTTGCCAAAGGCACTGATCTGAGAAGTAATCTGTTCATTGGTAAATCCACCCATCGATATAGCAAAGGTAGGACAATGTGATGCACATATCCCACAAGCTTTACATGATGCAGTAATGGTTTCGGCTTTACGCTTACCATCAACCTTTAACATCTGAATGGCCTGATATGGACACAGGTTGGCGCAAAGACTGCAACCGATACATTCTTCCTTGTTAATGTTTGAGACAATCGGATCGACCGAAACATATCCCTTAACTAATGGTATAGCTGCTTTTCCCGCCGCAGCCTGTGCCTGAACAATAACTTCATCAATAGGTTTAGGTGAGTGGGCCAGACCGCAAACAAATACACCATCAACTGGTAATTCGACGGGGCGAAGTTTCACGTGGGCTTCCAGGAAAAAATTGTCTGCAGTTACTGGAATTTTAAGCAACTTGCTTAAGTGGTCTGTATCCTCAGGAACAACACCTACACTTAACGCTACGAGGTCTGGAGTAAGTGTCATTTCTTCCTGTAGAATAGGGTCAAAATAAGTTACTTCAGTTTTCTTACCCTTAGACTTGATCGCAGGTTTTTCATCCATTTTGTATGGTACAAAAATCACACCTTTTTCACGAGCTTCACGGTAAGCATCTTCAGCAAAGCCGTAAGTGCGAATATCCCTGTACAAAACAACTACCTGAGATTTATTGTCTATACTCTTGATTTTAAGTGCATTTTTTATGGCATGATTACAGCAATTCTTGCTGCAGTATTTTAAATCGTCACCACGTGATCCGGCACACTGAATCATAACCGTCGATTTTGGTGCGCGGCTTTTTCCTTTACCGGCTAGTTTTTCTTCAAGTTCAAGCTGTGTAACAATATTGTCTGAATATTTAATCTTGTTGCCAAGAACTTCTTCAGGTTTATGTTCTTTACCGCCGGTGGCAACAATCATAACGCCGTGATCAACAGTAAGTTCCTCAGACTTTTTGCCTTTTGTAGTTGTTACAATTGAAGAAAAGTTGCCTACAAAGCCGTTTGTCTGCGTAAGTTCAGCATTGGTGATAACCTCAATGTTTTTGTCCTTTTTAACCTTGGCGGTTATGTCCTTAAGAAATTTAGAGGTATCTTCCCCAAATAAAGTTGTGTTTACTTTATTAAGATTACCGCCAAGCTGAGGTCCTTTCTCAATCAGGTAACAGCCAAATCCCTGGTCGGAAAGATTCAGTGCTGCGGTCATACCGGCAACACCACCACCAATAACCATCGCTTTAGCAGTCACAGGCACGGTCTGCTCAGGCAGAGGCTGAATGAGCTTTGCCTTTGCAACTGCCATGCGTACCAAGTCCATGGACTTGTCAGTTGCCTGATCCGGTTCATTGGCATGCACCCAGGAACATTGATCCCTGATATTCACCATCTCAAAAAGTGATCGGTTGAGGCCTGCATCTTTCAGGGTTTCCTGAAAAAGAGGCTCATGAGTTCTTGGGGAGCACGCGGCAATAACAACCCTATTAAGATTATGTTCTTTTATTTTTTCTTTTAATACCTTCTGAGCATCCTGAGAACAGCTGTAGAGGCTTTCGGCATAGTAGGAAACTCCATCCATTGTACCGGAATATTCACTTACCTTGTTGACATCAACTACGCTGCTTATGTTGATACCACAGTGGCAAACAAAAACTCCAATACGGATTTCATCTTCTGGAGAAACGACAATCTCCTTGGGGTATTTCTTTACAACGACACCCTTGCCGCGATCCTTTTTAAGCAGACCGGCAATTTCACCGGCAGCACCGCTTGATTGCGTTACGCTCTCAGGAATATCTTTCGGCCCTTGGAAAGCACCGGCAACAAAAACTCCTTTTCTTGATGTTGCCAGAGGCTTAAAAGAGCTTGTTTTACAAAAATCATAGGTATTGAGATCAATCTTGGAAACTTCTGCCAGATCTTTGGCACTGGCAGGTGAATCAAGTCCGACAGAAAGGACAACCATATCATGCGGAACAAATTTGTGTTCCCCTTCCATGGTTGAATACGTGAGACGCAATTGATTTTCCCAGGGCATTACATCAGCAACCCTGGATCGAACAAACTTAATACCCATGCCTTCAGCTCGGGTTTTTGCTGCATCGAAATCTTTTCCCTGTGTGCGAATATCCATATAATAAACAGTGATATCGACTTCCGGGTCATGTTCTTTGGCCACCATTGCCTCTTTGATTGCATACATACAGCAAACGGAAGAGCAATAACCGTTATCACAATTTAGGTCTCTGGATCCAACACATTGGATAAATGCTATACTTTTGGGATGTCGCTGGTCAGAAAGACAGAGAACTTCACCCTTAAATGGTCCAGATGGATTCGAGAGACGTTCGAATTCGAAGCTGGTAACAACGTCTGGGTGAATACCATAGCTGTATTTAGCCATTGTCTCATCTTCAATACGACCAAAACCGGGTGAAAGGACAACTGCACCAACATTTAATTCCCGATCCTGAGGGGCCTGGCTGAAATCAATTGCTTTACTCTGACATACCGGCACACAGATCTGGCAGGTATCGTGTTGAAGATGCAGACACTCTTTCGGATCAATATAGTACGTTGCAGGAACAGCCTGAGCGTAATCTATATGTATAGGACGCGTAAGTGAAAGATTTTCATTATACTCATCAACTAAATGACGCGGACAATAGGTGGTACACAGCCCACATGCTGTACAGTCATCAGCATTGATATAGCGTGGATTAATGTTAATTTTAGCTGAAAACTTACCAGGACTTCCTTTAAGGGATTTAAGTTCAGCGTTTGTGATTATTTCGATATTTGGAGACCGACCGGCCTCTACCAATTTTGGCGCCAGGATTCAGAGCGAGCAATCATTGGTAGGGAACGTTTTGTCCAGTTGGGCCATAACACCGCCAACGGCAGCGGATTTTTCAACAAGATATACATAATACCCCAGATCGGTAAGATCCAGAGCGGTCTGTACTCCGGCAATACCGCCTCCAACTACCATGACGGTACCAGCTTTTTTGTTTTTAGCTTTAGCCATTACTTTACTCCAAGTAATAATTATCTGAGCAAAAACGGTTCAACATACACATGTAACATTATGTAATTGATTCAGAATTAAATTATGCTGCAGGTTTCCACTCTTTAAGATAAGAAGGTAAATGACCTGCTTCCCTTGGACCGATTGTAATGGTCCAATCTGGAAGCTCTTCTTCCAACTCACCTTTAATAGTTGCAAGATAACCGGGTATGATTAACTCGCGATGCTTGACTTTTTCTTCAATGCCGTTCTTTTTAATGAACTGGGCAATAAGATCAGCACCAAACTTACCTGCCGCCCAGGCAGTCAATACTGAAAGACCTTCCGTGTCCTTAATAAGGAGCCATGATGGGACTTTGCTGCCTTCAACCTCTCCGGAAACAATAAAGTATGTAAGGGAGAAGTTACAGGTAATGATGACTGGTGAATTCTCATCGGGACCATTGATCGGGTATATATCTTCCTTAACGACCATTGGCCGTTGAGGATCGGTAAATATGTTGAGCCTTTCAAGGAACAGAGGAAAAAGTGTGTCGCCTTGAAGATCTGAAAGAACTACGACACCAGCATATTTGGCTATCATTACAGATGCGATCATGGTTTCCATTAGAGGATCACCTGTCATTTCACATGGAAATGTAATTGTCGGGAAGCCAAGCGGTTTATACTTTTTGTTTACAGAAGCTCTTCGCGCAACAACATTGTCTTCAAATGCAGCCTTAATAGTTCTTGCACCAGTATCAACCGCCAAGTCTTTCAGACCGGCTTCGATAAGTTTTTCAGAAACTGCTATGGCATCGTCCAGGTTTTCGCCTTTAACCGCTAGCGGTAAACCCGTGTCCTTTGCAAGTGCGGCCATCGCATCTGTGTTACCATTGTTGGCACCAAAAAGAATTGGCCTACGATCACCACAAAGCTTAGCACCGGCAGCTAAGGTTTTATCATTGTCACTGATAAGGATCAGGTTGGCATCATCTGATTTGTCCAGAACATTTTGAACAAGACCGGTAAATGATGCTTCATCATTCTTAGCATCCTTTACAGCAATGAGATCTGCCTTCATTAATACGCCAACACGCTCAATACGAAGGTCATTAAACCTTGCAATGCGACCGTCAATGTCGGAATCACTCATTTCCGTAGAAATAAGAACTGCAATACCGGTAGGATTTTCAAATCTCTTTTCATGGCGGAATTGGCATGTTTCACCACCCATTGTAAAAGCCGAATCACCAGCGCCAACTTTAATGGTCCTGATTGGCGGAGCAGAAGCTTCCCCTATAGTTTCTTTTGCTTCGTCGCTCACATACGGACATTCGCCAATCTCACTCTGCCCGGCAGCTACTTTCATAGCAAATGCGAGACAGGTTGGGATCCCGCACTCCCCACAGTTAGTTTTGGGAAGCATTTTAAGGATTTGTATACCAGTTAATGCCATTTCTATTCCTCCAGTCTAACGGAAAATATATTTATCATTAATTTAGATTCTAATTGAGCTGGTGTTTAAAAGTTTCCGAAATATATATTTAAACAACTGCATCCATTTTGAGAGCAGGGTGGCCTTTTTCCTTCATGAACTTCAGCACTTCTTCTTCAGTAGTGCCAACTTCTTCGTCCGCGATCATATCGTAAAAGTCCGGGAGACCTATTTCCTTACCCCTTTCCATGAGCTTGTCTTTCAATTCTTCTTTCAGCATTTTAGGCAGCCATACGACACGCTGCAGACCACCTTCAGCTTTAAATAATTTTTTACTTGTAAGATAATGCTTACTAACACCCATGAAACCTGGAGTTTGAGCACCACCTCCAGCCATACCGGCAAGAGAAGTAAATTTCATACCGCTTGGTGTCATTCCCATATAATCCCTATTAACAACCATAATGCCATTGCATTGCGGCAGCATGGCGGCGATAGCTTCAAAACAACCACAGGCCGTCATCGGGTTTGTCATTAATGAATAGCAGCTGACATCAGGTACTGCTCCCCGGGAGGCTTGGTTGACAAAATCATTGATACCTATAAATGTCCCAAGGTCTTCATCAACGCATTCACCTTTTTGAATAGGCTGGTTAGGGCCTGTTGGGTTGATCTGGAAAGAAGCTTTCCCATCCAGCCAGTTGTAAGCACCGCACATTCCAACCCTTTCCGGCGTAATCACGCAGACATGGCTGGGTGCAAAAGACTGACAGAGTGTACATGAGTAAAACACCTCTTCAGTTTCATCTGTCATGTCGCCAAGGCGCTTATCACGTTCGTCGTATACACCCTTTGCAAGTTCTACTACTTCTTCAACTTTATCTTGCTCGGTGTAGATCTTAACCTGAACCTTGTCAAGAATAGCACCGAACTCCTGGTGCAGTTTTCCATGCAGCACTTTGCCTATATGGGCAAAAGAGAAACCTTTCTCAACTGCAGCTTTCCCGATCCTGATCCACATGATGTTACGCTGGCCAATATGCATAATACCTTGAATGTAATTGATCAGGTGGTGAAACTGGCGTTCTAGGATAGGTTCAAAATCAGACTGCATTTCACGTCCAGCTACTTCAACCAGAATAGCAATCGGAAGATTCTGCCCTTCTTTAATATCCTGAATGTCAGGTCCTTCAACGACTACATGTCCGTCTTGTACTTCGTCTAATTCCTTGGATACCAGAACTTCAACTCCGGTGGTACGTCCACCGCCGCATTCCATAAACAGGTCGTCTTTTCTGATTCGCTCTCCCTCGAAGGCAGGTCCGAAAGATAGGGGTATGTCAATTTTGGAAATATTTACTTTCAGGCCTCGTACTTCAATGGCCTTTTGTACAAATTCTTCATGAGGTACTTTGCTGACAACATGTTCATAGGTACAAATTCCTGTTGGCAGTACTTCAGGAATATCGTAGTCAGAAATGGTTGGGAAGCCCCAGTTGATTGCACCGGCTGCATTTGCGTACCATTCGTCACTAACTGGTCCAAATGCCATAACAAAAGCAAATGTCCTGTCTTTGTTGTAAATAAGGTTTCCTTTATAGTCACCAGGTTTGATACCACCAAAAGCCATGGCAACACGACAGGCAAAACCAATAGCAAAAACCGCAGTTGTATAGCTTTTACCAAAAGGAACCAGGCGGGTGTTCCAGCCGACTTGTACACTATTATCAAGAAGCTGTTCAGGCATGCTGATACCGTTGCTATGATCATGCATGAATATATAGAGATTTTTCTCCTGGAGTTCGAGAGCGATATTACTTGCTATTTCCTTGGTTGGAGGTGCACCCATGATTGCAGCAAAACCTGGTGCTGTTCCATCAACAAACTCAACGCCTCTTTTCCTGAAAATAACGTCGTCAGCAGCACCCAACCATAAGTTCTCATCGGTTGGATCTTCCGTTTTAGTGTAGAAATTCGGCTCATTCAGGTAGCGAATAGCTTCGTACATTTCCTCGGCGAAAAAAGTTGCCATACCGGCATCAAGTGCAGGAGCCAGATAAGGAAGCCAGACATTTTCACTTACGTCATCTGGAAGAAGATAACGACTTTCCTGAAAGATGTCTTTCATGTCTCCCAGTTTTTCAACCTTGGCACCGAGCATACTGTAAATAATAGGGAGGAAGTATGCTGTATTTGGAAAAGCAACTTCCTGTTCCGGGCCATACTTTTTCAAAGCTTCTTCATATGATTGTTCGGCCATATCTACAATCTTATGGGCTCCTCTAATGGCGGCTGAGCATATTATTTTCGACATTGCTAAACTCTCCTCTAAAGATGAAAGTTGATACTTAATGTGTTCATTAAAATTATATAATCGGTGCTTTTATCCTGTAAGACCGTTTATAAGAGATTTAGTAAGAGCGATTGATTCTGGGTGACGCATAACAAGAACCTCTCCACCGGCAAGAAGCATGCAGGTTGCTGTAACAGCTTCCATCAATACACCGCGGCGTTCCTGATCTCCCATCATGTCATCTGTTGGAAGTTTACATTCTTTTGTTTTCCACACTTCACGTCCCAAGTTACAGATAAAAGGTACCTGCAATTTTTCATCACTCTGAGTCAATGCTGCCAGTCTGATACGTTCCATTACTGAATATGTATACTCAATCCCGTATCCTAAAGCGCCGACAGAAGGATCTATAAGAATAGAATCAAGTGATACTCCCAGGTTCTCAAGCAGAATATTAAGCTGCTTTGCCAGGTTTACATCAATAGGTGATGAAGCGACCATCGGATGCTGGAAAGCCATGGCGGTTGCACCAAGTGATCTGTAGTTGGAATCTTCAAGAGGCGCCAGACAAACTTTTTTTGTACCAATAAGTGAGGTAATCTCTCGAAGAGTTTCCGTGTCTTTTTCAGAATTTCCACAACCCCATACAATTATTGGAACATCAATATTACTAATGACATCTGCAGCCGTTTTAGCTGCATCAGCAGACGACCTGTTCATACCATTCGGATCTGTACTTACAAGAGAAAGACAAAGAGCTTCAGCATTGTAATCATCAACACATTTTTTGGCCCAGGCAACTGGATCATTCAATACACCTGCAAAGTGTCTTGTAAGAGTATCTGGCCATTCTTCCGGCTCTACATCATTAATGTCCATGGCTATCAGTGGTTGTCGCGGCATGTCTCCTTCAAACAACTGGAAAGGCATAGTATTTGTACCACCAACTGTTACTGCAGATTCATCATTACCAAGAAGTGTTTCACGAATATTTCCAGTGTATGCTTCTTTATAATGATCTTCTGGTACCTTTGTAGCCCTTTCTGACAATGCAGTCTTCTCAGTTTCGAGAGCCGTTGCAACTAAACCTCCTGATGGAGCAGTAGGTGCAGCTTTCTTAGCTTCTTCAGCTTTTTTGGCTTCTTCTACGGCTTTTGCTTCTGAAGCTTTCTTGTCTTCTTTTGCGGCTTTCGCATCAGCTTCAGTTTTGGCCTCTGCTTTTTTAGCTTCTTCAGCAGCTTTTGTTTCTGAAGCTTTCATGTCTTCTTCGGATTTAGATTCTGCAGCTGCCTTGGCTTCAGCAGCTTTGTCATCTGCAGTTGCTTTTGCCTCTGCTTCTTTAGCAGCACTGTCATCTTTTACAGGTTGGGGTGCCGGAGCAACAGATGGTGCAGAAGGAGTTCCGGTTGCTAGTTTTGGTTCGCGGCTTAGAACTGCTTCAGCGCCAGCAAATTTTGTGAGTGCTTCGAACTGATCGTCTGAAAGGCCGTAAGCTTTTTTCAGGGCATCAATTCCTTGCCGTACAGATTCCAACGCCGCGAGACGTTCTTTTTCATTCATTTCATCTTCTCCTGCATCCTCTGTTTCTATCGTTTCCAGAACACCAGCATCGGGTGCTTGTGTCTGCAATCCTGTAGCTTTAGCCTTGGCTTCAGCAATAATTTTTTCAGCCTCTACCCTGGCATCTGCAAGTATTGAGTCTCTGTCTTCACTGGTATAAGCAGTTTCACTAATTTCAATTGCTTCCGGACGAGTTTCAACTATAGATTCAATAACAGCCTCGTCAAACACAGGCCTATCAGAAAGTCCTGCGCGGCTTATAATTTCAGCGGCTGCTTCTTCCCATTCAATTGCCATTATATGAGCGCCGTCAACACCTTCAATATCTTTAACCTGATTGATGATATCGACAGCGATGTTAATGCCTTCATCCTCTTTATCTTTGGCATCTTTCATCCTGGAAATAATATCGTCTGTCACTTCCAGGCCGGGTACAAACTTTTTCATATACCTGGCCATGCCAAGAGACCTGGGAGGAGTTATCCCGGCAAGGATGTGTACCTTGTCTCGTAAGCCAAGGTCCCTAACCATTGACATAAATTTATCAAACTTATCTACATTGTATATAATTTGAGTTTGGATAAAATCGGCACCATTTGCTACTTTCTTGCCAACTCGGGCAGCCCTGAATTCAAAAGGTCCGGCAAAAGGATTTGCAGCGGCACCCAAAAACAATTTGGGTTCGCTGCTTTTTATATCCTCACCACATTGAAACTTGCGATCATCACGTAAACCTCTCATCATGCCGAGAAGCTGGATGGAGTCCATGTCGAATACACCTTTAGCACCCGGATGGTTTCCAAACTTCTGATGATCACCGGTAAGGCAAAGCAAGTTTTTTAATCCGAGTGCTGAGGCACCCAGTACATCGCTTTGCATTCCAATTCGATTTCGATCACGGCAAGTCATCTGGATAACTGGCTCAATCCCTTCGGACTGAGTTATCAAACCAGCTGCAATACTTGACATACGCACAATTGCTGTCTGGCAGTCGGTTATATTTACTGCATCCACATGCCCTTTTAACAGGCGGGCTTTTTTTCGGACAACCTCTGGGTCTCCACTTTTAGGTGGTCCGAGTTCGCCTGTAACCGCGAATTCTCCAGCCTTTAGAACTCTTTCTAAATTGCTTCCCGATTTCATCGGTAATTTAATCCTTATTAAGTGTATTTTGATAAATCAGAATTAAAATAGTCCTTGATCAAATGAGACTAAACGTTGTGTTGAGGACCAGTACATCCAACATCACCAACACCGGATCCTGTGCCGAGGTCTCGACGCATTTCCATATCGAAAAGTACACGTTCGCGCTGCTTGTCAATTCCAAGAGCCGCTCGTTTTTGATCTATCTTCTCGATCATGAGTTTGGCAATTTCAAGAGGCTTTTCGGCGACATTCCATACAGCACCATACGTATCCATCATTCCTTCAAGCAGATAATTGTTGAATGCTTTCGCCCCACTTGTAGGTAGATTCTGGAAAACAACCTGAGCACCGCTGGCAACAAAATATTGCCCAATGGCCACAGCTTTTTCACTCATCCATAAAGGAGCTGTACCGATTGCCGGAAGATCACTGATATCGTCTCCAAGTCCACCTTCACGCACCATTTCAGTTGCAGCAATAAGTATTCTGCTGTTGTCAACACAGGAACCCATGTGAAGTACAGGTGGCATACCTACGGTCTCACATACTTCTCGTAATCCCGGCCCGGCATGCTCAATTGCTGCTGGCTGAACAAGACCTGCCCTGCCAAGTGATGTTGCAGCACAACCGGTTGCGAGCACAAGAACATCATTCTTAATTAACTCGCGGGCAATGATTTCGTGTGTGTCATCGGCAAGCTTGTAGTTATCGCAGCCGACAATGACACCAACTCCTCGAATACGGCCATTGATTATATTATCGTTCAATGGACGGTAACTGCCGCGGAATGTACCACCAAGCATCTTATTAATTGTCTCATGACTGAAACCGACAACAACATCAAGCTTGGTTTCCTCTGGTATAAAACAATCTCCACGCTTCTTGTAGTTGTTGATAGCTTTGGTAAGAATCTTTTTGGCTGATGCAAGAGCATCTGCTTCTTCAAACTGCAGATGAATTGAATCAGGCATTTTGGCCCGATAGTTGGTAGTAATAATGTCTGTATGAAAGTTTTTGGCAACTTCAGCAACTGATTGCATGATACACTGGACATCAACGACCATAGCCTCAACAGCGCCGGTAGCAAGTGCCATTTCCTGCTGAACAAATCCTGCCGCAACCGGAATTCCTCGTCGCATCAGGATTTCATTACCGGTACAACAAACACCTGTCAGGTTGATTCCCTTGGCACCAACTTTCTTTGCCAAGGCAAGCATATCTTCTTCCTGGGCAGCAAGACAGAGGGCTTCTGCCAGCAAAGGTTCATGACCATGAACCGTGATATTGACCTGGTCATCTCGCAACACGCCTAGATCAACAATTGCCCGGCGCGGAACTGGTGTGCCAAACATGATGTCGGTAAGCTCTGTGGAAAGCATGGAAGAACCCCAGCCGTCAGCCAGTGCACAACGAGAACCCTGGAGCATTATATTTTTATATTCCTGGTCAACACCCATGTGGGTACGGTGCATCATTTCGACAACTTCACGATCAACTCCTCGTGGACCAACATTTAGTTGTTTCCAGATCTCCTGCCTTTTTGCAGGAGCGCGTTTCAGCATTGTTAGTGTATTGTCATCCTGGCTGCCGAATTCAGCAAGAGCAAGCTCACCAATTTCAACGGCGATCTCATTTTTATCACGCCCTTCAGTTTCAACTCCAAAAATCTCGGCAAGCATGTGCAGTTTTTTTACATCTTTTATTTCATTAGGTGTCTCGCCTTTTGCTGTCGCAATGAATCCTTTTACCATTTCCCTGGCATGGTCAGTGTGAGCAGCTGTACCAGCAGCAATAACACGTCCAAAATTTCTGGCAGCAACAGTATCTGCAGTTGCTCCACAAATTCCGATCATGTCATCAACACCATCAATTATCTGGCAAGGGCCCATATTGCAGTGCCGACAACATGTTCCTCCAGATCCGAATAGACAGGCAGACATACCACGAGCTTCAATACGGTCGTATGCAGTTTTAACGTTCTTGGCAATATCCTGCTGCAATACTTGTTTGGTGGAATTACAGGTTATATCGACACAACCTTCACATCCATTTCTTGAACTAGCCATTTTAAAATCCTCACATAATAGTTGTTATCATGTACATATTACTTAGATTGACATGTATACGATAATCATTATCAACTAACCATGCTTCTCTATTAGTAAAATGATTTTTTTATCATTTATTTAACTAATTCCGGCAGCTAATTTTGCTGCTTTTAAGGTATTTTTCATTAGCATGGTAATTGTCATAGGACCAACACCGCCTGGAACAGGGGTGATGGAACCGGCAATTTCTTTGGCTGCATCAAAATCGACATCACCTCGGAGAATAGCGACCATTCTATTGGGGTCTTTTGCGCTTGGTTTTTCTCCAACACGGTTAACGCCAACGTCAATTACACAGGCGCCGGGTTTTATCCACTCTGGCTTAACAAGACCAGGAACACCTGCGGCAACTATCAGAATATCAGCACGTTTGCAATGTCCTGCAAGATCTTTGGTACCGGTATGTACAATCGTAACAGTTGAGTTGGCGCCAACACCTTTTTGAAGCATCATATTGGCTATAGGTTTACCAACTATATTGGAACGGCCTACAACCACAACTTCAGCCCCCTTCGTTTCAACACCTGTCCTAACGATCATTTCTTGTATGCCAGCTGGGGTGCATGGTGGAAACTTAACCTCATCTCCTCCAATCATAAGTCTTCCAACATTAACGGGATGGAAACCATCTACGTCCTTATCTGGGTCGATGGCATTTAATACTTTTTTATCATCGATATGTTTTGGTAAGGGAAGCTGAACGAGAATTCCATGGATGGAATCATCATTATTATATTTATCAATCAATGAGAGGAGGTCATCTTCGGAAATATCTGGGGACTGATTTTCTTGAACTTCATGAAAACCCAGTTGGTTTGCTGTTTTAATTTTAAGGGTTACATATGATATTGATGCAGGATTTTCGCCTACGAGAATCGTTACCAGACCGGGAACGACTCCATGTTTTTCTTTTATCATTTTTACTTCATCAGCAATCTCTTCAAGAATTTGTTCCCTGATCTCTGTACCACTTATAATCTTAGCACTCATGTAAACGTTCTCCTCTTATAAGGCTCCGGCTCAGTTAAAAAAATAAACCACTAATTGATTGCATTTTTCATGGACAACACAAAGGAAAATCTAGTCAAAAAAAAAGACGATCAACAATAATTAATTTTCGAACTTTTTCAACAAAAGATTTTGAAAATAATATGTTACAGACGGGAGGCAAGGAGTTCAAAAATGCCAGAAATAAGCCGCAAAAAAAAACAAACAACTGAATAGCCGTTCATCTTATGTCTTTTTGTAATAATTTCGAGCGATACCTAACCAGTTCGTCACTTTAATAAAAAAATAAAAACTCAAAATTTATACATCAAATAAATAAATTTTCATAGTCTTAATTTGCTCTATAAGCATTAATTTTTTTTTGTCCATTATTTATGATATTTTTCTCCACATTTAATTGTATAAGCTCTATAGATTTGTTCGATCAGTATGAGGCGTGTCATATCGTGAGTAAAAGTCATTTTCGAAAGAGAAATAACTGAGTCGGCTTTATTTATGACAGTCTGAGACAGTCCCAATGGCCCGCCGATTAGAAATGAAATTTTTTTCCTGCCCTGCCCTTCCCATTTGCTTAGCAATGAGGACAAATTTTCAGATGTTATTTGCTGTCCTTGCGGATCAAGTACAACCCGAAAGGAAGATTCCGATTCTGATATCAGGATTCCGGCTTCGTTTTCTTTGACAACTTCATCGCTTGAGTTCTTTCTGCTTTTTTTGTCCTTCAAATATTTTATTTCTAGCTGGACATAGCGACTTAAACGTTTTGTATATTTGTCGATTCCGGTTGAAAGATATGACTCTTTTGTTTTTCCTAAAAAAAGAAATAGCAGCTTCAACCGAAAACCTCAGAGTATATAAAATTATTTTTTATTTTCAGAAATGAATTGTGAAAATTTTTCACAAAAATGCTCGTAACTCAAGGTGCGCGAAATACCAGGGCAGGATTCTTTAATTGCCTCAAAATTACTTTCATCATTCAGGATGCTTGGGTGCAAAGGCCACTGCGAACACCGCCAGGGTTTTCCTGAATGAATCGTGCATCCATTTTCAAAAAAGATACAATGGCCATCAATTGTTTTCATTTGTATAACTTTGCCAGTAATGCGCCAGTATTTATCTACAACTTCCTGCTTATGTAGTTTCAGGTATCTCACCATTCTCTCAACGTCATTACTATCTAAAGACACTGTAGTTTCACCATGGCAGCAATAGCCGCATTGCTGACATTCAAACAATTCGCATTCTTCAACCATGATTTGTTCCAATAGTAATTTACTGTTGTTATTTAGTTAACTTGGGAAAGATTTATCTGATAAAATAGGAGTGTAGATATAACCCAATGTGCGATATAATAATTTTGCTACAGAAAAGGCTGCATGAGGAGCACCTGAAGATGGTGCAAACTCGACAAAATCCATACCTACGATTTTGTTTGTACTAATTATTCTCTCAAGTATAGAACGGGCCATATCCCAGCTTAAACCGTCTGGCTCGGGGGTACCTGTTGCCGGCATAACAGAAGGATCGAGGCAATCTACATCAAAGGTAATGTACACCGGCGCATCAAGTTCATCAAAAACTTCCTGCCAATCCAGATTTTCTCTTATTCTTTTTATGGTTATCGGTGACATACCTTTTTCGGTTATAAATTTCCATTCTTCACTTGAAAATGAACGAATACCGACCTGTGTAAAAGGCACATCCATGTCATATATACGTCTCATAACGCAAGCATGGCTCAAAGTATTGTCCTCATATGTATGACGAAGATCAAGATGTGCATCGAATTGTACAACATGAAGATTGGGGTGTTCTCTTAGACATGCTTCAACAGCACCAATGGTTACTGTATGTTCACCGCCTATTATTACCGGGAGACGATCTCTTTTAATTTCGTTGTATACACTATCATAAATTAATTTACATGCATCCTGTGAAGAAAGACCGCTGAAGTCTAATGGCAGTAATGTGTCAAACCCGGCTCTGTACGTTTCAATCAATAATTCATCATCAAAAGCTTCAAGTACGGCTGAAGCTTTCACAATCTCTTCAGGACCGTTGTCGGTGCCTTTAATCCAGCTAACTGTATTGGCAAGTGGTGCAGGTATGAAAGAAACTCGTTTGGTTTGTACGTTGCTATTCAGTTCCGCATCATCAGGTATAAATTGAGGGTAATCCATTTGTTGATTTAGGGTTGTTACACTATTTTGTCAAATATAAAAGAATTACTATGCTGATCCAATAACATCGCCGAAAGTGGATATGTCGATGCCATATTTTTCTGCAGCTTTTTTCCATTTTAATTCATCAGGAGTATGGAATAAGACATCATCTTCAGCAGGCAAAGTAAGCCAGCCGTTAACTCCCAATTCATTTTCGAGCTGACCTGGAGACCAACCGGCATACCCAAGTAAAAAAAGATAATGCTGCGGTCCCCTGCCGACAGCTATATCTTTTAGGATTTTTGGGTCACTGGATAAAGAAACCGTTTCGCTTACTTTCATACTATTTTGAGTGTCGTAATCAGAAGTATAAAGGATGAAAGCGCTTTCCATCTCAACAGGTCCTCCAAGGTAAACGGGAGGAAAAGATATTTCTTCGTCAACTTCAATATTAGCGCTTAATAAAACATCTGAAAGTGAAATATCAGTGATAGGATGGTTAACAATTACACCCATTGCACCATCTTCGTTGTGAGCACACATATATACGACACGCTCGCGAAAACGCGGATCTGGCATTTGAGAAGTTGATATTAGAAAATTGCCCTGAAGACTTTCCATTTTCCCAATAACAATAATAATTTAATTATGTTTTAAAAACTCTACACATAAACCATGTAAGTCAAATAAATATGATTACATTTTACTTTACTATAGCATTGCATATAACATTGGCCATCATATTTTTATTATGATAGTATCTTGTTAGGACTAAATGTGAAAAATATAAAGGTGTTAGTTGGGTTTAAATATGAAAATAAATATTGAAACTGAAATCGCCAGATTGTTGGCGTCTGATCAGCACGACCCTTTTCAAGTTCTTGGAATTCACTTCTTTAAACCAAGGAAAGGTTCAAAATCATCAGCACTTATCAGGACATTTCTTCCCCACGCAGACACCGTGCGACTCATAGTTGATGATAAAAAGCTGAAAGCTAAATACAACCATAAACATCTTTATAAAATGCGGGAAGACGGGCTATTTGAGATTGTAATTGATGATTGCTCGAGTCCTTTCAAATATCGTTTTGAAATAACGTATTACAACAAAAACGTTTATACCATTGACGACCCATATCAGTTTCTTCCTCAGCTTTCGGACATGGACCGTTTTCTTTTCAACAATGGCACTCATTATGAGATGTATGATAAAATTGGTGCCCACTTAACAACATTAAATTCAATAGATGGAACGATGTTCAGGGTTTGGGCCCCATCAGCTCGCCGCGTTAGTGTCATTGGAAATTTTAATTCTTGGGACGGACGGGTTCACCAGATGAGGTCCCTTGAAAACTCTGGCATCTGGGAGCTTTTTATTCCTGGTATTGGCAATGACGAAATATACAAATTCGAAATTCGAACTCAGGACATGAGCTTACTAGAAAAATCTGATCCAATGCAATTTTTTGGAGAGGTAAGACCAAGAACTGCTTCAGTTGTCAGAGATATTTCAACTTATAAATGGCACGATAATGACTGGCTTGAAAAGCGGTCGAAATGCAAACCTTATGACAAGCCTGTTTCAATCTATGAGGTACACCTTGGAACATGGCAGCGCGACCCCTCAGACCCGGAACGTCTCCTAACCTATAAAGAACTTGCAGACAAACTGATCCCTTATGTTCGCGATTTGGGGTTCACACATATTGAACTCATGCCGATTATGGAACACCCCCTGGATGAATCATGGGGGTATCAGGTTACTGGATATTACAGTGTAACCAGCAGATACGGCACTCCTGAAGAATTCATGCTTTTTGTTGACACATGCCATCAGAATAATATTGGCGTAATACTCGATTGGGTTCCGGCACATTTCCCATCAGACGCTCATAGCTTGGCCCGGTTCGATGGGACAGCTTTATATGAACATGAGGATCCCCGCCAAGGAGCCCACCCTGAATGGGGTACCTTTATATTCAATTACGGCAGGAAGGAAACCAGTAATTTTCTAATTGCCAATGCCCTCTTCTGGCTGGACAAATACCATATAGACGGTCTGCGTGTTGATGCAGTGGCATCCATGTTATATCTCGATTACTCCCGTGAAGAAGGAGAATGGATCCCAAACTGCTACGGTGGCAGGGAAAATCTGGAAGCAATAGAATTTATTAAACACTTGAACAGTATCATTTATGAGCGATTTCCAAACGTCATGATGGTTGCAGAAGAATCAACAAGTTTTTTTGGTGTTTCTAAACCTGCTGATCATGGTGGACTAGGTTTTGGATTTAAATGGAATATGGGATGGATGAACGATACCTTGAGTTACTTCAGTAAGGACCCGATATATCGTCGCTATCATCATAATGTTCTCACATTTTCTATGCTATATGCATTTACAGAAAATTTCATATTACCAATGTCACATGATGAAGTTGTGCATGGCAAAAGATCACTGCTATCAAAAATGCCAGGTGACAGCTGGCAGCAGTTTGCCAATTTAAGACTTTTATACACATATATGTGGACGCATCCAGGCAAAAAGCTACTTTTTATGGGTAGCGAGTTTGGCCAGTGGTCAGAGTGGTATTGCAAAACCAGCTTGGATTGGCATTTATGCAACGCTGATGACAGGCATTCAAAATTACAGGATTTTGTTTCGGAGCTAAACCAGATGTATAAAGATAATCCTTCTCTTTGGGAAATAGATTTCAATTTTGAAGGTTTTAAGTGGATTGATTTCAATGATGTTGACGGTTCAATAATTGTTTATAGCAGGCACGCCAAAAACAATGGAGATCATCTTGTTTGTCTCATGAACTTCACGCCCCAGACTGTTTTTGACTATAAGGTAGGTGTTCCATCAAGTTCGAATTACAGAGAGATTTTCTGTTCTGATTATTCCAGATTCGGTGGCAGTGATTCCAGGAATCCTTTCCTGGGAGCACCAGTCAACGAACCACATGGAAATGCTCCCTGTCATATAAAAATTACCGTACCACCACTTGCTGGCGTAATCCTTAAACCTGAGGAAAACTTGTAAATGTCAGATAGGGGCATCCAGCCTGAGGGCGAGAAAATTCGGAAAGCTGTACATTGGCTTTGTGAAGAGTTAAAATTACACCCGGAAAAGAGCCGCAAAAAGATCCTGGCTGAAGCAGAGTTGCGATTTGATCTCTCCCCACTTGAATGTGATTTTATAAACAAAAAGTTAAGTGAAGAAATTAATAACAATAAAACAGGTTAATATTTGCCAAAATCCTCATCATCCAAAACTATTGTGTCTTTGCGGTAAATACCGGAAATTTCCTGATCTTCCTCCATACTTTTTTTAAGTAATTTACACTTATTATTTTTTTCATGATCTAATAAAGTTGGCTGGTCTGGCTGGTTTGAAACTGAATCATCGCTGACTTTATTCAGCTTAAATTTTGAAAGCATTTCTTCCAGCATCAAAGCCTGACCCGCTAACTGCTCTGAAGCGGATGCTGTCTCTTCGGAATTTGCTGTGTTTTCCTGAGTAACCTTGTCTATCTGTAAAATACCGTTACTTACTTCAGCAATACCAATTGACTGGTTTTCAGATGCTACAGCAATTTCAGCTACAATTTCGGATACATTGCTAATCCCTTCAACAATTTTTTCAAGTGAATAAGCAGACTTATCAGCTATTAATACTCCATTTTGTGTTTTTTCAACTGTTTCTTCAATGAGATCAGCGATTTCCTTGGCAGCTTTTGAACTCCTGGCGGCAAGATTGCGAACTTCTTCCGCAACAACAGCAAAACCTTTTCCGTATTTACCGGCCCTGGCAGCTTCAACCGCGGCATTTAATGCAAGCAGATTCGTCTGAAAAGCAATTTCATCTATTACCTTGTTTATATTGGATATATCCTGACCTGCCAAATTAATTTCATCCATGGCAACTATCATTTCTTTCATGTTAATATTACCATTTTTTGCTTCCTCTTTTGCTTCTTCAGATATTTCTTTTGCCTTTTTCGCGTTTTCCGCATTCATATTTGTCTGCGACGTAAGCTCTGTCATTGACGACGATATTTCCTCCAGAGAACTTGCTGATTCAGTTGCTCCTTGGGCAAGAGACTGGCTCGCACGCGAAATCTGTTGTGCGCCAGTTGATATCTCGCTACCGGAGGTTTGAACGTTTGAAATGATCTGACTGAGACATTTCTGCATTTCCTGCAATGCCATTCCAAGCTTATCTTTATTGGATATGAGTTCTACAGTCATAGTCAGATCACCCTTGGCAATCTGCATAGCCATTTTTCTTCTCATATCAAGTGAATTTGACAAACTGGCAATGATTGAACCGAGTTCATACAGCTCTGTTTTAGCACCATATAATTCACATGTTCTGCAATCCTCCCCTTTCTTAGCGCGAGGGCAATGTTTAACAGAGGCAAAGGAACCGCTGACAATCCAACAGTGATCAAGACAATTAAAGCTTGGACAATCACTATTTCCACATTTTTTTATATTTGAACAATCTACAGAATCTCCCACCGGTAATTTTGCATTATTATCACCATCAACAATATTTCTGATTACATCAATTGTATCGTTTAATGATGTTGTTATACTTCTATTTATAAAATAACCAGAAGTAAGAGCTATAAATCCGCCAAGAAACGCTATTATCGCGCTTAGCTTTTTAATTCTTTCAGCTTCAGATTTAACTGAGCGACTATATAAATTTGAATTAGCCGAGCTTAGTTCAGCTAAATTATTCAGTTGAGTCATACAGTCGTCAAAGGCTTTTTTTTCTTTTCCCAGTGCAATTTCAACTGCGGTATTAAATCTCTTATTATCATCGCGTACATTTTGAAGCACATCAGAAAAATAAAGCTCAATTTCTCTTAGTGATGGAATAATCTTCGTGTCAAAAAGATCTCGAGCCTCTTTGGATTCGCCTGAAAACGTTAGAGTATTCAAGGCAATGATTCTATTTATGTCTTTGCCAAGTTCATGAAGATAGGTATGAGGAGTATCTATTTTTTTCAGTTTCTGATCAAATGCACTATCTCCGGATTGGAATGTGCTTTTCCATTTGCCGAAATTACACAGGTTTGGATCAAGCTGTCCTGAAAATTCAATATTTTCAATAATAGCCCTGTCCAGACTTTCAACCCATTTGATATGGTCGATTTGCCTGGCAAGTAAAATGGATTCAAGGGCGGCTATGTCATTAAATTTCACATCCGAAACAAGTTGTATAAGTTCCTTTTGAATTTCCTTCCATTTTTTTAAAGAATTTTGAAATCTTTCCCAAATTTCATTCTCATTCTCATGCCGGTCTACAGAATTATATATTTCATAACCTTCTTCAAAATCCTTCCATTGATTATCGATCGCACTTATCTCTTTTTTTCTTTGATCTGCTGTAAGACTGGATATTACCATCGTTCGTTCGTTTGACTTTATGGCATTTAATGATTTCATCATTAATCCCAATCCAAACGCAGAAGGCAAACGTTTTTCCGTCATAACATTCACTGATTTGCTTGCCGAACTTGATCCATACCATCCAAAAATACCTATTAAAATACATATAGCTGTTAAGATAAAAAACGCGGATGCAAGCTTGACGGAAATTTTCATAACCTTTCCCTCCTCCAAGAAAGTAATAAAATTACTTTAACATCATCAGTACAAGAAAATTACGCTTAAAATGATTTATATGTATGTTTTATCGTAATATTTACAACAGATTTTATGATATATTTTTTGAACAATTTCGACAAATTAGATTATTTTGTCGGCTAGGGATAAATGCTGGTTCCAATATACAGCAATAATTATAAGTCATTTTATACAATTAATTTGACAGGCAAACAAACCAAAACTTAACAAAAATATATAATAGGGCTTCAGTCGATATGAAGCCCTATTATGTAATAATTATATAAAATCTATTTCTTTTTCTTATTTCCCTGCCATTCATTGAGCATGGCAGCAGCATAATCCCTGCCTCCGAGGCCGAATGACAGTGCTATTGCAATTGCGATTGCACCAAGCAACAAACCAAAGGCCATGTTAATGATCTGGCTGGCGATACCCATTTGACCCAGTGCCATAGCACTAGCAAATATTATAATTGCAACTCTTGACGCCAAAGAAACAAAATCAGCACTTGGCAGGCTGCTTGATTTGATAGCTTTAGAGGCCATATTGGCAAGTAAAAGGCCAATCGCAAGAATGATCACTCCGGTGAGAACCTGGCTTGCAAATACTATAAATTGGGAAGTCAAATCTGAAAGTATTGAAAATCCCAGCAATTCAGAGGCTTCAATTGCCGCAAAAAGCATTATACCCGCAAGCACAAGCCCCCCAACGAAAGTTGAAGGCGTTTTGACTATTTCGGCACCCTTCCCTTCCTGCGCATCAACATCACAAGACAAACCAAGTTTCTCCGGAACAGAGTTAAAACCCATTCCTGCCAACATTTCAGCGATAAGCCTGGAAACAATCTTGCCCACGTAATAACCA
This sequence comes from uncultured Desulfobulbaceae bacterium, assembly GCA_945787325.1. Classification (GTDB taxonomy): domain Bacteria; phylum Desulfobacterota; class Desulfobulbia; order Desulfobulbales; family BM004; genus CALZHP01. The sequence continues at coordinate 27,700 of CALZHP010000005.1, forward strand.
ACAGCCAAAATAACAACCGCAGTAAAAATTGCAGGTAAAGAAGATAAAACTATATTAAGCATGTTGCTTATGGGAGCTGTAACTGCGTCCAGATCAAGGATATCAAGTGCTGTTATCAGAATAGGTACAATAATAAAGAAATAAACCAATGATCCGATAACGCCAGAAATTTTTAGTGCATCCCCACCTACTTTTTCGCTTAAAGTATCGGCACCTGCACTTGAGGAAATATCTGTTATGAATTTTCGTGCCAATCCGGCAAGCAAAAATCCAACTATGAGAACTACTGCCGCACTTAATATAGATGGGATTTTTTCAAGAACGAGGTTTAACATATTGCTGATTGGATCTGTTATCGAACCCATATCCAGAGTATCTAGTGCGAGAGTAACACCGGGTATAAGTATAAGTATGTAGACAATTGCACCGCCTATCGCAGAGAGTTTCTGCTTTTCCATGCCAATTTTCTCACCAAATGTATCTGTTCCAAGCGAAGCTAGGAGGACAGTGACAATTTGCCTGACAATTCTGGCAATTATCCAAAAAACAAGCAAAATTACTGCTGCGGCAAATATATTTGGGATAAATGCCATGGTCTTATCAAGAAGCCCTTGGACAGGTTCCAGTATACCGCTTAGTGCAGTCGTAGATAATGCTCCCATTATCCCTGGTAAAAAGAGTATAAAAACAAAAGCGAAAACAATTGTTCCAACTGTCTTGCTGAATGGGAAAGTCTCTTCAGGTTCTTTATCAAATAATTGAGATATTTTCTCATCTGCCTGCATTGCAGATAGACCTTTTGTGACAAGTATACGTAAAACCGCCGCTAGGGCCCATGCAATAATCAACATTACTCCTGCTCCAATAATGTTTGGCACAAAAGCGGCCAAAGGAGACAGAAGGTTTTGGATAGGTTCTGTAATTATTTTCAGGTCCAAGGCCTCAAAAAATGCGACAAGGACGAATAACATAATGAGGTAAAACAGGCCTGTGCTGAGACCATCCGCAAGTGTAGTATCCTTTTCGGGGTCTACCGTAGTTCCTGAAACCTTACTTAACTTTTCACTGACATGTAATTTATTGATGAGGTGTTTGAGGGCGACGGACAAAGCTTTGGCAACCAGCCACCCTACTATGAGAATGATAAGGGCTCCAAGTACCTTAGGGAGATAGGCACCAAAATTTTCTAATACCTTTTGCATCATTAGCTGTACGTTCTCCATAGCTTTTCCTCCAAGAATAGTTTTTCAATTGAACCGCAGATAGTCTAATAGTGAGGCAATGCGATTCACATTATTATGTAGAAAAACAACGTTATTTGAAAGAGCTGAATAGTTAAGGAAAATAAATGATATTTTTTAGATATACAGAATTCTCTAATAACTTATTATTTTGCTGTCAAATTTTAATTATTTTTTTTAAAATATGGCTTGCTTTCCTGATGACAGAAATAATGAGATAAAAGTAGAGGGGTTTATCTTTTATAAAGAAAGCAGATATGAATGAAATTCAATAAGAAAAAATAGGAATGAGGTTTGAGAGTTTTAGTTCAGGTGATTAGCTAATTTTATATTATCAATTTGTTTCTTTTTCACTTCTAGGCATGGGAATTTTCAACAGATCGATGCCTTCTTTTTCTAAAACTTTCTCATCTTCTTCTGAAACAACACCTCTTATGTTTCGAGGTTCAGTAAGTCCATAATGGATCTTAAGGGATTCCTCAGCCATTTTTGTCCCAACATCCTCAAAGTTTGAGATAACGAAATCCTGAACATCTTTTAATATTTTGTTAGCGTTATCAATATCTGGCTGATCACCACTTTGAGATTGAGAATTTGCTTCGAATTCTTTTCTGCTGGAAGTTCTTACTGGTGATAATATTTTGCGTACTTCTGTGCTCCCACATTTGGGGCAATGAAGAGTTTTTAGGTCAACCTGGTCAGATAATTCTTTGTTGTCCTGAAACCATCCTTCAAAGACAAGTCCGCAATCGCATGCAAGATCAAAAACTATCATATTGTTTTTTCAAAACATTTGTAATGTATTACAGGCACCTATTGCCAGCTTACAATATCTTCGTCTTCACCTTCTCCACCGGGTTGGTTATCTTTTCCATAAGAATAAATATCAATTTCACCATGCTCTCCGGGATTTGAATAATTGTACGGTTTATCCCATGGATCAAGAGGAACCTCTTTTTTCAGGTAGGGTCCGTCCCATTTTTCTATTCCTGGATCAGTAAATAGAGCATCAAGACCCTGGTTATTATCCGGGTAGTCTCCTACATCAAGTCGATAAGCATCCAGGGTTGTCATCAACATTTCAATTTGTGCTTTTGCAGTTCCTTTCCTTGCAGTTCCAAGTTTACCAAACATTTGTGGACCAACAAGACCTGCTATGAGTCCTAGAATTACCATGACAATTAGAAGCTCTATTAATGAAAATCCTTTTTCTGAAAAAAAGTTAATGTTTCGAGAGAACTTTAATTCCATTTCATTTAAGCAGTCACTTTTAATCATATTGTTTTGTTCCATTAATCTAGATTTATAATTTCATTTTAATATTCGTAAATTCAACTAAGTTTCTGTTTATCAATGTAATACAAATAATACTAATAAACGAACAGCATCAGGTAAACATGAAAATTATTAAACTGAAAGATGTTAAATCGTTCACCATTGACTGGGTATTACAATTCAATTATAATAATTAAGATTGTAATTGAATAATTTTATTACAAAAAAAAGAAACATTCTTATAGATTTGTCTAATAAGCCTAATAAAATCCTAAGGATAAAAATATGCCTCATTCTGTGTTCTTTACAAAAAAAGAAATGATTGGCAACCTCCTGATCCAGAAAGGCAAGCTTCAACAAAATCAGCTTGAGAGAGCTCTTTCACATCAGGCCACCGTGCCACACCGAATTGGTGACATTCTTATATCTCTTGGTTTTATAAGTGAAGAAGATCTCCTGGCTGCGCTGGCAGAAGAACTTTCTTTAACAGTTTACACACCGGAAGATGAAGACCAATTTTTACCTATTGAAATATCCCAATTATTTCATCGCGAACATCCTTTCGCGCTGATTAAAAACAGTAGCGATCAAAATATTCTCGTTGTTTCCGATCCTCTGGATGGAGACATTCTTTCAGCTGCCGACATGCTTTCCCCCGAGCCCTTTATTGTTCAACTTATTCAGGAATCTCACCTTAAAAAAATCATGGACCAGCACTATGGTCTTTCAATAAACGAATTAAATGAAGACAATTTTACCGGTGAAGATGCAGATATTGACAAGCTTAAAGATATGGCATCTGAAGCCCCGGTTATCAAATATGTCAACAATTTAATTGATACAGCTATTAACAGAAGAGCAAGCGATATACACCTTGAACCCTTTGAAGAGGGCATGATTATCCGGTTTCGCATTGACGGCATACTTCATGATTTTGAAATTCCCCCACAATCAATTCAGGCAGCAATTATTTCCAGGACAAAACTCCTGGCTGCACTTGATATTGCCGAAAGAAGAATTCCTCAGGATGGAAAAATATCAATGCGTATTTCAGGCAAGGAAATAGATCTTCGAGTTTCTACCATGCCGACGGTATATGGAGAAGGAGTGGTCATACGAATTCTTGAAAAAGGAAATGTAATCCTCGAGATGAGCCGTCTTGGTATGAACCATGAAATAGAAGAAAGATTCAAGCAGTTAATTAAAATTCCTAACGGCATTATAATGGTTACGGGCCCAACAGGGAGTGGTAAAACAACCACACTTTACTGTGCTCTCAACCACATCAATTCAGGTAATAACAAGATCATTACAATTGAAGACCCTGTTGAATATCAGCTTCACGGAATTAATCAGATACAGGTGCGGCCTGAGATAGGCTTAACCTTTGCAAAGGGACTGCGGTCAATAGTTCGCCAGGATCCGGATGTTATAATGATAGGTGAAATCCGAGATTATGATACAGCTGAAATTGCGGTTCAATCTTCTCTTACCGGTCATCTGGTATTCAGTACACTTCATACTAATGATGCAATTTCAGCTGTCGTACGCATGATCGATATTGGGGTTGAGCGATTTCTCATATCTTCTTCTCTGAGAGCTGTTCTAGCACAACGTCTCGTTCGATGTATATGTACTCACTGCAAGGAAAAAAAGGGTCATGCCTCAGAAATATTAGGCTATAAACCAAATGATGAGGACTTTGAGGTATTCAAGGGTGCTGGTTGTCCACAATGTTCCAACACAGGGTATTCCGGGCGTATTGGCCTTTACGAGTTGCTTGAAATAGACGATTCATTAAGCAGAGGTATTTCGCAGGGTGTAGATTTGTCTGACCTCAAGAAAATTGCTGACGACAATGGTTTCCACTCGATGTTTGACGATGGCCTCCAGAAAGTGAAAGAAGGGAAAACATCCCTGTCTGAAGTTATGAGGGTTTGCAGAGGAACAGAAAATGAATCTTTATGATTACACGGCGCTCGAACATGATAACACTTTAGCTGAAGGTGTCTTAGAAGATATTGACAAAGCCGCTGTAGCAAAACGACTTATAATGCAGGGCTTGAGGCCTTTGGAAATACACCCTCATACCAAGACAGGTAAATCTTCATTATTTCTTGAAAAGTTTCGTACTAGCAAAGTAACTCGCACCGATATTAATTTTTTCACTAAACAGATTGCCCTTTTATTAAATGCAGGTCTATCGCTGGACATGTCTCTCAGGGTTATGAAAGATCAAGCGTATAAGCCCACATTTAAAGAGTTTGTTGGAATCATTGAAAGGGACCTAAAAGAAGGAAAATCTTTTTCCCAGGCACTGGCTAATCATCCAAAGCAGTTTCCACCAATGTATGTAAACCTTGTCAAGGCGGGTGAAGAAGGTGGCATCCTTCCTGCCATGCTTATAAAAACTTCTGAATACCAGTCAACATTCCAAGATCTCAGACAATTTGTGATATCAGCATCTATTTACCCTGTTATCGTAATGGTTGTTGGGATCATAGCTGTAATTATTTTACTAACAGCAATTCTGCCTAAATTTGAAATCTTGTTTTCCGGTATAGATCAGCAGCTTCCTATTCATGTAAAGGTTATGATGGATACAGCTAATTTTTTGACGGATCATTTTTTTATATCATTCCTTATACTTGTTACTCCTATTATTTTATTTATTGCTTATGTAAGGACTAAAGACGGCAGGAAGCAAATGGATCACCTGGCACTTCAGATTCCACTGTTATCTACATTTGTACGGGACCTGGAAACAACGAAGATTTTCAGAACTCTTGAGGTGCTAGTAAACAACGGTGTTCACTTGGCGACAGCACTTAAAATAAGCAGTGGGGTTGCCAGTAACCTGGAATTTCGCCGAATGCTTAACCGTGCCACCCAGGCACTTAAAGAAGGACAAAGAGTTGGAAAAAAAATTAAAGGTGAAGGTCTGTTACCTGGCCTTGCTGTAGATCTGCTGTCTATTGGGGAAGAATCGGGAGAGGTTGGCCATGTCTGCGGCCAAGTTGCAGACCATTATGAAAACGAATTACGTGTTAAAATCAAACGACTCGTTTCCATTATAGAGCCTTTCTTTATCGTGATTATTGCCATTGTTACCGGCTATGTGGTTATTTCCATGCTTTCTGTAATTCTCAGTATCAACGAAATCGCCGGATGATTAATATGCCGACGTTTTTCCCTTTCTGTAAAATAAAATCCAGATCAAATCCATTAAACAGGCAGGGTAAAGAAGCACGCTTATCAGGTTTTTCATTATTTGAACTGCTCATTGTACTTCTCATACTGGGAATAATATCAACAGTTGCGATTCCCGGCATTTCTCGCATGTTAAACAAACTGGAATTCAGAAGACAGACACAGTTGGTTATGGCCACTTTACGATACGCCAGGTTGATATCCGTATCAAAAGGCAAGGAAGTTCATGTTGTCTTAGATCCGGACAACAACAAATCAATGCTTTTAAGCGGTGCCGTTGATGAAATAAGAGAATTTGATTTTGGTGAAGATGGCAATATAACAATTGAACCTCCAAGAATTATTTTTCTTGCAGAAAGCCATGTAACACCAGCAACCATCCTTATAAATCAAGGGAAAAGAACCGTGAAGATTTTTATGGATCCACTGACGGCAATGCCGATAATGGAATGAACCTTGCTGAATAAATGAAGAACTTATTTACCCAAAAAGGTTTTACTTTAATAGAGCTTTTGGTTGCCGTCCTGCTTTTAGCAATGATTACCACCATGGTTTATTCGATATTGAATGTTGGAATCAGAGCCCAGGATAAAGGAGGAAAAAAGCTGCTTGCCATGGAAAGGCAATTAGGACTTCTAAACCTCCTCCATCACCAGGTGAATAGTGCTTGGTACGATGTCATGAAAGATGAAATCACAATTTCTTCGGATGGTAATTACCTTAGAATCATAACCCGATATCCGTTAATTAACAGATCCTCGGGTATTGTATTGGCTATGTATCGTTATGATGAGGGCGAACAGACACTCTATTACCTGGAAAAAAAGGACTACTATAATATCGATTATGATGATGAATACTTACCGGCAATTGATGAGATGTACTTTCTTACTAAAACAGATGGATCATTTTTCATGGAATACGATTCTGAAGAAGGAAATTTATTGGTTGAATATTTGGAAAATCAGTATGTCTTGTTACCGCGTTGTGGCTTTAACCCTTATGTTATTAATAAATAAATTCAACTTTATGGATTATGGTGGAATGTTCAATAAGATTAAATCTTTTCATTTAAATGTCAGGGATGAAAAACAGGGCTTTACACTGCTTGAAGTTCTGGTTGCGGTTACCATACTTGGCCTAGCATATGTAGCTATATTACAGAATTTTTCTGTTTCAACCAGGAACATAATCCGACTCGAAAAAAATATGACTAGTGTCCTGGAAAGATCAATAGCATTTGATCAGGCACTTATGGACCCAGAGAGTGAAGAATATGATATAGCAGAATCTGAAACACCTTTTTTAGAAGGTTTGCTGTTTAACCTGGTGGTGATATCAGACAAACAGGGCGATTACTCTACCTTAAAACTTTCAAGAAGGTAGCTCTGTATTAATTATGACAAATGAATTGAGCATAGTTTTTAATATGTGTTTTTTGTACGCAAAAAATGATCACAGGCAAAATGAAAAGGGCTTTGCGCTTATTATAGTAATTGTAGCTATGCTCCTTGCCAGCTTTCTTGCTTCACAACTGATTTTACAGGTACGTACAAATTTGAAAATAGCCGATAATGTAAAAAAAAGAACTGCAACACGATACACATCAGAGGCTGGTATAAACCTTGGTCTTTTCAGACTTATGGACAGACCATTGGATTTTTATAATGAAGAATATAAAATTTTTAATCTGGGCTATATTTATGAAACTGAAATATCCGGCAGAACAGTCAGTTATTATGCGGTTAACGAAACCGGAAAAATTGATTTAAATAATGCGCCACGTAAACTGTTAGAACTTTATTTTGAATATCAAGGGCTCGATCCCGACCAAACGGCAACTTTAATTGACTCCATACTGGATTGGAGAGATACTGATGATTTGAATAGATTAAACGGAGCTGAACAGGAATATTACCAGGGTTTAGAAGATCCTTATATTCCAAGAAACGGCAATATTCGTGATCCTGGTGAGTTTTTTATGATAAAAGGGTCTGAACCACTATCTGGAAAAATTGTATCGGATGAAGTGTTTACGATACATAATAAGCAGAAGAAAATTAACTTTAACAGCCTGACTCCTTCTATGCTTGAATTTATAACGGGTGGAGATCAAGAAACAATAGATGCCTATAAAGAATCACAGGAGACATATGGTAAGTTATCAGCTGTCCAGGCAAAGCTAATTCTGGGTGATGAAAGATTTAGCCTACTTAGCCCATATTTGATATATACGAACGGCCAAAACAGAAATTATTTTATTGTCGGTTTAAGCAAGTCGAGTTACTCTCTCAGTCCAACTGATGAAAAAATTGAAAAAAAACATGGACCTGGAACAAAAATAAGCGTTATTATCGTTCTGGATAAGTATGGTTATAAATACTTATCCTGGAAGGAAAGTCTTATATGAAAGATGCTCTCGAAATAATCATTGAGAAAAACGGTGTTAACATTTGTCACCCATTCTCTAATGATGCAGATATGTTTATTGATAATAAAAGTCTGCTGGGTGAAAGGTTGCTCGCCTATTGTTCAAGGAACAATATATCTTTTAGCAAGGTTTCATTATTTGTATCAGAAGAGCTGCTTTTTTTTAAATCTATAAATCTTCCTCTTAAAACACGTGATATAAAACAAGCTGTCGAATATCAACTTGATATGCTGATACCGTTTCCAAAAGAAACGATGCTCTTCAGTTATACTAACGAGCGGTTAAAAGAAAACTACAGGTTGAACCTTGTTGCTGTTAATAAACAACTTGTGGAGCCTGTCGCACAGGAAGTGTCTAATGCCGGTTATATCATTACCGGCCTATTTCCAGAAAGCCAAAGATATATCAACCGCCTGGCACAGAAGTCTAAATGGGCACTTGTTTTGCCTGGGAGATTTTCCAAGGTTTATACTTTTATAGGATCTCAACTTGAAGATCGTTTCCTGTGTGGCAAGGAGCCATCTTTTTCAGAACTGACTTCTCTTTGTAAATGTGACACAATTTATCATCAGCAACCCGTACAAGGCAGCAGGTACCAAAATGCCAGAGAACTCCTTGAGCAGAATCCAATACTTAAAGATTTCAACATGCTGCCGGAATCTTTCCGTCAACCAGACTATTTTAAAGTTGCAATTGTTGCTTTGATAGGTCTTAACCTCGCAGCATTATTAGTTCTGGGCGGGATAAAAGGATTTTCTTTAATACGAGCAGATAATAAAGTTGAAAACGCAATTAGCGAAATTATGCCACAAGTTAATGAGGTTAACAAATTGCGTTCCAAAGAAGATATGCTTTTAAAGAACCTGAACACTGTAGAAAGTATAAGTAAGAATCCAGACCTTATTGGTTTTTTAAAGAACCTTTCCGAAAAGTTGCCTGAATCATCATATCTGGATCAGATGCGAATGGACAAGAAAAGCAGATCGTTTCATATTCAGGGTTATACAGAGAATGTTGGTGAATTGACTACTCAACTTCAATCCATAGGTGAGTCAAAGCTTAAATCAACAAGTCGCAGGAGAAACAGAACATACTTTCAGGTGGAGATCAGCCTGCCATGACATACATTCTACAAAGGATAAAGAGTTATAGCACAAGAACGCTTCTTATTGCTTTTGCCGTGTTATTGCTCGTTCTAAACATTGGTCGTTTTGCAATAAATTATTATTCAGATAAAAAAATCGAAGTCACTAGTAAGTTTGATCTTCTTGAAAAATACAGATCCGCAGCCAATACTCTTCCGGCTCTTAAAAAAAGAGTTGAGGTCTTAGAGAAACAGCAAAAAGAGAATGACACCTATTTTTTTGCAGGCAAATCCGGTGAAGAAGCGTCATCATCCATGCAGTTAAAACTTCAGGAAAATATAAGTTCATCAGGCCTGGTTCTTGAAACTCTACGACCCTCATTTAAAAAGGAAAGTTCCGAAGAAAAAAATATAGGAGAAGTGCAAATTAAAATAAGGCTTTCCGGCTCAATTGATGGTTTTGGCCGTTTTATATCGAGCATATATGAGTCCGATAAGCTTTTTCAAATTGAAAGTTTTACACTAAAGCCTTTCAAAGGATCAGGCCTAAAAATTTTCCTGGATTTGAAGGGTTATTATAAGATCTCATAATAACGGTTTGTTGAATTATTAATATTATTTGAAATTATGTTACGAATTACATTAATCGCAGTTCTGGTATTATCTTTTTTCTATTTGGTGAAAGCCGGTACGATCAGTTGGCAATATGAATCAGATGAAAAAGAAATTATTTCAAAGAAAGCAGAATCTAACCAAAAGCTGTTAACTAAAAAGATAAGCTTCTATCCTGCTGTTTCAGACCCTTTACCAGATCTTAATGAAGGGTATCTCTTCAGTGAATCACGGCAAGCGGAGGTAGTCGATTCTGTAGGTATAACTGATTCTGAAGCTGCAGATAGTAATATTGATTTGGATGTAATTATGTATACCGGTTCAATAATAACACCAACTGCTCGTAAAGGTATAGTAACTTACCAGGTAAAGGAAAAAGTTGTTCGTCGAGGTTCAAGCCGTATCAGAGGAAAGGTAGCAATTACTAAATCCGAAAACAAGCTACTTGTTCTGGGAGATTCTATTGACGGGTACGAGGTCAACGAGATTTTACCCGAAAAAATAGTATTTGTTAAAGGTGAAGATACTGTTGAAAAACCTTTATACGATCCTGATAAGGTGAGAAAAACTCCGCCTCAACCAGCACGTAAAAAGAAAAAAGCAGCTACTGTTAAGAAACCCACTGCTCCAGTTGTCAGAACTTCGCCAGGCACTAAAGCAACTGCAAAATCACCTGTTGACACAAAAAAAACTAGGCAACCTGGTATAATATCTCCAAGAATACGCAGGCCACCCGCTGCTAGTCGCTTAGTCCCTTCGACTGGTCGACTACCCAGGCCTTCTGATCCATGATAAATATTGAAAATAATAGTCTTATATATAGAAATTTGTTAATTATTTTTTTATAAATCAATGATGATTCCAATATACATTTCTTTTGAAGGTGAATTATGCGATTTAAAATAATCGTTTCAACACTTCTTTTCTTAAACATTTTTATCATTTCAGGATGCACTCCACCTAAATATTCTGACCAGAGAATGGTTAGCAAGGTTGATATTTCTGAGATAAGCAAAAAAATATCAAGAGAAGATGCAAAAAGTGCCCTGTTAGATGTATCTGAGACAGTTGAAAAAGAGCCTCCGGGTCCGAAAATTAAAGATTTATCTGTAGAAACCTTTGATAGAAATCCTTACCTCGACAACGTTTCAGTCCCAAAAAAAAGAAAATTACCTAAAGCTGTTGAAGGTGAAGGAATACTTCTTAACTTTGACAATGCAGATATATACGAAGTAATTCAGGTCATTGCTGAAACATTAGGCCTGAATTATATAATCGATCCCCAGGTTAAAGGTATTGTTAATATACGTTCCGGACAAAAGATTCCTATGAATCAGCTATCTGTACTTTTTCGGAAAATCCTTAATATAAATGGATTGGATATCAGGCAGGAGGGAGAATACGAGTATATATTTGTTTCGAATAAGCTTGCTTCACAAAACTTTTTTGGGCCTGGCCAGATGGGCGATCTCAAAAAATCACCCAGAATGGTTATCCAGGTATTGCCGTTGATGTACATGTCATCGACAGAAGCCATGCAGCTTATCGAACCTTATATATCCGAACAGGGATCTGTCCACAATCTAACCAGCTCAAACACGCTTATAATTACTGATTTCGAATCAAAAGTTATAGATTCATTAATGCTCCTTAGTCGTATTGACATTTCCCCTCTTTCATCTCTTAAGGTTCGCCTGGTTAAAATTGAAAACGCACCACTCTTTGACTTGCGTGATGAGTTACTTGAAATCCTTTCAGCACTTCAAATAAACAAAAAAGACCGTGATGCCATATCAGTAATTCCTCTTGAAAGAGTAAATTCTATTTTATTGGTCAGCAATAACAGAAAGCTCATTGAGAGTGCAGAAGAGTGGGTAAGTGAACTTGATGTTGTTCCAACTCAGGGTAGAGATAACATATATATATATAATGTAAGAAACTCAGTTGCATCAGATCTTGCTGATCTGGTTAATACTTTAATTAGTGACCAGGGGGATGGCAAAACATCCCAAACAAGAAGACCGGCACCTATTAGACCGGCTTCAGCAACAGAAGATTCGACAACACGGGCTGCTGCTCCTTCAACAGCTTCCAGAGGTGTCAGTTCTGGAGAAACATCTTCTTCTTTGCATTTTGCTGGTGAACCAGTTCTTATAGCAGATGACAGCCGCAACATTATTCTCTTGAGGGCTCTACCTGTTGATTATTCAAGGCTGGCCAAACTTCTTGAACGGCTTGACAACTTACCGCGTCAGGTACTTATTGAAGTTTTGGTAGCCGAAGTGACACTAAGTGACGGGTGGGAGTTTGGTATTGAGTGGGCGTTGAAAGACAATAATCTAAATATAAATCATCATGATTACACCCAGACTTACAGTACAGAATTCGACCAAGTGGCTGCAGGTGCACTTGGAGGTTTCAGCTACAGTGCTATAAGTAATAGCGGTAGACTGATTACAGTTCTAAATGCACTTGCTGATAAAGATGATGTTTCAATACTTTCTTCTCCACAGGTGCTGGTATTAAACAATGAAACAGCAACAGTTAATGTAGGTCAAGAAGTTCCTATTGTTACCACAGAAACCATTAATGACGATGTTAACACCAACAATACCAGAACCGTTCAATATCGTGATACTGGTATTATTTTAAATGTTACGCCAAGAATTAACTATGACGGTATTATTATACTTGATATCGACCAGCAAGTAAGTGAAGCATTGACAGAAAACGTGACATCGGGCATAGACTCACCCGTTATCACATCCCGAGAACTCAAAACAAAACTTGCCGTAAAAGATGGACAATCCATTTTGATGGGAGGATTAATTGAAAGAAAAACTGAAAGTGGTGAAGTTGGGGTTCCATTGTTGAAGGACATACCTGTTTTGGGATGGCTTTTTAAATATCAAACCGAGACAAACGATAAAACTGAACTGGTAATAATGATTACTCCATATGTTATTGAATCTGAAGATGTACTAGATCAGTACATAAGCCAGTTTAAATTAAAGATGGATGAGCTGCGGGGAGAGTTAACTGGCGCTGAAAGTCAAATTATGACCCAATAAAACATTCTATATAAATATTATATAATAGCCTTACGTTAAGCAACGTTAGGCTGTTTTTATTTCTAACTAATAAATCATTCAACGCCATCTGTTGAACCACTAGCCCACTTCCCTTTAATAACCCATTATTTTTTTATAACAGACTGCGGGCGCAGTCTGTTATAACGTCCTTGATAGGTGGAGTGCGAGCGAATCCACAAGGGTGTTCTTTCCGAAGTGTTCAACTGTAGGCGATAAGTGAAACCGGTGAGTGATATCGAGCGGTCTCACTTATCAGTATATATATATTATTAAATTTGATTTGAATAACGATAAAATTTACAGGTGAATTTATTTACCTTAAATAACATTCTTAAGTTATTCATTAGTCACATAATTTCATATTATCTTTCAGTATCAGTAAATGACTTATTAACATCTAATTATTTCAGTAATATTAATTAAAAATTTGAAATACTTTGGGAGTTATAAGTCTTATTTTAAAATGTTTTAAGAAAACAATAATTCCTATGTAATGTATTTATATTCCTTGTATCCGGAATTCCTTGCCTTAATTTCTCTACTTAATTATCGGTTTAATATTTCTTATGTCATTGTTCTATTGTTATATTTGTCTTTATATTTTACACATGTGGCACAATGTGGCAGAAATTATTTTTTTATATCGAAAATTGACACATTTTGTCAATTTATAGCCATAATTGACAAAATGTGTCACACAGGGTATACATATTGACAAATATTGTCAATTGTGTTATAGGAAATTTATTTGATAATATTAATATGTTACATGTCATTATTAATGAAAAATGGGAGTGTCATAGTATTATAAATTTTTAAATTAGGTAAATTAAAAATCAATTTTCTTTTAGCAGACTTTATTTATATCCCCCTACCCAGGCACAGTTCTTGCTATAAATAACTTTGATTCAAAATATATGTTCTTAAATGATAAACTGGAAAGTTAATTGTTAAGTAACTTTTACTAGAGGGAAGAAAATGAGAATTGGAAAAAGTAAATTTTTATTTGGCGTTTTTACATTTTTAATAGCAGTGAGTTTCATCTGCATTTCTGTAGACAATGCAGATGCTCGTAGAAGACGGAGAAGAAGACCGCCACCACCAGTATCTGAAACTGTTGGTACAGTTGAACAGGTAATTCAGAATGAAGAAATTACCATTGTTCAAATAAACAATGGTTCTACTTTATCCTGGGTGGCTACTCCTTCAATACAGGTTTCTGTAGGCGATAGTATTTCATTAAGACCCGGCAATAGAATTAACGGCCAACACATGAGGAGACTGAACAGAACATTTGATTCCATCATCTACTCTGATGGGCCAAATTGATTTTAATATAAAATGTCTAAGTAACAACAAAATTACAGAAGCTTTGGGAGGTCACGATGGGAAGAGAGGTATTTAAACATAGGCTGCTCTTCTTAACCCTTTTATGTTTTATAGGGTTATGGGGAGCTATTAACGCTGGCAACGCACAAGCTGTACTTACTGATGCGGATTGTGCCGTCTGCCATGCTGTTGTGGCAGCAGATCCAATAACTCCACACCATAACCTTGCTTTTCAGCAAGGTAAATCATGTTCAGAGTGCCATAGGCAGGCTAACCCTGGTTGTACAGACTGCCATGGAGACCCAATTGTAGACCCGGCATTTCATGAAAACGCTCACAATAAAATTAGCATAGCAACAGATTGTGCCGCCTGTCATGGAAGCCCGGACATTATTGAAGTTACACACATGGAAAACTGCTTTGGTTGTCACGAGAGCACTGATCCAAATATCATCTCTATCATTGACAACGCCATTGCAGATCCCAATGCTTCGGTAAATTGTGAAACATGTCATGGCATGCTTGGCAACCCTCAACACGCCGACCCGGACCATAGCAGGATTAACATTTTTTCTGAATGTGCAACCTGCCATGGCGATCCTGAAATTGTTGGTATAACACATCTTGACAACTGTGCTACCTGTCATAGCAGCCCTCGACCAGAAGTACAAACAATTATCGATAATGCGGTTGCTGATCCCACCCTGCAAGTTAACTGTGCTGATTGTCACGGTGTACTCGCGGAAGCTCATGCCGCTCCAGATCATACGGAAATTCAAATTTCCGCTGATTGTCAGGAGTGTCACGGCAGCCCGGATATTGTACCGGTAACCCACTTGAACAACTGTGCTACATGTCATGCCGCACCACAGGCAATTCAGGATATTATAGATGCTGCCCTGAATAATACTGCGGTTGCTACCTGTAATGCTTGTCATGGTATATTTAATGTACAACATCCTGAGCCTATACATGACAGCCTTTCCATCTTCCCGGAATGTGCTACATGTCATGGAGACAGTGATATAATTGGCGTAACTCATATGGTGCCTTCTACATATCCATGCGGGTACTGTCATGTCAGCACAGACCAGAATGTTATTGATACGATCAGCGCTGGCGCTGCAGGTACACCTGTTAACTGTTCAGGTTGTCATGGTACGCTCGTAGTTGTTCATGCCGCACCGAATCATACTGAAATACAGATTTCCGCCGACTGTCAGGCATGTCACGGCAGTGTTGATATCGTGCCGGTAACCCATAATAACAACTGTGCTACCTGCCATGCCGCACCACAGGCAATCCAGGATATTATAGATGCTGCCCTGAATAATACTGCAGTAGCTACTTGTAACGCTTGTCATGGTACCTTCCAGGAACAGCACAATAATCCGCAGCACAACCAGATTTCAGTATTTTCTGAGTGTGCCACCTGTCATGGGGATGCTGATATTGTCGGTGTAACCCATAGAGGCTTATGTGAATCATGCCATACAAGCACAAGTCAGAATGTTATTGATACAATCGCTGCTGGTGTAGCTGGTACTCCTGTAGATTGTTCTAACTGCCATGGAGTACTAGCAGAAGCACATGCAGCTCCTGATCATACGGAAATTCAGATTTCCGCTGATTGTCAGGATTGCCACGGCAGTACTGACATTGTGCCGGTAACCCATAATAACAACTGTGCTACCTGCCATGCTGCACCGCAGGCAATACAAGCCATTATAGATGCCGCTCTTAACAACACGGCTACTGCAACTTGTAATGCCTGTCACGGAGTGTTCCAGGAAGTACATGCTAATGTAACTCACAGCAATGTTGAAATTTCACAGCCATGTACTACATGCCATGGTGTGAACCAGACTCCGATCGGTGTTCATAATGATGATTGTCTGCTGTGCCACACCAGCACAAGGCCAGATGTCATCCAGACCATTGAGGACGGTAAAGCCGGTCTACTGGTTGGTTGTGTAGACTGTCATGGTAACGTAGACACAACTGGCCTGAACCATCTGCCGCAGCATGATACGGAAACGCCAGAGCCATTATGTCTCGATTGCCATGATCCGAACGTTGCTCGTGAGCATTTGAATATATACCCCGACATTGTCGAAAACTGTTTCATTTGTCATGGTGATCCAATACTTCAATCTGTAATTGAAGCCGGCAGAAGCTCGAATCCGAATGCAGTAATCATTACATGTGCAGACTGCCATATGTTCACAACATTTGAAACCCACAATGTTGCTCATACACAAGTTGTACTTCCGTCCGACGGCTGTATTGACTGCCACGATGCTAACACTGCTACTGAACATGTTGACGTGAGAGGATGGGGTTGTACAACCTGTCACAGCAGTACACGCCAGGATGTGCAGGATGCAATTGCCAGCGGTAAAGCTGGAAATCTTGTCAACTGTACAGATTGTCACCAAGGGCCACTTGATCATGCTGCACAGCATGACCACACATTCCTGAACGCACCGGAATGTGCAGACTGTCATAGTGCTAACGTCGTCACTGAACATGTTGACAACCAGGGCTTTGGCTGCGGTATCTGTCATGACGATCCGCTCCTGGTTGAATTCATTATTAACCCGGGTATGGCCGGTACCGACATATTCTGTCAGGATTGTCATATACCGCCAACCGATCACACCAATGCTCATAATATGACGGATGTAACTGATCCTGCCTGTCTTGAGTGTCATGATTCGGATGTATCTGTAGAGCATGTGACAAACAATGGACTCAGCTGTACTGTCTGTCATGGTAACCCTGCATACGATCCTATCATTGATAGCGGCAAGGGAGACACAGGTACACTTGTAACCTGTGATGCCTGTCATGGTGCAAACGCAGGAGATCATGTGGCGGCTCATGATATGACCCGTCTCAACACAGGCAACTGTGCGGACTGTCACAACGCAAATGTTGTTACTGAACATGTAACTGATCACCTGTTAAGCTGTTCAACATGCCATTCAAGCACAGATCCTGCAGTTCAGGCCGCAATTTCTGCTGGTCAGGCCGGCCAGGAAGTATTCTGTTCAGATTGTCATGTCGGAGCCGGTATGCATACCGAACAGCACGATATGGTCATTCTGCCTGAAGCATACTGCGCAGACTGCCATGCTGGCAATGTGGTTATAGAACATGTTGACAACCGTGGTCTCAGCTGTGATACATGTCATGGCGATCCTGTCCTACAGGATATAATTCAGGCAGGAATGAATGGCACTGCGCTTGATTGTTTGGATTGTCATATGACTACAGATCATATTACAGCCCATGACAATACAGATGTACCATCTCCTGAATGTGCCGACTGTCATAACGGCAATGTTGCCACCGAGCACTTCACCGATGGCGGCCTGAGTTGTCTGGTATGTCATGGTAACACAGCTTACGATGCAATCATTGCTGCCGGCCAGGCTGGGACACTTGTAACGTGTACTGATTGTCATGGAGTATCTGATCATAGGGATGCGCACGACATGACGGTTGTACCGCAGCCTGTTTGCGCTGACTGCCATGATCCGAACGTAGTCGTTGAGCATGTTGATAACCGTGGTTTGGATTGCGGTGTATGCCATAACGCAACCTATCAGAGTATCATTGATTCCGGTATAGCCGGCAACCAGGTTAGCTGCCTGGCCTGTCATGGTGATCCGGACCATCATACCAACTCTAATGAAGCTTTAACCGGTAATTGTACCCATTGTCATGCTCCACCAAACAGCGCAATGGACGCACCTGTTCAGGGAGCTTGTCGTCAATGTCACATAAACAGCAACGGCTATGTACAGACATTTAATGGTACTACTGTACATGCATTTAATACCAACGGTGCTATTCAGGACTTTGGTGCCTGTTTTGCCTGCCACTCACCGCAGCCTTACCATGGTAAGCCCAACACTTGGCCTGGCTTTTTCAATGAAAATGCCGTTGCCCCGGGTAGAGGATCTTTTAATATCTTCTTCAGTCAGTTTAATCCGAGTTGTGCACCTGATTGTGAAGGTACATTCTATGAAGATCTAAACGGATACGGAGAGGACGGTCAACCCCAACGAGATGGTGGCGATACTTGGCGCAATCCAGCTATTAACTTTGACTGGGTAACAATTGAGCACATGGGTAATATGTATGATGTACCTGCATTCTCAAGCAGCCCAATGAATGGCGGAGGAGGTGATCCTCCTACCATGAATGACTCCGTGGTTATCACCTATGCTGATTACTCTTCTTGGAGTGATAGACTGACAGTTTACGCTGAGAACGCACTCGATGACGGAGCTAATCTGAGCTTAACCTGGTGTGGTGACTCTTATTCAATGAGTTACAGTTCGAATAATGACCGCTGGGAGAAGCAAGTTGATAATGTAAACGACTGTGGTGATGTCACTGTAACATCTGACATGGGTGGTAGTGACACTGCAACACCCAATTAATATAAACCAACTGCTTTATTATAAGCAGTACAAACCAAAAGGGGCGGCTTCGTGAATCGAGGCCGCCTCTTTTTTTTATCTATTGTATGCATGGATTAAAAGAACCTTCTTCCTGTTTACAGAATTAGATATCTTTGAAGTACTTATTCAGTTTCCTAAAAATGAAGCATATACAACCTTGATCATTTAGTAAGATTACCGCTTCCTCCTAAATAAATTTCCAGTAAATTTGCAGGATATTCTCAAAGTGAAAATACATTCTTATTCACTGTACAAACTTAACCAAATTGTAATTTATGTAATTTCTGTTTATTATCAATGATAAGTGAGACCGCCCGCTATCGCTCACCTGTCTCACTTATCGCCGGCTGTTGAGCCCTTCGGCACGAACACCCTCGAGCGTTGCTCACGCTCCACCCTTTAAATGCGTTCTAACAAACTGCGTCTGCGGTCATTTATAAACATGAATGATTATAAAAGGTACGCGGGCTCGCGGCTCAACAGCCGGCGTTATGTTTTATAATAAGTGTAGACATTTTAATTCCTTAGCTATTACAACTATCTCAATCCTCATATTTTTGATGATACTACGTCAATCTTAACTTGATTCTTCAAATAATTAAATCGCAATATAAATTGATAAAAACAAACCAACTTGACACAAAATGTCAGCTCAATATCGAATATTGACATTAATTGTCACTTCCCCGTGTTTTTCTTTTTTACAACAACAACTCATAAATATAGCCTTTTCTTTGATGTCAAAGGGATAATGATATATATCTTGTTTAATAATCTTATAGGCACATATTTTGCTTGTTTATGTTTTAATTGCTGTTATACGGACTTTATAGTTCGTAATTGCGAACAAAAAGGTAAAATTAAAGATTAGGTGGAGCTGAGTATGACCAAATTGAATTATAAACAAAAACTCTTTATTGCTATCCTGTCTGTTTTCATCTTTACACTCTTTGGATTTTTAAATTTCAAAACTTCTCCATCAATCGCAGCCGAAATACAAATGGATACAGTTTCTGGGTCCGTTGTTGAAGCACACAATGTTGGAGACCGACTACTTGTATTAATTAAAAACAGAAAGGACATGTCCAAGAAGTGGGTTGCCGTTCCAGCAACTGATATTTCTGTTGGTGACAGGGTCTTATTTAAGCCCGGTATAGTTATGAATAATTTCAATATAAAAAGTTTAAACAGAACTTATTCAAGAATTGTATTATCACCCGGATCTTGATCCGAGTCACTAATATAGGTTGAAGCATGAACGCAACTATTAAGGAAGGGAAAATCGGGAGGTATCAAATGGGGATTATTACATTAAATACACGGTTATTTCTGATAACCATGTTTGCCGCTGCCGCGCTTTGTTTTATCTATACAGGTAACGCCATGGCATTGACATCGGCAGATTGTGCAGAATGCCATGCACCAATTGTCGCTGACCCAATAAGTCCACATCATAATCTTGCAACTCAACAGGCCCTTTCGTGTTCAGCATGTCACCGTATGGCAAGTCCAACCTGTACTGACTGCCATGGAGACCCAATAATTGACCCGGCATTTCATGAAAATATTCATTCGAACATCAGCATCGCTCCTGACTGTTCCTCATGCCATAGCAACCCTGATATTATCCCCGTCACTCACTCTAATAACTGTACAGTTTGCCATGACAGTACTAACCAGGTTGTTATTGATACCATAGCAGCCGGTTCGCAAGGTACTGCCGTCAACTGTGAAAACTGTCACGGTGCCCTTTCTGAAGTACATACCCCAACACACGCTCAAATCAGTATCGCAACCGATTGTGCCGGCTGTCACGGTGACCCCGCCATAGTACCTGTTACTCATAGCGATAACTGTGCAACATGTCATAACAGTACTGACCAGGCAGTAATTGATACCATTACTGCAGGTTTCAATGGCACACAGGTCGACTGTAACAATTGTCATATAAGCATTAACCATACAGCGCAACACGATCAAACCTTTGTACCTGAAGCGATTTGCGCCGATTGTCATGACGGTAATGTTGCGGTAGAACATACAGTTAATCACTCTTCAACTTGTACTGCTTGTCATAATGACCCATTGCTTGCTTCAATAATTGATAGTGGTAAAGCGGGCAATGCTGTAGTTTGCACGGACTGTCATACAGCTACAACACTTGCTTCTCATAATTCTCTTCATGACAAAACAGTACTTCCATCAGATGGATGTATTGAATGTCATGATGCCAATGTAGCAGTTGAACATGTTGATAACAGGTCAATAGGCTGTACAGACTGCCATAACAGTACTCGACAAGAAGTACTGGATGCAATCGCCAACGGTATCTCTGGAATGACAGTTAACTGTTCAGATTGTCACCTTGGACCTCTTGATCATCAGGCAGCTCATGATATGACAAGGACAGACGATGTTTCCTGTCAGGACTGTCATAACCAGAATGTTGTAACAGAGCATGTCGACAACCAGGGCATTAGTTGCAGCAGCTGTCATGATGACCCAATGATACAAACTATCATTGCTTCAGGTGTGGCTGGCAACATTGTAGTGTGTGCTGACTGCCACATTATGTCCGACCACACAAACGCCCATAATAATACAGATGTAACGGATTCTGCCTGTCTCGAATGTCACGATCCGGATGTATCTGTTGAACACGTTGCCAACGGCGGCCTCAGCTGCCTTGTTTGCCATGGCAACACGACTTACGATGCGATCATTGACAGCGGTAAAGGTATAGCAGGTACACTCGTAACCTGTGATGCATGTCACACAAATGCCGGTGATCATACAGCGGCACATGATATGACAAGTCTTAACTCAGGCGACTGTGCCGAGTGTCATAATGCCAATGTAGTTACAGAGCATGTTGATGTACGACTGTTAAGCTGTTCAACATGCCACTCTAGCACAGATGCTACGGTTCGGGCTGTAATAGAATCCGGCCAGAACGGTCAGGAAGTATTTTGTTCAGATTGTCATGTGGGTGCCGGAATGCACTCAGATGAGCATGATATGGTAGACGTACCAGATTCTTTATGTGCAGACTGCCATAATGGAAATGTTGTAATTGAGCACGTTGATAATCGAGCTCTTACCTGTAATACATGTCACGGTGATCCTGAACTTCAGAGAATCATTCAGTCCGGCATGAATGGAACTGCTCTTGATTGTTACGATTGTCATATGACAACTGATCATGCAGCTGAACACGACAATACAGACGTTCCATCAGCGGAATGTGCAGAATGTCATGACGGCAATGTTACAGTAGAGCATATTGACAACCGCGGCTTAAGTTGTCTTGTCTGTCACGGCAGTGCTACGTACGACTCAATCATTGCAGCGGGACAGACTGGTACACAAGTAACATGTACAGACTGTCACGGTGCAGCAGATCATAGTGCGGCCCATGACATGACTGTTGTACCGCAAGCGGTATGTGCTGATTGTCATGATCCGAATGTAGTAGTAGAACACGTTGATAACCGAGGTTTCGATTGCGGAATCTGTCATAACAGCTCATATCAAGGCATAATTGATTCAGGTATTGCCGGCAATCAGGTTAGTTGTTTAAACTGCCATAATACTCCGGATCATCATGCAAACTCGAATGACGCAAAATCAGGGAACTGTACACTGTGTCATCAAGTAACGAGTAGTGCAATGGATGCTCCTGTTATTGGCGCCTGTCGCGAATGTCATATAAATAATCAGGGATATGTCCTTCAGAAGAACCTGTCGAGTGTGTTAACTAGCCATAGAATTAACACCCAGGGCGATATCCAGGATTTTGGTGCCTGTATTACCTGCCACAACTACAGCAGCAATTCTGCTCCTTATGTCCAACCTTATCACGCTAAGCCGAGCAGCAAGCCGCGATACTATATCAACAACATTACCGAGGCTCCGGGCCGTGGTTCCTTCAACCTCTTCTACGACCAATGGCATAGAAATAGTGGCGAAGACAACGAAGGCAAGGAACCAGGATGTGGTGAAGATAGCAGCTGTAACGGTAGCAGCTGGCGCAATCCAGAAATCAGTTTCCAGTGGTTAACTATAGATTACAATGGAAATCTGTATGATGTACCGGCTTTCTCTGATAGTGGTAATAGACCGGACGGAGGAGGTCCTCCTGTTGATCCGCCTACCGGTGGTGGCTGTGAAATTGATGCGAATGGGACCTATGTTGAATCCGAAAATTATAATGCCCTTGGCAACAACTGGTCCGTACAAAGTGGCGACGGAAACGGCAATGGTTATCTGTATGCTACAGCAAACAGCACTAGCTCTGTTTCCGGTAGCCCGGCTGAATACGACCTTACCTTTACCGAGTCCGGCACCTACTACATCTGGTTCCGTGGTAAAGATAATGGAAGTTCAGATGACAACTCACTCTGGTATGGAGTTGATGGTTCCATGAAAGGCAACGCTACAACTCCTGCAACAAACAATAACTGGAGTTGGACAAGGACCCCTCATAATACTGGTCCAAATCCAACCCGCATAACCATAAACAGCGCCGGCACATATACCGTTACTATATGGGCCAGGGAGAATGGCTTCCGATTCGACGGCTTCTATGTAACCAAGAGCAGCAGCTCAATATCCGGTTCCATTCCCAGCGGTGCTGACATTGTTGATCCCACCAACTGCGGTGGCGGAGGTGAACCACCTGTAGATCCACCTCCTGCTAACGATGACTCCGTAAACATCACCTATGCAGATTATTCATCATGGAGAGATAGGTTAAGGGTCTATGCTGAGAATGACCTCGATGATGAAGCGAATCTGAGCTTGACCTGGTGTGGAGAATCCTATTCGATGAGTTATATTTCGAGTAATGACCGCTGGGAGAAGGAAGTCAACAACGTCAACGACTGTGGTGATGTTACGGTAACTTCAGATAGGGGCGGCAGTGATACTGCAACGGCCAACTAATAATAAGGCAATCCTGCTGATGTAAGCAGTATAACTATAAAAAGCGGCTTCGCAAAATCGAAGCCGCTTTTTTATTTTTTTCAATCAATAACCTTTTAAAAAAAAGCAAAATTATTGTTTCCTTGTTATATTAGTAATGTTTGTCTTTAGAACTGGATAAGTTATTTGTAGTTCTTGAGGCTTTCATAAGGTATTATTTATGCTTCAAATCAATGAAAAAGAAATTCCTTTCTCTGAAGGTTTAACTCCTGCCGATTTTGCCCAGACAGTTAAACCTGACGCTGATCTTTTTATTGTCAATGGTTATCCTGTTTCCTCTGATACTCCTTTGCGTGATGGTGATGTTTGCTGTTGTATCAAAAAAGGAGAAATACCTTCTCATGAAGAAATGGAATGCCTTCTTACTGCACGTCATACTCCAGGTGTTCATAAAATAGCGAAAAAGTCAGTTGTCGGTATTATGGGACTTGGCGGACTTGGTTCCCCATTGGCTGTTGCTTTGACCAGGGTCGGTGTTGGAAAACTGTTGCTTGCAGATTTTGATGTGGTAGAACCCAGCAATTTAAACAGGCAACAATATTTTGTTGACCAGATTGGCAAAAAAAAAACCGAAGCTTTGAAAGAGAATCTGCTTCGCATGAATCCTTATATTAATATTGAAACAATCGACAAACGACTAACAGAAGATAACATTGCAAACATTTTTGATAATGTTGATGTGTTGGCAGAATGTTTTGACGATGCAGTAATGAAAGCGGCGGCACTTAGAGCTGTATTAACCAGTCTACCCGATACTTACTATGTCGGAGCTTCAGGTATGGCTGGTTATGAAGAAAATAATATGATAACTACAAAGCAGTTATACCCTAAAGTTTTTATTGTTGGTGATGGCACCTCTGCCGCTTGCCCCGGCCAGGGATTAATGGCACCACGTGTAGGTATCGCAGCGCATCATCAGGCTAATCAGGTTTTACGGCTGCTCATAAAAAAAGATAATTAATACCAGGAATATATTTAATGAAAATTATTTGTAACGGAACAGAAAAAGAAATCCGTTCAGGCATCACGCTTATAGATTTTATTTCGGAACAGGATTTGAATCCTGATACAGTTGTTGCTGAATACGAGGGAAAAATCATTAGTAGAGACGAATATGAAACTCTTATGCTTGAAGAAAACAGCAAACTTGAGCTCATTCGATTTGTTGGAGGCGGATGACATGAATAACTGTTGTCATTATCAACATTTTATTTGCTTCAACAAACAAAGCGGACGATCTTTTCAAAGATTTAAATATTCACTTATGTTAACCGCTCTGTTTTTGGCTTGTTTTTCATTCGCAATTGCACCCTCCCCTTTATTATCAGCAGAAGGTAATACTAAAACTATCGAAATTGCCGGAAGAGTTTTTTCGAAATACGGACCATTAAGCGGAGCTGTCATTGAAGCTTATTCACATTATGCCGATATTCGTTCAGGTTCCCCATTGTTTTCATCTAAACCATCAGATAAAGATGGCCTATACAAACTCACCCTCCCAGAAGGTAAATACTATTTTACCGCAAGAGGAACTGTAAACAACGAAGATCAATTTGCTTTCCACGGCAACAATCCAATTGGAATAACTTCAGATGATGTCTGGATTCCTTTTATGACCAATAAAGTTACCCAGGCTCAATATACTGATGGTGAAGGTTTGATAAAAGGCGTCATAACACTTAAAGGAAAACCTCTAAAAAATGCTTACATAACAGCTTATCTGGCAAGTGCAAAAACATTCAAAGGTCTTGGCTTCAAAACACAATCCGCTCGTGATGATGGCTCGTTTCAAATGTCACTTCCTGTAGGAGAATATGTTATTGTCGCAAAGAGGATGAAGGACGGCGGCGGAGTTCGACCTTTACAACGTGGTGATCTTATCGGATATTTCCCCGGGAATCCGGTTGAAATCAGGCCTTGGCAAGATGTGCAGGTCGAAGTTCCCACCTATCCGAGGGGTGACCGTACAGCATTTATCGATGTGCCGGAAATCAAGGATAACGATTTCACAATCATTGAAGATCTTGCACTTCAGACAGGTACGGGTATTAAAGGAAAAGTTGTTGATGTCAACAATAAGCCCTTATCCGGAATTTACGTATTAGCTTATAAAACAACTTCCGATACCGTTTTCCAGATGTATCATCTTAGTCATGGTACGCAATATTCTTCAAAAACAGATGAAAAAGGCAACTACTTTATTCCTGTTGATAACTCAGGTACTTATTACGTAGTTGCCAGAAACATACTCGGTGATGGACCACACCGCGATGAAATTTACGGTCTCTTCCAAGGAACAGCAAATCATACAGTATTATTTAAAGAAGGAAAACACCTGGAAAATATTGACATTGTTGCCGGAGTGACCATGGACCAGAATTCGGTAGTCCAGCTGAAAGCTGCCCCCACTCGTATTGAAAATCCGGTGATTGAAACTGATACTACAATATCTGAAAATACTATCTGGGCGGGAGTAGCAACTATTAATGGTGTAGTTTCTATAAAACGAGGTGCGACTCTTGTTTTAGAACCGGGCACCGTGGTCAAATTCAAAAAGCTTGACCGAGACCGCAACGGCATAGGTGATGGTGAAATCCTAGTTGAAGGAACTATCATTGCTAAAGGAACACCTGATAGAAAAATTATATTCACTTCAGCTGAAGCTGAGCCCAAAGCACGTGATTATTCGTACGTTAATATTTTAGCAACTGAGACGGAAAACATTTTTGAATATTGTGTTTTTGAATATGGTTTTTCAGGTATGCAGATTCATTATTCAAATGCAACAATAACAGACAGCCTTTTTCATAAAAATGGTGAAGGACTACATTTCAACACAGTCAATGTGAATGCTTTTCACAATGTCTTTTCTCAGAACGGAGTTGGTATAAAGTTTTCACGACTTGAAGGGAAAGTGCTTATAAAGAATAATTTGGTTACCGATAACAAAATTGGTATCCAGTTTGTACACCAGCATATTAATGCAGTTGATTTTGATAATTTACACAAGGTGTTGGAGCCCCCCGTTTTTGTTAATAACAACATATTCAACAATAAAAAATACAACTTCACTATTGGAGACCGCCAGGAGATCGACATTAAGGTAAAAGATAACTGGTGGGGAAGTGATGACTCCAACAAGATTGCTGATTCTATTTTTGATAAAGTAGATGATGACGAGTTGGGTCAGGTGTTTTATGATCCATTCCTGACGCAGATCTATCCCGATGCTGGCATAAGAACAAACTAAATATTCTGATAATCACATGAAAATATTTTTATATTACGTATTGTTTTTCTCCCTTATGTTTTCCTCCTATGCGTTTGCGCAAGAGGGAAAAAAACCGCAAACAATTGGAATTGGATCATTAAGCGGTAGAATAATACCAAATGACCAGAATAGAGAATCCATACAATCTGGTGCGACCATAATTGCCTTTTTCAATAAGGCCTCAGGCCCACCACCATCACCAGGTCGTAGACATAGAGTGCCAGATCAAATTACAAGGTTAGGAAGTGATTTACTTTTTAAAACTTCTCTTTTAGAGGGTGAGTACTATATCGGGGTTATATCGAGAAAATCACCTCGGGCAATTGGTCCTCCACAAGAAGGTGATTTTTCTTTTGTTGCTTTTGATAATGAAAATAAACCGAAGGTTTTTTTAGTCAAGGCAGGTGAAAATACTGACACAGGACCTCTCGAGGGAAAAGTTTTAAGAGAAATCAAAGAGGTAAAATCCGATGTAGAATACTTTACTATTGAGGGATTTATAAAAGACGGCTTGGGAGCACCTCTAAAAGAGGCAGTTATTATTGCTTTCAAGGTGGGAGAAAGTCGCAGGCGTCCTGAATACGTACTACGTAACAGCAGCGAAGAAGGACATTATTCAATTAAGCTTGCTACTAGGAATTCGTATTTCATAACAGTGCGAACAGGTATTGGAGGCGGACAACCATCTCCGGGTGAATATATTGGCCGCTATGGCGGCAATAACCCTATAACTGTTTCCGGCAACAAAGATGAGATATTAAAAGATATAAATATTAACGTATTCAAAATTCCAGAACCTGGCGCGAGCAAAGATAAATTCAATAACAGACCGGGTGTAGCACCTCGCCCGCAAGGTCCTTGATTTCAAATATCACCATGATTGTTTATAATTCATTACTGCAGAATTTTATTTTAAAGCTGCATGCTTCAATCATATTGCCTTTTGCGGTTCTTTTCATATTTATTCCGACTATCTCCAACTCCTCTGTTCTTACCGAAGATGCTGTATGGAGTGGCAAAATCGAAATCACAGAAGATCTGTTAATTCCAAACGGCATAACTCTTACCATTGAAGCAGGGTCTACTATTATAATTTCTCCAGCTGACAGCACGAAAACAGATCCTGAATACCTGTCACAATTAACCGAAATTACTGTCAGAGGACATCTTGAAGTTGAAGGAGAGCCTGACAAACCGGTTACATTCAGACTATCTTCAGGAAATGAAAACAAACAATGGGCCGGTATTATTATAGATGAAGGCAACGCATGGCTGAGAGCTGTAAAGATTCAGGATGCTGAAGTAGCAATTAATATTTTAAGGGGCTGGACAAAATTAAAAGAATCTATAATCTCCGGTAACCGCTATGGAATTGTTGCACAAGGGGAAAACACAGGCATTAAAATTGAGAAATCGACAATATCAAAAAACGATTACGGTATTTCCATCCTGAATAATGCCAAGTATATCAATCAACAAAGCACAATTTCAGAAAACAATAAAAAGGATACTTTTGTCCATATTGCTTCTTTGAAAACATCTGTTCCAACATTAAACAAATCCAGCGATAAAGAACAAAAACCTATAACCAGAGTCTATAAGAACGAATCTCTCCTCGGCACAACAATTTGGGACGGAAGAATCGTAGTCAATGGAGTTGTGAGAGTTCCTCCGGATAGCCGTCTTATAATATATCCTGGTACCATCATTGAATTTAGTAAACGAGATACTAATAAAGACAATATTGGCGAAAACGGCCTGCTGCTGCAGGGAATAATTATTGCAAAAGGAACAACCGATAAACCTATATATTTCCGCTCTGGAGAAACTGTCAGAAATATAGGTGATTGGGATTCAATTAATATATTGGGTAGTGACGGCACACAAAACATTATAGAAAATTGTTTCATTGAAAATGCATACCGTGGCATGCATTTTCATTTTTCAAATGTTGCTGTCAATAAAACAGTCTTGAGAAATAATTACCGTGGTATTCAGTTCCAGGAATCAATAGTAAATCTTACTAATAATACATTTATTGACAACAAAAGCGGGATACAGGCAAGAGATTCAGACGTCACTTTCCAGCACAATAAACTGATTAATAACTATACCGGAGCAAATTTTTTCAGGCTCAACCTGCAGGCTCTTAATAACAGCTTTAGCAATCATTCCGGTGATGGAATCCGTATAAGAGAAGGGCGCCCTACCCTTATCAACAACTCTGTTACTTCTAACAGGTTCGGTATACGAGTTGCCGATGTGGTCTACGGCAGCTTCAATAATAATATTGTTAACGGAAATAATGAAACCGGTATTTCGCTCCGCAACAATGACAATTTTGAGATTGCCGGTAATGTAATTCAATATAATGGTATTAACGGTATCAGTACTCAGGATTCCAGAGGTATTATCAGCAATAATCTTATCTCTGACAACCAAGAACGAGGCATTGGTATCGATTCTTTTACCGGCATTATTAGAGAAAATAATTTTGCTAATAACGGGTTATTTGCGATTGAGTTGGAAGGAAAAGAAGACGTTTCAGCTCCTAATAACTGGTGGGGTTATCGTGATGCAAATTCAGCTGTGTTTGATCGATTTGACGATAATATACGAGGAAAAGTCTGGATAGACCCTGTCAACCCAAACGCCCTTCCCTTTCAATGGTCTAAAAATATTATAGATACAGACATAGCCTGGCACGGTAGTTTAGGAGTCTCAGGAACTCTTACTATTAATGAAAGAACAACGTTAAATATTGCACCAGGTACTACGGTTTTGCTGGCTAAAAAAGCAGAACTTGACATACATGGGTCAATTAATGCCATTGGTACACCAACAGATCGGATCCTTTTTACTTTATCTGATGAAACAAAACCAACTTCTCCTGAAACCGAATCCGGTTGGGGGGAAGTCCGTTTAGAACGCTCCAAAGGCAGTGAATTCAAGTATTGTGATTTTCAGTATGCTACATGGGGGATACACAGTCATTTCTCCTCTTTGAATATAACTTATTGTACTTTTACTAATAGTTATGGCGGCATCAGATTCCGCAGCGGTCCCCTTAATGTAAATCGCTCCAGTTTTGAACGTAATATGATTGGAATGCGGTCTTTTGTTGGTAAAGGAACTATTACTGAAAATAATTTCAGTAATAATGAAATTGCTATCTTTGTTCGTGCTGGCGGGGATGGTTTGCAGATCAACAGGAACAATATTGGCGAAAACTTAAGGTACAGTATTCGGCTTGGGGATTTCAATAAAGAGGATGTTGATGCCCGGGAAAACTGGTGGGGAACGGATACACCTAGCGAAATCATTTTTGATGATAACGATGAACCTGAAATCGGCAGGGTATTGATCGATCCACTTCTAAAACAACCATTAGATTTGGGAAATTACAGTATAAATTAGTTTTTAATGATAACTGGATAATATGAATATTATACTAAACACAATAATATACACGCTGATATATTTAGTTGTTGGTTTCAGTTGCATTTCAAGTTCCTTCGCTGCAGATATTGGCGTTTTACGCGGTAAAATAATTGACGTAAAAGATACGCCTGTAACGGGAGCAGATGTATACATTTACGACAGTAAAAATGTAAAAAGACCTGCCGATTATATTTCAAACAAAACTGGTGTTGATGGTACATATAGCGTCGCTGTTCCTGAAGGCAGATACTGGGCAGTTGCAAGGCAACGCACTGATAACGCTAAATTCGGCCCACTCTCTCCCGGAGACAAACATTCCGGAGATCCTGAGATTATTGAAATCTCTTCCGGTCAGGATTTAGCAAAGAATTTTATCGTAGCAGATATTAGGGAAGCAGCTTTGCTTAGCACGAAAAAACGAGAAGATTATACCCGGATCAATGGTCGCATAATTGATGAAAAAGGAAAACCTGTTGCTTTGGCGTATGCCATAGCTAACAGCCGAAAAACATACTCGGAGATTCCCGAACATGTTTCCACCTGGACAAATGTTGATGGACAATTCTCCCTGTATCTTCCTAAAGGAGACTTTTTTTTGGGTGCTTCAAAACATTTCCCCCCTGAACAAGATTGCGTATTAAATCTTAAAGTAACATCAGAAACCGTAAAAAAAAATATTGATATAATCATAAATTGTAGCTTGGAACCAACAAAAAACTAAAACATTTTAAAGGAGAACCTGATGTATAAAAAACTCCTGATGATCTTATTGTTAATCTTCATTAGTGCAAATCAGTCATTCGGCTGTGTTGGAAGAATTCTTACTATCGGATCCGTTGACACACCGGTCGGAAGGGTTATGACGGAAACTCTTGCTCTGTTAATTACTGAAAGAACCGGAACAACTGTGCATACAAAGTACTTCAGCAATATGAATGACCTCTATACATCAATTCGTACTGAAGAAGTTGGCATATTAGTTGAGAATTCTTCTAGTGCTTTAAAAATGCTTGGCTTGCCTGAAATTAAAGATCATGAAAAAGCATATCTGCAGGCGAAAGAAAAATACAGAAAAAATATGGATCTTATATGGTTAAAGCCTTTTCATTTTCTGTATGCGAATTCCAGTGACCAAAAATCTGCAACAGCTACTGTACTAAGCCTAAGCGTAATGACAGATTTCCCAGGTCTTCTGCGTCTATTGAATAAACTTTCTAAAAAAGTTGATGAGAAAGAGTATTCTGAGCTCTTAAAGCTTGCCAATTCAGGGAAAAAGCCTACAAACATAGCCAAAGATTTTCTCGAAGCAAAGAAGCTGATATAGCTTCTAAATATGAAGTAATCAGCTAAACCATGACGCTAACATTTATACTAAATCGAAAACTATTATTTTCTTGCTGCTTATTACTGTTTGTTCTTCTAAGCTCATGTTCCCAAAAGGATGTGCAAAAAGAAATTCCTACATATCGTATAGGCTACATGATCTGTAATAGTGCTGAAGAAACGCTTTACAGATTCCGTCCCATGACGGCATATCTTTCCAATAAACTTGGGGTAAACTTCGAACCTGTTGCAATTGATACCATTAATTTCACAAAACGAATCGACGAAGTTGATTTTACACACTCAAATTCCCTTCTCTATATAATTTTGCACCGCCTGCACGGTGTAGAAATTATTGCAGGTGAAAAAGCCGGTTCTCTTGGGCCAAAAACCCAGGGAGCAATTGTTGCGTTGAAAAAAAGCGGCATAAAGACGATGGAGGACCTTAAGGGAAAGACCATGATGTTTGGCCCTATGTATGCGCCATCTACGTACCTTACCCAACTCGATCTTCTTCTGAAAGGGGGCATCGATCCTGAGGACGACTTGGCCTTCTATTCCATACCCAGAGGCTCTTTCAAACACGAAAAAGTTATATATAGTGTTCTTTTCGGTAAAGCTGATGTTGGCGCATTTCCTATGCTGGATTATGAAAGAATGGTCAAGGCTGGAAAAATCTCGGAAGATGATTTTACAATGATTGCCATGGGACAGCCTATCGCCTACTGCAATTTCGCGGCAACCCAGAAAGTTGACGAGCCGTTTGTGAAAAAGTTTAAGGAAGTCCTTCTTGGTATCACTCCTGAAACAACTGTACAAATAGATGGTGAGACAATCAAAGTGCTGGCGAGGGCAGCCGTAGAAGGTTACGAAATATTTACAGACAGTGATTTTGACGATGTTAGGAAAATGGCTAAAAGAACAAATATGCCGCCCTACCAAACGTATTAGCCTGCAAAGATCTGTCTTTCAGAAAATACTCACCTGATAAACCTAAAAGCAGATATCTAGCTTTTAAAGAAGTCCTTTCAGATTTAATTATATGCTAAAATTTCTGATACGGTGGCATATTGGTACGCTTTGCCATTTCGCGGACAATATCAAAATCGGCATCCGTAATATCCCTAAACCCCTGCACCAATGCGGTTTCCAGTACCTTTACCCTTTCACCGTTAATTTCAACAGTGTCGTCTTCGGTAATGGCAAGAATCGTTTTTTTAAATTTTTCGGCAAATGCTTCATCGATTCTCTGTGTGACACCGAAATTACAGTATGGAATTGGCTCAGCCTCTGCGACAATCTTGAAGTCTGACTGATCAATTCTTCCTGCGGCATGCATAACTTCAATATCATCTATTGGTAATGCACCAGCGTCATATTTATCAAACATAACACCATAAATGACTTTCTCATGCTTAAATGATCCGCTGGGAATTGTATAAAAAGCAAGATCCTGTTCCGGGTCAAAGCCTGCCTGCTGCATTACATCAACCTGACTCATAAATCCTGTAGGAGCAAGCATGGGTCCGAAAATCATTGTTTTACCCTTAAGATCCTGTATGCTGTTTATATCACTGTCTTTTTTAGTCACAATAACACCCTTTGATAAATAACCCAGGGAGCCTTTCTTTTCAGCAGCCAGTATATCAACACCATTAAAACGCTTTAGCATTATATACAGAAGCGAATTAGTGTGAGTAAAATCGAGATTTTCAACTTCCTTTGTGAAGTTAATTGTGTCAATTGCGCTCATTTCAAAATTGACATTCATCTTCTCACTTAAATATTTAGTAAATGGAAGAAATCGATCCAGTGTCTCTTTTTCACTGTTACAAATCATGTATCCGATACGATATGTAGGAAGTTCTTTGGTGTTTTTTTCAGGAGCTGTAGATGAACAGGAGGTTATCAGAAAAAGAATCAGAATATATGTTAGAGCTCTAAGACAACTTTTCATGTTTTTGTTACTGTTATTTTGCATGATTCGTCTCATCTAATAATTTTATTGCTTTTTGAAACCGTGCAAGATCATTGGCATAATGGCCATCCCTGGATGTTTGCGGAATACTTTCATGGTTTTTCAAAGCAGTATTATAGGCACCTGCAGCCTCAACAAACATGCCCGCACTTTCATAGGCCATTCCAAGATAATAATAGATGTGATTGTCTTCCGGTTTGATATTTATGGCGCTTTTGAATAGTTCTATGGCACCTTTGTGATCATTTAATGCTGTTTTAATTTGTCCCAAGCCTTCGTATGCATGAAAATGATCGGGATCTTTTTTTACTACACTTATTAACTGATCTGCTGCTTCTTCATATTTTTTCTGACGGTAATATACCATTCCAAGTTTGTACCTGGTTTCAATATCACCTGGTTTCATGTCAAGCAACATGAGATATTCAACTTCAGCAACAGAATCCGGCATATCCGGTTCAACATGAGCATATGCAACTTCTGATAAACCAAATAATACAAAAATTGAAAGAAAAAAGGCGAGACCTTTAGGAAGGTTTTCGTATTTAACAATCATGATTGTTTAGTATAAGTATTATTAATTAGATAAATTTACGGGACCGCAGAAAATCCTTAGCAACATTTTTTGCTTTATCGCCGGACTCTACTTTTGTATTAAGAGAGGAATAAGTCTCATCATTAATTGCCCCTGAAAGTTTATTCAATATTCGGGGCAATAGAGGAAAGTTGGTTAAAACATCACGACGTACCAGTGGTGCCGATACAGTGGGTTTTCCAGAAGATTTATTATTTGAAAAACCGAAAGGATTCAACCAGATTATGTTGAGTTGAGCTTCGTATTTATCTTTAATCTCAAGATATTCCTTATCAATGTTTGTCATCCTTTCCTGCCCGAGAATTGACGAAGCATCATTGGTGTCTTCAACAATAATGTCCACCCGGCTTTCTTCGTCGTTTGATTTTAGAGCAGTATATATCTGGTCCTGTGAATCGAAGTATCGAATCTGAACATTTGTACCTGTCCTTTCATTAATCAATAGAACAAGCAGTTCGGCCATTACTTTGTCTTCGGTTGAATTCTGAGCACCAACATAAAGTACTCGCCCAACACAGCCAATAGCTGGTGTAGAAAGAAAAATTATTAAACCTGAAACCAATAAGAATCGTGTTAATAAAGAACGCATATCAGAAACCTCTAAACTTATTCATACACATATATTTTACCATCTGGTTGAAATATGATTAAATCAACCCGGCACAACATTGTAATTATAACATAAATACAGTTAAACTCATAAAAAAATACCATTTAATATTTGAAAATAATAACATACAATAAATGTAAATATTTAATGAACTTAAAACAAAGAAGTGGACACCTGATATTGGCTTATCGAGAGATTAATTTGTATGACAGGTTTTACATTCAAGTTTGATGTTATTTATTATTAAGATTGCAAAATCCTTGTTTATCAGAGAATGGACAAAAGAATTTCTTTTCGGAATTCAAAGTTTGAGTATTTAATTTTTCCCGGACAATTGTAACCATACGGTCAGTAAGATCTCCTGCAAGCCCTGTATGATTTGCAGGCTTGAGGGCATCTTTCAGATCCTGAGGTTTAAAGTGCTTTTTAACTGCTGAATCTTCAAGGAGTATATCAACAAGAGATATATTTTCATTATAGGCTTTCATTGAGGCTTCATAAAGTAATTTATGAGCCGACTGTTTACCGATTTTTCGTCCAAGTAAAAACATAAGCGCCTCAGTCGAAATAAGAATTGATGCCTTTTCAACATTTGTATTCATTGCCTTTTCATGCACGATAAGATTGTTAAGAATTTTCTTCATTAACGACAGGGAAGCGCAGAAAAAAAGTGATGCATCTGTTATCGATACCCATTCGAGTCTCACCGCCCGATAGTCTCTTTCATGTTCATTGATAAGAGCATCGAAGCCAAGTACCGCATTAGATTTAATCAGTTTTGCTAAGACAACCACTTGCTCGCATAATTCGGGATTCCTCTTGTGAGGCATGGTAGTACTGCCTATTTTTCCCATGTGAAATGGTTCTTCAAGTTCAGCAATTTCATTTCTTGAAAGTTGGCATATTTCATTGGCAATATTTGCGAAACTTCCTGAAGTAATCGCCATAAAAGAAAGAAGTTCCGCATTTCGGTCTCTCGCTGAATGCCACGCTGTGAGCGGTTCTATCAACCCAAGTTTTTCTGAAAACATTTTGATGAGTTGTATCCCATTCTCACCCAAAGCATCCATCGTACCTACACCGCCAAACAATTGGCTGACAAGTACTCTGTTTTTACACTCTTCTAATCGTGCTAGGTTTCTGTATAATTCATCAAGCCACACAGAGGCCTTTAATCCAAAAGTGGTTGGCAGAGCATGTTGGCCATGAGTCCGGCCAATCATAACCTGGCTCTTATAACTTTCGGCGATTGACGTCAGGTTTTCTGCAATGATATAAATGTCCCTTTCCGCAATTTTCAGTATATCTTTAACTTCCAGTGAATGGGCCGTATCTTGAATGTCCTGTGTTGTGGCTCCATAATGGATATACTGGCCGGCATCTCGGGATGCAACTTTTTGCCAGGATGTTAGCAATGGAACCAGAGAGTGATTTGTGGTTTGTATATCATTTAGAATTGTATCGATATCAAAATATTCAAGCTTGGCTGACCGTTCAAGTTCAAGTGCTGTGGCAGGAGGTATAATGCCAAGCTCAGCCTGGCTTACAGCAAGAGTAACTTCTACGTCAAGCCAGCGCTGCATGCGCCTTATATCACAAAAAACATTTCGTGCTTCAGTTGTTGAATAACCGCTGCTGTAAAAACGTGAGTCAGTTATGTGCCCTGAAAGTGTAGAACACTTATTCACTTTTAAAGAACCCCCGATCAGTCTTGCGCATCTGGTGAATTTCACTGATTGAAGCATCAATTATTTCAATTGCATGCCCCACATATAACTCAGGTTTTTCAAGAACTTTATAATCTGAATCCATAAGTATTGTTCCTGTCACAGAATCGTTGCTAAGAAGTTCGCGCAAGGGTTTGTTTAAGTTATCAGACTGTCTTATTAATTCATGCAATTTTTCCTGAGCCTTCATTTTACCTATCTTGTTTCCCAACCTGAATAGAAGCCATTCTGAAACAACTTTTTCTTTTTGTAAATAGAGATTTGCACGCATATTATCTGTACGAACTTCTATACCAGAAATAACGTCAACAAGAAAACTTACTGCTGTTCCAGTGTAAATTGATACTTGCGGCATCGCAAGCCATTCGGACCATAAACAGCGAGCATCCCTTTCGTGCTCATGCACCATAGCATCAATACATATTGTTGAAAGCGATCTTACATGCCTGGCTAACACAGCAATTCTCTGACATATTACAGGATTACTCTTGTGCGGCATAGTGCTGCTGCTCATTGAAGCTGGTGCAGGTTCTCTCAATTCAAATATTTCTGTTTTTCCCAAATGAAATATCTCATTGGCTATCTTTTCCATTGTGGCAGAAACTATTGCAAAATAATTAGCAGTCTCAGCAATATTATCGCGGGCAGTATGCCATGAGACTGTTGAGCTC
>CALZHP010000006.1 GCA_945787325.1 uncultured Desulfobulbaceae bacterium
TGCCCATTATGAGACATAAAAATAAAAGGAAGGATAGGGCAGGAAGAATGTAATATTTACTGGCAAATATTGATTTCATTTTTGATAAAAACGCAATTGTTTATGATTGTTCTTTGTCTAAATGCGTAAAACAAGATAAGGAAATCAAAATAGTTACTGTTGGGGTTTTCGTTAAAGTATAAGTATAAATAATTACGATATTAAGGATATATGTTAATGTTATTTAAAACAACAACAAATTCTTGTGGACATGTATATGTGGTATAAATATACAAAATATGCAGTTGCATAAGTCAGATTAATGAAATAGAAAATCATATAGCAAGTTGTTTCTTATATTGTATAAGTATTGGGGTATTTTCTTACCCGCATGAGCTCACTCAGAAAGATTATTTTTCATTAGAAATTGGAATTCATTTAAATAATTGAGAAACGAAATCAATGTATACGCCAATTATAGGAACACTCGGTTATGTGATGTCACCCAATAAGAAGGAGACGCTATTAATTCATCGAAATTTGCGGCTGGAAGACCAGCATTTAAATAAATACAACGGACTGGGCGGAAAGATGCATCCGGACGAGGACATTGTAACTTGCTTGAAAAGAGAGATTAAAGAAGAGGCCGGCATAGAATGCGAGAAGATTATTCTCCGGGGTACTGTTAACTGGACAGGTTTTGGCCCTGATGGAGAAGACTGGCTAGGATTTATCTTCCGGATAGACAGGTTTTCCGGGACACCTTTTTCCAATAACGATGAGGGGACTCTCGGATGGTTTCAGGTAGAAAATCTCGATGAATTACCAATGTGGCTGGGTGACCGTTATTTTCTGCCGCTTGTATTTGATGAGGACCCACGTGTTTTTCACGGGCATATGCCATATAAGGATGGGCTGCCGGTGGAATGGAATTTTGAAAGAGTGTGATGGAGTGAGGAGTGAAGGGCCGGTACCTGTATTTATCAATTTTCAATCTTCAATTTCCCCTGTTTGATTTCCTTGAAAAAAGGGCATCTTCTGCATTCTTCTATCTTTTCAGCATATATTCCCGAGACTCGGTTTTCGCAAAAAGTACCTGCCACGGCAAAACAAATTCTACCAAAGTAAGGATAAGAAGGGCAACGCCTTGTCCGGTCCTTTTCGATGCCGCATCCTATATATTCCCAACAGGGTTTCTTTTTGCTGTCTTCATCACTCTGGTATGGAAAGTAAAGCATGAATGTGCTCCCTTTTCCTAGTTCACTTTCAACCCGAATAAAACCACGGTGTTCTTCCATAATTTTATGGGCTATGGGTAGACCGAGACCTGTTTCCAAACCCGTTCTTTTGGTTGAATGAAATGGTTCAAAAATATAATCCTGAGAGTCCTCGGGTATTCCTTTTCCAGTATCGCTTATTGTCACTGTCTGCCATTCGATTTCGTTTAACTTCTCTGTTCCGGTGCTTATTGTTAAGGTGCCGCCGTTCGGCATTGCATCTATCGCATTCAATATGATATTGCCGACCGCCTGTTTCACATGGTCGGGATTGATGTTAACCGGCTGCAGTTCAGCGGTGTATTTTTCAACAAGCTTTATATTTTTTTCAGGACAGGTATCACAGAAGAAAGGTGCTGCTTCAGAAACCGGTTTGTTAATATCCAACTTCAGAAGTTGGTTGCCCTCTTTTTCAGAATATATCAGAACATCCCTGAGAATACTTTCCAGACGTACAGACTCGGATATTATCAGGTTAATGTACTGCTTTTCTTTTGTGTCATTTTCAAGGCGTTTTTCAAGGCGGCGGGCCAGACCACCCATTGCAGTTAAAGGATTTCTAATCTCGTGTGCCACATCTGATGTAAAACGGCCCAAAGCGGAATACTTTTCATGTTCAACCATTTTGTTCTGCATGCTGGTAATATTATCGAGAGACTTTTCCAGCCGCAGATTGAGTTGCTCAAT
The DNA here is from genome assembly GCA_945787325.1 of uncultured Desulfobulbaceae bacterium. GTDB lineage: Bacteria > Desulfobacterota > Desulfobulbia > Desulfobulbales > BM004 > CALZHP01. Next base: position 1,944 of record CALZHP010000006.1, read on the forward strand.
TTCTTCATTTTTCTTGCGTAGATTTTCAGAAAGCAATCCTAGAGGGACGGCTATGGGAAAGAGAAAAACTATGCGCAGCGCCATGTCTGTCCAGTGAATCTGCTGTGAAAAGGGATCTATATTTATAAAATAGAGGAGGCAGGATATGACAGCTACAAAAAGGCCGAAACGGACACCGAAATAAAAAGAATGCAGGGCGGTAAGCATGTAATAGCCAAGGAAAAAACTGTTGTCGAAAGTCGGTTGCAATTTAACCAAGGAAAAAACGAAAACAAGGTCCAGGACAAGAGAGATTAAATATATCGATGTTATTACACCTGGCCTGAAGATAATACAGATATAGATCAAGATACTGTATGATGTAAAATAGAAAAGAGCCTTAATGAGTTGGCTGGATTCTTCACTTGAAAGAGGGGCAAGGCTCAGCCATGCGAATCCTCCAAGGATTGTTAAAACCCGGAGAATAAAAAAACTGGCATCCCCAAGAGAGTACCTGCTTAAAAGTTGTTTTCGGATGTTCTCCATTTTTATAGTGTTCTTTCAAATGTCCTCAATTTATTATTCTTGGAAAAACAATTATATAAAAGAAACACCTCCGGAGTTTAATTGAACCTGAAAAGAAGAATAACACCTATTAAAACGAGCAATGGGCCGTTGGCAATATATATGAAATACACTATTGGATAACGGCCTCCAAGAATCTCTTTCAGTTTCTTTCTGTTGATCACTTTTGGGAACCAAAAAGCAATAGAAACTATCAAGCCAAATAAAACAAGTATAAGACCTATAAAGTACAACATCGAATTCATAGTGTTTGCTTCGCTGTCAATTTAGTTTGCAGTTGTTTTAATATCGCTAAAACAATCACATGTAGTTCATACTTTGTGTTAGTGCGTGGTGGGGACTGATCGTTTTTATCAGTTAGCCAACACCTGCTGTCTTTGGGTATTATTATTTCTTTCATATTTTATTAACATGCATATACTCTTACAGCAAGAAAGAGGGCAGCGATTTCAACGTGTTGTTAAATTCGGGCCATTGTTAATTTATATATTATGTTCTATTGTTTAATTACATTTTTCTCTTTCCAAAATTCAATAACATATCAATTGGAATCTTATTTTGATACATTGATTTGATATGATAAATATACAGTTTGAATCTAATTATTTCGAATTCATTTCTGTTACTTTGTTGGAGTTTAAAACAACCTAAATATAGCAAGATGCGCTTAGGTATTCATGTAGTTTTGTGGGTGTTTTGGTAAGGCTTTTCAAGATATTCGTCTTAAGAAATGATTACTATAAGATAATTACCGCAATAAAAGACTGGAGGGCATCAATATGAAATTACGGACATGCGTCACACCGGCTTGCAGGTTTGTATATGGAGTTCACAAGCCCGAGTACAAGATCAAAAATTTAAGGGAAGGTGACTCCATCCAACTTATCGGTACTCTTGCAAATGGTGAAAGTTATGACAACAGAAAGAATTTTCCTGCTGCAGATGTTCAGGAAGAAGGTGCTGATTGGATATACGAAATTCCTAATCCATTTCCGTTTCGAGGTTCAACATATATAAGAAAATACTGGGCTGATCAGAAGGCAAATGATCATGGTTCAATCAAATTATCCTCTTCCTCTGATTCTTCAGTCATTGAATCTATTAAGAAAAGTTTGGAGAGTAGTTCTGCTTCTGATGCTGAAAAAGTTTTTTTTAATTTACCGGGCCATACCATGGTGGCAATCGCTGCAAATTCTTCTGATCCCCAAGACTTAGAAAAACTTGCTGGTCTTTGTTGTGAGCTTGAGTATGAGTCAAGTGGACGTCCTGCAGGTATGAAATTTACTGAAGACAAGGAGGGCAGGGTTAAGCCACTGATCACGAACCACGATCTTTTTGAGGCACTTGTCAATAATGTTCATTTACCAGATGATTTCAAAGAGGTAATGGTGCTGCGTCCGGGTGTGCAGGGAGAAAGCGAAATAGTTGGAGAGTGGCCGGCATCGGAAGGAGGGGGTCATATTTATGAGTACCTGCGCCGTAACAGCTATATACCCTGGGGCCATTTTGCATCCAACATGGCAGACGACTCAGTTCGCTATCGATTTAAAGACCTGAGCGCTGTAGATTTTAAAGGGCTCAGACATCTCTATTACCAGAGAACATATGTTCGTATGGCACATCAGCTTGGTGTGCCGCTGATGAGCCGCTGGAAGCATCTCAAATCTGCGGAAATTGAAGAACTTCGTAAAAAAGTCTTTGCTTCTCTTGTTGCTACAGAAGCCGGTTTTTCTAAGAAACCAACGGACATTTCTTTTAATGGCACTATCTGGGGCTGGAATTACGGATTTGATGTTTCGCCAAGGGGATACAAGCTTCATGCTTCTCACCAGCAGATACACCAGCAGTATGCGATGCTGCCGTCAGCAGTTGAAGCAGTATACAGTGATGATTCTGAGGGGCCGGGTCATTTCAAATCTTTTTCCTGCGGAGAAATGATTGAGGATTTTATCAAACAGTATAACAAAGTACATAACAGTAATTTTTTCTATGATTATGCCCTGGCAATCAAGAATAACAGTCGCATGGATGGTAATGAAGATGCAGACAAGAGCCTCATCGTTTATGAGGATAAACGGGTTATGCTTTATGTTCCCAAAGCCCAGACTTCACAGTGGGAACTGCAACTCATGACCCTTGACCCTGTTGGGAATATCCTGGAGACAGACACTGTTACACGAGACTCTATTGACCGTGCTATGATTATCGTCATGCATATTCTAACTGCCATGGGAGCAAGAATGGTTACTTCCATTGAGTATTCCAAGCGATTCAATGAACAGGATATCGACCAACGCCTGTTGTATTCTTTTCTACCGAAGCTTCCCTATTCGCCCGGTGGCTTTACTGAAGCACAGCTGCGTTGGATTTGTGGCCATTATCCTGAGGATTTTGCAGCTGCATGCCGGGGGCATCTTCTCGATGCCATGCGGCGTGTAGATGGAATTTGAAACATGTTTTTTTCTTGTCAAAAATTGAAATATGGATATGATACACGGCTTTGTTGGAGGTATATCTAATCCAAAACACCAATAATATATTAATGACTTAAATAATGAATAAAAAAGGATATTACGGTAACTGGGGTGGTGCTTTTAATCCTGAAATACTCTATGAGACATTCAGGCAGCTCAATAAAGCATTTGAAGCAGCTAAACAGGATCCTACTTTCTGGCAGGAGTATGTCAATCTTATGTCCACCTATTCCTGCCGGCCAACTCCCCTGACATTTGCAGGAAACCTGAGTGACCATTTCGGCGGCGCCAGGATTTTTATAAAAAGAGAAGATCTCAACCATACCGGAGCTCATAAGGCAAATAATGTCATAGGGCAGGGCCTGCTCGTGCGCAGAATGGGTAAGAAACGAGTTATCGCTGAGACAGGCGCGGGCCAGCATGGCGTGGCCACCGCTACCATGGCGGCAAAATTCGGCTTTGACTGCACAATTTACATGGGCGAGGAAGATGTCAGACGACAACGGCCCAATGTATTCTGGATGGAAAAAATGGGCGCCAGGGTTGTCCCGGTCACAGATGGTTCCTGCACTCTTAAAGATGCTATTAATGAGGCCCTGCGTGACTGGGTAACCAGTATGGATGCCACTCATTACCTGATGGGCACCGTGTGCGGTTCGCATCCCTTCCCAGAAATGGTTGCCTGGTTCCAGTCTGTTATCGGTATAGAAGCAAAACAGCAGATATTTGAAAGCCATACCAAGCTGCCGGCCAAGGTTTATGCCTGTGTAGGAGGCGGTTCAAATGCGATGGGGATCTTTCAGGGATTTCTGGATGAGAACAGTGTTGAGCTCGTAGGTGTTGAGGCCGGCGGAAAAGGGCTTGGCACCGGCATGCATGCGTCGCGGCTATCAGGAAGTGATGCCTCCCCCGGTGTAGCCCAGGGATATAAAACCATGTTTCTGCAGAATTCCGACGGACAAATGCTGGATACGCATTCCGTTGCGGCTGGCCTGGATTACATTGGTGTGTCACCCATCCTCACTGATCTGCACGATAAGGGCAGGGTCCGCTTTGAGTCGGCTACAGACGATGAGGTAATGGCGGCTCTGGAGCTTACCATGAAGAAAGAGGGCATAATACCGGCCCTTGAATCTGCCCATGCTTTTGTTCAGGCATTTAAGGAAGCCCCCGAGTTACCTTGTGACGATGCAATTATTATCAACATGTCAGGACGTGGTGACAAGGACATTTTTACCATTGCCAATGCTTTTGACGATCCTTCCTGGAAACAGTTTATAATAGATAGAGGTTCTGAATATGCAGCAAAGTAAAGGGCGTCTTGAATCAGACATTCGCAAGGCGTTGCAGGAGAAAAAAATTCTTTTAATGACACACCTGGTACTTGGTTACCCCTCACTGGAGATGAACCGTAAAGTAATTCGGCGAATGGTTGAGAACGGGGTTAATCTGATAGAACTTCAGATTCCATTTTCAGAACCGGTTGCCGATGGCCCCACTATTGTGAAAGCCAATCAGGAAGCGGTTTCGACCGGTATAACAGTTCAGGAATGTTTGGACTTTGCAGAAGAAATTACCTCTGAGCACAACATACCGTTTCTGTTCATGACATATTACAACATCATCTTCAAATACGGTGAAGAAGAGTTTTTTAAAAAAGCAGAGTCAATCGGCATAAAAGGGTTCATTATTCCTGACCTGCCTCCCGAGGAGGGTGAAAATTTTATCGCTCTCGCCCGAAAATATGATGTAGCCCCGGTGCTGATTTATGCACCGACATCAACTGATGAACGTATGCGGGAGCTGGACGGCTACGCTGAGGGATTCATATACTGTGTAGCCCGACGTGGTGTAACAGGAACGAAAACAACTTTTGACGAAGAAATTACTTCATATCTTGCAAGATGCCGTGCCGCAACAAGGCTGCCGGTAGCTGTCGGATTTGGTATCCGCGACGCCAATGATGTAGAATATCTTTCAGGAAAAGCTGATATTGCGGTTATAGGTACGGAGACAATTCGCCTTGTTGAAGAAAAAGGCGTGGATGCCGTAGGGCCCTTTATTGCAGGGCTTCGTAATTAAGCCTGACGGCTTAAGAGTGAAGAATGTAGAATGAAGATTGAAGAATTGAAAAGATATAAAGATATGAAGAGTGAAAAATTTAAAACTAAAAACTAAGGACTTTAGCATAAGAATAAATATAGGTTGTTGGGAGTGAAGATTGTCCCTTTAATCTTATGCCTTTAATTTCTACATTCTTAATTATTCATTTTTTTTGCCTCACGCCTCACGTAAAACTCCCCACTTATTAAAAAAACGGGTAAAAACAAAACATGTCTGAAAACATAAATAATGAATTGGGCACTTCCTCTGTTATCTGGAAAACAGCAGATCTCTATTCCGGATATGATGATCCGGTTATTGCTGAACACATTGAACAGTGCGAACAGGAAGCAGTATCAATAAACAAGGATTTTGAGGGCAGGGTGGGGAACTTGTCACCTGAGGAGCTTTTTGATCTGGTCAGCAGGCTTGAGTTTATGGAAACGATCCTGGGCCGGTTAGCTACATTTGCTTTTCTTAATTTTGCCACACACACACATGATCAGCAGGTAAGCGCCTTTCTGCAGCAGGTTCGTGAGCTTGGTAGCAGGATAAGTACCCAGACAGTATTTTTTGAACTGGAATGGAACCAGGTGGACGCTGAAAAGGTTTCCGTGCTGCTGCAATCTGATATTCTGGACCAATACCACCATTATCTTGCTAATATAAGAAAATACGCGCCACATCAGCTTTCTCAGGTTGAAGAAAAGCTGCTTCTTGAAAAAGCACCGGTCGGGCGGGGAAGTTGGACCACCCTCTTTGAAAAGATTATGGGGCAGTTGAAATTTGGTGAAAAAGGCAGGACGGAAGAAGAAGTCTTGGCCGAGCTTTATCACGTTGAACGCGATGTTCGCAAACAGGCGGCGAGTGATATGACCGAAGGCCTTCAAAGTGAGCTCCATATCCTGACACATGTATTCAACACCCTGCTGGCAGATAAGATGATAACTGATCGTCTTCGGGAGTATCCTTCATGGGTCAGTTCAATGAATCTTGGCAACGAACTGGAAGATAAAACTGTTGCGGTTCTTATCGATTCCGTCACCAGCCGTTATGATATTCCGGCCCGTTATTATCGGATAAAAAAAGAAATTCTTGATCTCCCCGAACTTTTCGATTTCGACCGATACGCACCTCTTCCTCACTTGCCTGAACAGAAAATATCCTGGGATGAATGCAGGGAAATGGTGTTAAGCGCCTTTGGTAAGTTTTCTCCTGAAATGTCTGAAATATCGAAGTTATTCTTTGATAAAGAATGGATACATGCACCGATCCAGGAGGGTAAGAGGGGTGGGGCTTTTGCCCATCCATGTGTCCCTGAGATACACCCATATGTTCTGGTGAATTACACCGGTAATGTGCGGGACGTTTCAACAGTTGCCCATGAACTTGGCCATGGTGTCCATCAATATCTAGCTGCAGAACGCGGCTATTACAACAGTAATACTCCGCTTGTTCTTGCTGAAACAGCATCGGTGTTTGCAGAATTGCTGGTCTTCAATTCCCAGCTTGAAAAAATTGAAAAACCCGATGAAAGGCGGGCATTTACCTGTCAGAAACTTGAATCAATATTTGCTACTGTTTTCCGACAGATTTCCATGAACCGTTTTGAAAATATGGTGCACAATGCTCGGCGTGAACAAGGTGAGCTTTCATCTGATACGATATCTGAATCCTGGTTGACCACCCAGCGTGCAATGTTTGATGATTCGGTTACCATGTCTGATAACTATGCTGTCTGGTGGTCGTATATACCCCACTTCCTGAGTACTCCAGGTTACGTTTATTCCTACGCCTTCGGAGAACTACTTGTCCTTGCCCTGTACAGCCTTTATAAGAAGGAGGGGGAAAGTTTTGTGCCTAAATATATGGATCTACTTGCCGCCGGCGGTAGCCTGTCTCCATATGATCTGCTCAAACCTTTCGGGGTCGACCCTGATGACAGGGAATTCTGGCTTGGTGGGTTAAGTATTATTGATGATATGCTGGCAATGATAGAATAACTAACTGTAGGGCTTATTTCGGCATCTCTACTTCTTCCAGATCTTCAGGGCTTCGCTGTAAACCTTGGAACGTGATAAACCCAATTCCCTGGTCACTTTGCTGACAACATCTTTCAGAGACATTTCGGTATTATCTCTGTGCCAGAGCAGGAGTTCCACGATATCTTCGCTGGCAGGAGCTTGTTCGGCTTTAGATCCCTCAATTACAACGACAGACTCACCTTTCACCTCACGCGCAGATATGTTATCGAGAAGTCCTGACAGTGAGTCCATAGTAAGTTCTTCATGAATTTTAGTCAGCTCTCTGGCCCAGAACATATTTCTGTCTCCCAGGATTGTAAAACAGTCTTTGAGAGAAGTTTTAAGACGATGTGGTGACTCATAGAAAACTATACTTCTTCTTTCGTGGACCATTGATGTCAGTAGTGTGCGTCGCTCTGATGATTTCGAAGGCAGAAATCCGAGAAACACAAATGACCCATTTTCCAGTCCCGCAACACTGATCGCAGCTGTAAGAGCAGAAGGGCCGGGCACAGGAATCACTTTAATTCCATTCTCGCGGGCAGCCTGCACAAGAACACCCCCCGGGTCTGAAACTGCCGGGGTGCCGGCATCAGATACAAGAGCTACACTTTTGGAACTTTCCAGTTGCCTGATTAATTTTTCCGTACGGGATTTTTCCTTATCCTTATAATAACTTATGAGTGGTGTAGAAATATTAAAATGAGAGAGGAGTTTTCGTGTCTGCCTTGTATCTTCACAGGCAATAAGGTCAACTTCATCAAGAATACGGACAGCCCTGTACGTCATGTCTTCCAGGTTACCAATTGGAGTTGCTACTACATAAAGAATTCCAGCTACTTTAATGGATTGTGCCTCATGTCCGCGTGATTGTTTCCGGGTAGCCATTATTTTATTTTTACTTTTAATTCGAATGAGTTAACATACCTTTCCGGATGATATGATCTTTTGGATTTTTTGAGACCGGGAACATTCATGTCACTCTCTTTGTTAACATAGGTATAACCACCGCAAAGGCGTTTAATACATTCATTATCGAAGTACTGATAGAGCCCTTTTACATTTTCGAAAGCTTTTTCATGTTGCAGGATTGCCATATCGGAAGTGAGATGAGCGACAACGCCAAAAGCACTTACTTTTCCGTCAATTCTTAACAGAATTCCCTGTGAATCAAACTTTTCAATGTTGATGAGTGTATTAATTGAAGCCAGTTTTTCGCACGCAAGTTCTTCTTCGTCAATATCGTCACAACGGCGGACTTTGCACCATTCTTCAAGAAAATCAATACAATCACCGCTATTATTATTGTTTATTTCCTGTATTTCCACATTTCTTTTTTCAAAGTAATTTCTTTGAAACTGTTTAATCAGGTTCCTTTTTTTTGAATATTTATTCCCTTCCAAATAGGCTAGATCTTCTGACCGATAGATATAGTCCTTGAATCCTTTTTGTTCACTTATTGAAAAAAAGCGGTGGATTTCCCTTTTACCGTATTTTTTTATGTAGCTCTCCGGGACAAACCAGTATTTATCGTATCCTAAAGATTTGGCAAGCTCATAAAGCTCTGAAGGAGTGTGCGAGGAAGTCGGTGAGACCGGAAGTATAAGATGTCTGTAGTTTTTATATTTTGTGTATTCAGTGCCAATTACAAGAGTTTCCTCCTTTATAAGCCATTGTGCACGAAAACTTTCTATAGACCAGGCAATCTGGGTGGGAAGGGAATATTCGCACAACTCGTACCGTTGATTTTCGAAAAAGGGTTTGAGCTTTTTGTAGTCTTGTGGTGTGAGTTTTTTAAACTTCATTTTTTTAGTTGTAATAGCGGTAATGCCGCAGGCATAATGCTGAAGCCAAGTTTTTCATAAAAGGGGTGTGTGTCGCGTTCAGCAATGACCCCGATCCATTGAATATTATCTTTAAGTAACTGATCTAAAAGCATGGCTACTATTGCGGTTCCCAGGCCCTTACCACGAAATTCTTTTATAACAGAAACATCCTGGATGTAAGCATCGCTTGCTTTATCGCTTATCGCACGTCCCATGCCGATAATTTTGTCATTTTCAATTGCGATCACGAAATAATGGCTGCCGGCGATCATTCTTGAAACAAGTTCAGGATCATCAGGGTCGTCGGCAGGCCACCAGTTTTCCAGTCTGTATAGATTGATAATTTCCTTAAGCTGGCTTGATGAAGGCTGTTTTAATAGGGAAAGTGAAGGCATTATATTTTTTCAAATTATAAATCAGAGTGCACCGTTTGCTCTCTGACTGCTTTGTCATCGCTCATCCAGCATGGGGTGCCATAGCTGAACGGACTCTTCCTCTCATTCAGAGTCAAACGGCAGCCCTTGGTGAATGTGAAAGAGAGGTGCAAGAATCGTATCGTTACTTACAATATCCAGCAGTATATTATAGCAGGATCGTTATGTTCCTGTAACCTTATGAATTTAAACAATCAAAATCAGTTGTATGAGCAAAGCCATGATACAGCCTTACCGATTAAGGGGCAAATGTTATTGTCAGTATCTGATAAAATTTAATATTGACATTTCAACTAATTAAAACTAATATATGAGCAATTGCTCATATATTTAAAAAAAGGGGTGGTCGTGGAAAAGGATGATGTATGTCATAGCAGGATTATTCACCAGGAAAAGGTAGGCAAGGCAAGGGATGCAGCCTTGAGTCCGGAATTGGTTGATGAGATTTCACAAACATTTAAAGCGCTGGGAGATTCTTCCAGGCTGAGGATATTGTGGGCCCTGTCCAGTGAGGAAATGTGTGTATGCGACCTGGCCGCTTTGCTGGGTATCACCGAATCGGCGGTCAGTCATCAATTGAGGCTGTTGAGGACATTACGGTTGGTGAAAAACCGCAGGGAAGGGGTGGTACTTTATTACAGGCTGGTTGATGAGCATGTTTCACAGCTTGTTGAAATTGCTTTGGAACACGCTCGGGAATGAAAATTGAAAAATGAAGATTGAATAATTTAAAAGCATAGGAATGGCTCAATATTCTTTAATAAGACTATTACATCGTATGTAAATATTACTTATCAAAGGTTTGGTTGAATGAATTTTATTTTACAGGTTTTTTTGGAATCTTGGCATCTGCTGTTAGATGCTTCGGTTTATATTTTGCTGGGCATGCTGGTTGGCGGTATGCTCAAGGTTTTTTTAAACGCTTCATTTGTGGCAGATCACCTTGGCAAAGGACGTTTTATGTCTGTTATCAAGGCGGCACTTTTTGGGATTCCCATACCGCTTTGTTCTTGTGGTGTATTACCTGCTGCTGCTTCTCTGAAAAAGCAGGGCGCAAATAATGGCGCTACAACCGCTTTTCTTATTTCAACACCTGAATCCGGGGTAGACTCAATTGCGATAACTTATGCATTGCTCGACCCTTTCATGACAATTGCACGTCCTGTTACGGCATTTATATCTGCTGTTTGCGCCGGTATTACTGAAAACTTGGTACACAGCCAGAAAGAAGATGATTGGAAAAAGGTCATAGACCGCAGTTGTCCGGTGGATAACTGCTGCGATGGAACGGAATGCGATCCTGCCGAACATGCTGCGCATCATACTTTTTCTGAAAAAATCTCGGCTGGATTAAAGTTTGCCGTAAAAGACCTTTGGGGTGATCTGGCCGGCTGGTTTTTCATCGGGCTGCTTTTGGCTGGGATTATAACAGTTATGGTTCCTTCTGAGTTAATGACACGTTATCTTGGCGGAGGTCTGCTTTCCATGCTGGCTATGCTTGCTGTCGGCGTACCCATGTACATTTGTGCCACCGCTTCTACGCCTATCGCTGCGGCTCTTATTTTAAAAGGCGTGAGCCCCGGTGCTGCCCTTGTATTTCTGCTTGTGGGGCCGGCAACCAATATAACATCCCTTTCCGTTCTGTTTGGTATTCTGGGTAAAAGGGCAACAGCCATCTATCTTGTAACTGTCTCAGCTCTGGCGGTTGCCGCCGGCCTTCTGCTAGATAAAATTTATATGGCATTTGGAATTGAAGCCAGTGCTGTTGCGGGACAGGCGGGAGAGGTCGTTCCATACTGGCTGCAGATTATTGGAGCTACTATAGTTATTGGGCTGTCAATTGGGCCGATATGGCATTTGATAAAGAAATATGTATTGGGTCTTGGAAAAGCGGAAAGCCCATGTGAGGATACATGCTGCAAGCCTCAGAAGCCTGTGCCTGTATCTGATAACGATTGCAAAGCTCCCACATGAAGCAGTTGTTAATGATGCGACCAGTTCAGGTCGTTAGGGAAACGTGAGGACTCTGACATTGAATATTTTGTCAGTCATCGGCAGGTTCGTATGACGATAATAATGAAAAATGTGTCAATCATCAGCTATTACCATATGCTGATAATATTGATAAAAATTTTAATGAGTTGGGGTTTAGGGCAAAGGACTTTAGGGAAAGGATAAATATAAGTTATTGGGTATGAAGATTGTTCCTTTAGTATTATGCCTTTAAATTCTACAATCTTCATTCTACATTTTTCAATTTCAGTGTCCTTTCGAATAATGATGCAGTGTTATAAATATTATCAGTTGCGTGGTGTTACATCTTTGAGGATTCATTAGCAGATTCTCGGCAGTTGTTCACCCACCGGCATATCCACAATCCTGCTGACTCCTAGCAGCGTTTCTCCCGCCACCATACCTTTATGATCTGTCACTGCCTCTCCGATAATGGCCGCCTGCCGTCCAAGAGGGTGTTTCCGCATGGCATCCAGCACCGCATCTACCTTATCTGGCGGAACGGCTGCCACCAGTTTGCCCTCGTTTGCTACATTGAGAGGGTCTATGCCGAGAATTTCACAGGCCCCTTTAACATCGGGAGATATAGGAATATTTCCTTCAATAAGTTTTATGCCTACATTTGAAGTTGATGCAAACTCATTAAGTGTGGTTGCCAGTCCCCCACGGGTAGGATCGCGCATAGCGTGTATTTCTGTGGTGGTTTTAATCATTTTTTCAACAAGGCCGTTTAATGCGGCAGTATCGCTTTGAATTCTTGTCTGGAAGGAGAGATTCTCCCTGCTGGTCATGACCGCCATTCCATGATCGGCAATCGTTCCGGAAAGAATTATTTTGTCGCCCGGTTGAATGCCTCCCGCAGAAATCATGACCCCGTCTGGTACGCTACCAAGGCCGGTAGTGGTTATAAATATTTTGTCGCAACTGCCTTTATTGACTACCTTTGTGTCTCCGGTAACCACCGTGACACCTGCTTGTTTACCAGCCTGCTCCATGGATAGCAGAATCCGATGTAGGCTTTCCATGGCAAAGCCCTCTTCAATAATGAATGCGGCACTCACGTACAGGGGTACAGCACCGCTCATACAGACATCGTTTGCAGTACCATTTATGGCAAGATCACCTATGTCTCCACCCGGAAAAAAAATAGGGTCAACAACAAAGGAGTCGGTGGAAAACGCAAGACGGCAGGCTGGTAGTTCCATCACGGCCTGGTCTTCCAGCTGGTTGAGCATAGCATTATCAAAACGTGGCAGAAATAGCTTTTCAATCAGGCTGGCTGAAAGGCTGCCGCCACTGCCGTGGGCCAGCTGTACGGTATCATGGTCCATGATGGGAAGCGGACAGGAAAGTGTAGAGGTGTCAACGATCATAATCGGTTACCCGTTTTAAATGATTAATTTTCAATCTTCAATTTTTAATGTTCTAGTTCCGGTGATATTTGTGATAGGCGGCACATGCTCCTTCACTTGACACCATAGTTGCTCCCAGGGGGTGTTCAGGTTTGCACTCCCTGCCAAAGGCCGGGCAGTCAACTGGTTTTTTCAGACCTTGCAGGACCAAGCCGCTGATGCAGTTATCCGGCTCTGTAACGTGAATAGCATCAACGGAAAATTTCTTTTCCGCGTCAAAAGCAGCATATGTTTCACAGATTCCGAGGCCGCTTGCCGGTAGAAGACCGATACCGCGCCATTTCCGATCGGTGACTTTGAATACTTTCTGGATAATGTCGCGCGCCGCTTTATTCCCTTCACGCCGTACGACCCTCACATACTGGTTTTCAACCTGATGGCGATCTTCCTCAAGTTGTTTTACCACCATGAGAAGACCTTCCAGAATATCCACAGGTTCAAAACCAGTGGGAACAATGGGTACCTTGTATTGCCTGGCAATGGGTTCGTATTCTTTATACCCCATGATGGAACAGACGTGGCCGGCGGCAAGGTATCCCTGTACACGATTGTCGGGGGAGGAGAGCAGGGCCTTCATGGCGGGAGGAACAAGAACATGGCTGACTATTTCACTGAAATTGTTTAATCCTTCTTTATCAGCCTGCATGACTGCCATGGCGTTTCCGGGAGCAGTAGTTTCAAAACCGACGGCAAAGAAAACCACCTCACGGTCCGGGTTTTCACGGGCCAACCTGACCGCTTCGAGAGGCGAGTAAACAATTCGGACATCTCCCCCTTCAGATTTGACCATAAAGAGATCTTTGGCACTTCCCGGTACGCGGAGCATATCTCCGAAACTGCAGAAAATAACTTCGGGACGCCCTGCAATATCTATAGCCCTGTCAATTGTTTCCAGGGGGGTTACGCAAACCGGGCAGCCGGGGCCATGCACCAGCTCGATTTTCCCCTGCAATACCTGATCGATCCCGTTTCTTACAATAGCATGGGTCTGACCGCCGCATATTTCCATGATCACCCATGGCTGGGTAACATGATTCTTTATCTCTTCCAGTATTTTGACAGCCAGGGTCGGGTCTCTGTATTCGTCCAGGTATTTCATAACCGCCACTTTTCTGTTTGTTTTCTTTGGGGGTGCAAGTCATAAAGGGTAGTAAGATGTAGAGTCAGTCATCGTCTTCGACATTTTCTTTAAGGTCGCGAATGGTCTGCAACTGGTCATCATACCGCCCATCTCCAGATTGGGACGCTGTTTCGATCAGTTCCTCCCAGGCCTCATAACTCTTGACGGCCTCTTCCTCGTTGATGACAGACAAGGCGAATCCCGCATGGACCACAGTGTACTGCCCAACCTGAATTTCCGGGACATATTCAAGACAGGCATTATTAACTGTACCGGCATAATCGATTCGTCCCATCTTGAGACCGGCTTCTTCAAAAATTTCTATTACTTTACCTGGAACTGCTAAACACATAATGACTCCTGGTTTATTAAATCGGTTATTATTTGAAATTACTTGTCATTATTGATAACTGCAACATTCATAGCATAGAAACAATCTTCAATTTTCACTATTCAATTCAGAATGTAATGTCTGCCGATCATGGCCTGGCCCAGAGAAATACAGCCGTCATTGGTCGGAATTTCGGAGTGGGTCAGGACCTTGAGCCCTTTCGTGTTCAAAGCTTTCAGCAGTCCTTCGAATAAAAGCCTGTTCTGGAACACGCCGCCGCTTAGGGCTACGGTCTTTATTTCCGTCTCCTGGCTCGAGCGGTCCGCAACATAAGCGAATAGGTCTATAAGAGCCTGGTGGAAACGCCGGCTGATTACCGCGAGGGATTTCCCGTCGGCAACATCCTCCGCGACGGACCTGATGATCGGCCGGACAGGAATTCGCCGTACACCATTCACTGTTGTTATATCACCACAAGAATATGATCCTTCACCATCATATCGTCCATCCGCTGCCTGCATCAGTTCAATAGCCGCCTGTGCCTCATATGCTATTGTTTGCCGGCCGCCGCTTAATGCTGCGACAGCATCAAAAAATCTGCCGCAGCTGCTGGTATCAGGCGTATTGACTTTCTTTTCAACCATTTCAAGAATGGGTCCGATATCATGCAGAGACAGGAAGGGTAGATCCGGCAATTGTCCATCGAATGCGGTGTGAAGATAGGCAACAGCTGTGCGCCAGGGGGCAGCGATGGCCGCGTCTCCTCCTGGCAGTGGCATGGTTTCCAGTGATGCATAGCGTGTGAAATTCTGGTAATCGCCGATCAGCACTTCCCCTCCCCAGATAGTTCCGTCACTGCCATATCCGGTGCCGTCCAGGATCAAGCCTATAACGGGCTCGTCGATAGCGTTTTCAGCCATGCAGCTTGCCAGATGAGCGTGATGATGCTGCACCCCGAGAGTTGCCGCTTTTTCCTGTTCAACTGCCCAGCGGGTTGATAAATATCCGGGATGGAGATCGTGAACAATAAGTTCAGGTTCGATTTGCAGGATCAGCCGCAGGTGATCTATGGTTTTCTGAAAGGATGTGTATGCCGCAAGGTTTTTCAGGTCACCGATATGCTGGCTGATAAATGCCTGCTTGTCTTTCAACAGGCAAACATTGTTTTTCAGTTCGCCGCCAATTGCCAGAAGGGGAGGTCCGTCGTTGTGCAGTGAAACCGGTCTTGGTGCATATCCCCTGCTTCGCCTTACGGATCGCAGTTGTCCTCCCATTTGAATTACAATAGAATCATCGCTGCGAAGGTAAATATCCCGATTATGGACGAGAAAGTAATCGGCAATGTTTCCCAGACGCTCAAATGCGTCGCTGTTCTCTATGCATATCGGTTCCTCACTGTAATTTCCGCTGGTCATGACCAGAGCTTTCAGGCCGTTGTGAAACAGGAGGTGGTGCAGAGGAGTGTACGGCAGCATGACACCGAACATATCATTGCCCGGTGCTACTTTGTTGGACAGGCTGTGCCCGGTTTTCTTTTCAGCAAGCACAATGGGACATTCGGCAGATAGAAGGCTATGCTCAGAAGCCCCGGTCAAGTAACAAATCCTTCCGGCTGATTCAAGATCTCCAACCATGACTGCAAAGGGCTTTTCTTCACGTCCTTTGCGGCGACGAAGCCGAGCCACCGCCTCATCATTGATTGCATCAACAGCCAGGTGAAAACCGCCTATTCCCTTGATAGCAGCAATATTCCCTCGCTGCAGAATATCCACCACGGCGCGGATAGCATCACCGGACACGGCTTCTTCCTTGCCGTCACCGGTATACAGCTTAACTTCAGGACCGCAAACCGGGCAGCAATTGGGCTGGGCGTGAAAGCGGCGACTGTCTGGTGCGTTAAATTCCTCCTGGCAGGAATCACACATTGTAAAGTCGCGCATAGATGTAGCTGCTCGATCGTAGGGAATGTTCTCAATAATTGTGTAACGGGGACCACAGTTTGTACAGTTTATAAAAGGATACAGGTAGCGTCGGTCGGTAGGATCAAAGAGCTCCCCGAGACATTCTCCGCAGACCGCAACGTCGGGAGAAACCAGTGTTGTTATCTGCCCCTGCGTTTCCGAAGAGGATATTTCAAATGATTCGTCATTGATGGGATCGATGGTTTTCGATGTTACTTCAGAGATTTGAGCCAAGGGCGGTGCTTTTGATTTCAGATCATTGAAGAAGCGGTCCAGCGAAACCTGCTCTCCTTCAATTTCAATTTTTACACCATGCGTGGTGTTGGTAACAAATCCGGTTAAATGATAATGACGGGCCAGTTTGCAAACGAAAGGCCGGAATCCGACCCCCTGAACAATACCGTTGACATGTATTATCTGCCGTGATGTTATTTCGGCATCTCGTTTTGATAACAACATGATAATAAATCTACGTCGATAGTTTATCCATCCGCTGCTGAAGCCACTTGAGCCATATGTCAAACCCTTGCGCGCTTGTGGCGGACAATTCGAAGAAGGTAAGCCCGCTGTTCACTTGTCTGGCGTATTCCTTACAACGATCGATATCAAAATTAACATAGGGCAACAAATCAATTTTATTTATCAAACAGATGTCGGCGGCCTGAAACATAGTCGGGTATTTTTGAGGTTTATCGTCACCTTCCGTAACACTGATAATGACGACCTTGTGTGCTTCCCCCAGATCGAAAAGGGCCGGACAGACAAGGTTGCCGACGTTTTCGATAAATAATAAGGATTTTTTATCCAGGGAAAGTTTTTCGACCGCAGTGTGAACCATGCCAGCATCGAGATGACAGCCAGTGCCTGTATTGACCTGAATCACAGGTGCTCCTGTTTCTTTAATGCGTTCAGCGTCTCTCAGGGTCTGCTGGTCCCCTTCAACTACTGCCACCGGCAAATCTTTAAGACTGGAAATGGTTTTTTCCAGAATGGTTGTTTTGCCGGAGCCGGGTGAACTTACAAGATTCAGGGCAAGAATGGAATGCCTATCAAAATATTTCCTGTTAACTTGGGCGATCTGGTCATTTTTCGAGAGTACGTCCTGTTCAATCTGTATGGTGCGGGAATGGTTGTCGTGCGAGTGAGAATGGCTGTGGCCGCCCGTAAGGTTTGAGTTACTCTCGTGTACATGTCCAACAGGATTTTCAGATTTCCCTTCAGGGATTTTGTAAGTGATTTGCTCTTCAGGATTAACACAACCACAAGAATCACACATAATTAACCTTAATCAGCAATGGTTATAGCTCGAATGCGCAGGTCCTTTCCCTGGGATATATTGAGGAGGAATCTCTGGCATTGAGGGCATTGATCAGTAAAAGTCTTCACAGGGAATTCGATATCGCAGGCCATACACTTTCCTTGACCAGGGATCGTGTTTATGGAGAGTTTGGCCCCTTGAGCAGGTGTGCTTCTTGAAGCCGCTTCAAAGCAAAATTCAAGGGATTCCACCATTACTCCCGATAGGAGACCGATATCAAGTTCTATGCTGTTTATCGTCTGGGCTCCTTCATCGTGTGCCGCTGCTGAAGCCAGTTCAACTATGTTCATGGCAATGGACATTTCGTGCATAGAAATAATAATACCTGAGAGATCTTATTTAAGAAAGGATTGATTATATTCCGGCGCAATTGGGAAGAGGGCCAAGAGATGGGGGCCGGAGACTGCATTTCCGACCCCCTGACAAGATATAAACTCCACGTGATCTCAGCTTTTTAATTTACCGGCATTTACGCCTCTGAAAATAGAGGCAGATGTTTGGCCGCCATTTTGAAAAGGAAAATACCCATCGCAAAAATGCCCAAAGTAACAAGGAGTTCAATGGCAGAAGGGAAATAGCTGGCCCCTTTAGCAGTTGAATACTCTTGCATACTGAATATACAAATGTTCATCCGGTTCACAAGAACTCCGACAATCACCAGCCAATTTACTGTCAGAATATTGTTCATATTTGTGCGAATTTTTCTGGATGCAAGCAGGCAGACAGGAAGAATAACCCCTATAAACATCTCAAGCAGGTACATATTCGATTCCACGCTCCCATTAAATGGTGTAGCTAAGCTGCTGTTACTAATGAGGAAAAATAATTTGAGCACAAGGTAAACAAGCAGTGTTGTAAAAAGTCCTCTTGCCAGACCAAAGTATATTTCTTTGTCAATCTTATGGCCAAAGGCCTTGGCACTAAACATTGCCTCGGCACTTACCATTGCCAAACCCATGGCAATAGCAGAAACAAGGAACATATATGGCATAAAGTTAGTAAACCAAAGCGGTGACATTTTAGAAGGGGCAATTAAAAATACAGCACCCAGAGATGCCTGATGCAGGGTGGAAAGCATGACACCAAAAACAACAGCTCCTATCATGATTCCGTTGACGACCTTAAGTGCTTTTTTCATATTAAATTTTTCAAAAAGCATGGGAGAAGATTCAATGGCCAGGGTTGTGGTATATAGAATAACGTGAATCGCCACAACCCACATGACAGAATGTACCTGCCACATTATCGAAGGATGCCAGAGTCGGAATGGATGGCCAATGTCTAAAAAAAGAGCGACAATAGCCAACAGGTAGCCGAGAAAGGCCGTAAGAATGGCAGGCCTCCCAATGGGCTTATATTTTTTCCAATTAAATAGATATATGGCCGCGGCTATTGTGAAGCCACCGGCAGCCATTGCCACTCCGCCAAGAACATCAAATCCCAGCCATAAACCCCAGGGATAAGTATTATTCAAATTAGTTGCCGCTCCGAGTCCGTTTGCCAGCCGGTAGAAGATGGCGACAAGGCCGACAGTCATTAATACGAACAGGATCACGGTGTTGGGCGTCCACATTTTAATTTCATGGTCAGAATTCATTGCTTTCCTCCATGCGTTTCAATCAATTGATTCAATTGCAGTTGGGGTGTCCCAGAATTGCGCTTTGTCGTGAAAAGTGACATCAAGTGGTACTACGGAACAACCAATGGCGCTCAGCTCGTTACATACGGCAAGCAGGAGCTTTTCCAGCGAGGCTTCGACTTTTTCAGAAAGCTCCAGGCTCGGTTCAAGGCTAGCAGGTTCCACTCCAAACAATACCAGATTTTCCGGCAACTCGTCGGTCAGCATGGCCGCCGCCAGAAGATCAGACAGGCCAAGCTGATGTGGTGATATCCGAGTTCTGAAGGCAGCAGGGACATCTTCCCCCTCAACCCGGAGGACAGTACCGGGAGGTTTGCCACACTTCATGGCGTCGATAATGATCAGGTGCGTCCGGCCGCTGATATGCCTTAGAAGCTCAATGCCGGCCGTGCCGCCGTCCATAAGTTCAACATCCACGCTGAACGAATATCGCCTTTCAAGCTCTTTGATCGCTCTGATTCCAACTCCTTCGTCGGTCAGCAGTACGTTGCCGATGCCGAGAACAAGTATGTTTGATGATTCACTCATAGCACCTTAACCCGGACAATTTCATTATGCTCCTTGTCAACCAGGTGGATGGCGCAGGCCAGACAAGGATCAAAAGAATGTAGAGTTCTCAGAACTTCAAGAGGTTTCTCCGGGTCCTGTACAGGGTTATCGAGCAGTGACGCTTCATATGGGCCGAGAGCATCCTGGCCGTTGCGCGGACCCGCATTCCATGTGGAAGGCACAACCGCCTGATAGTTCTTGATGGTCCCGTCCTGTATTACGATCCAGTGCGAGAGAATCCCACGGGGTGCTTCATGGTAGCCAAAACCTTGCTGCTCACCTTTAGGGAAAGTCGGCGGGTTGAATGTTGTCGTATCCCCGCTGGCTATGTTTGCCACCAACAAGTTCCACTGATTCTTCATGGTGTCGTTAAGGGCGGCGCAGCGAATCACACGTGCAGCAATTCTGCCTATAGTCGAATGCAGGGCCCCTACACCCACCTTGGAACCAACCAGCGAGCTGACAGTGTCGAGCACCTGGGTAGCATATTTCTGTGTGGGTTTGTGACCGGCGGCAAACATGGTGAGAACGTTAGCTAATGGTCCAACCTGGGCCGGTTCCCCCTGAAAAGTCGGTGATTTAACCCAGGAATATTTTCCGTCATCCTGCCAGTCTGTATAATTGGGTACAGTTTCTTCCTGATAAGGATGCCGGGTCCAGTCGCCGTCATACCATGAGTGCTTGATAGATTCCTGAACGTTGTCCTCAAAAAACGGGTCGTTAAAGCTTTTTATCGGAGTGAATTTACCAATATCTGCCGCGGGGATATATCCTCCAGGCAGCTCAAAGGTAGTTCCTTTGGTATCCAGGGGCATATCGGGTGCTGAGAGATAATTGGTTACTCCGGCACCATATCCGGTCCAATCGGCATAGAAGGCACCGATTGCTGCTACATCCACCAGGGCAACCTTTTTGACGAAATCATCCACTTCGTCAATCAGTGTTTTAATATGGAATAGCTTTTCCATATTGAGAGTGTCCGGGCTATCCAAGTTTATCGCATTTGCTACACCCCCTACGGCCAGATTCTGAATATGTGGGGTTTTGCTACCTAGAATGGCGACAACTTTGTTAATTTCTCTCTGGTATTCAAGTGCCTGCAGATAATGGGTTGCTGCCAGCAGGTTGACTTCTGGCTCGAGTTTCATGGCCGGATGTCCCCAGTATCCACTGCCGTAAACTCCGAGTTGCCCCGAATCCACCAGTGCCTGTAACCTTTCCTGGGCGCCTTTAATCTCCTGATAACTGTTGCGATTCCAGTCGGAAAGACTCTGACCGAGTTTAGCTGTGGCTTTGGGATCAGCCTTCAGGGCTGAGACAATATCAACCCAGTCTAGAGCGCAAAGATGATAGAAATGAACAATATGATCATGTGTGGCATGGGCACCCATGATAAGATTCCTGATGTACTGTGCATTTAGAGGTACTTCCATGCCCAGTGCATTTTCAACCGTACGCACTGAAACTAGTGCGTGGACCGAAGTTCAGACCCCACAGAAGCGTTGGGTGAACATCCAGGCGTCTCTGGGATCGCGCCCCTGAAGGATAAGTTCAAATCCCCGCCACATCTGGCCGGACGACCAGGCGTTAGTCACCTTGCCGCCATCAATTTCGCAGTCGATCCGCAGATGGCCTTCAATTCTCGTAACCGGGTCAATTGTTATTCGCTTTGCCATTATTTCCTCCTAAAATTTATTGAACAATTTGGATGGCAGTTTTGTTCTTATTTATTAGCTCTCACTTAGAATCACTCAAATTGTCACGTCTTGTAATGACATGACTTGCGGCTCCGGCAATAAGCAAGGCAACGATTAGAACCGGAACTTTTTTGATGTAACCCCAAGTGAGATCGGGATACGCCTGGTCCGTAATATTAGGATTGAAACCAAGCTTATCGAAAGGCACACCAGACATAAAGAGATACTGGGTGCCGCCTGCTTCCGTCATTCCATAAATCTGTTCTAAGTAATTGCCGACTTCCTTAAACTGCCTGTTCCCAGAGTCAACTGTTTGCACGGGGAATTCGTATTTACTGCCTGGTGACAAAGTCAACCGCCTTTTGGCCTCCTCGCGAAGATCGGCAACCTTACCGAATATCGAAGCGCCGGTGGGGCAGTACTCACAACAAGCTGAATAATTTCCTTCCTTATAACGGTGATGACAAAGCTGGCATTTGACAATTTTGGGACTTGTCTCTTGCCATTCAAATTTCGGGATACCGAAAGGGCAGGCTATCTGGCAATAGCGGCAGCCAATGCATTTATCCTGGTCATATGAAACAACGCCGTCATTGGGGTCCTTTATTAGGGCGCCTACCGGACAGACAGAAGCACAGGCCGGATCTATGCAGTGCAGGCAGTGATTCTTGATGTAGGAATATCTTTCCATGTCAGCGTCACTTCCGTCGGCTGACTCGCTTTTGTATGCCTTGATGATATTCAGAGTTTTATCGGACAGTTCTGTGGGTGCATCGTATATTTCTTCCGGTGTGATGTGTTCGTAGGGAATATCGCCACCCTCGCGGTAGAGAGCGCCGCCTGGCATGCTGTTAAACTTCTTGCAGTTAACCATACATGACTTGCAGCCTATGCATAGAGTAGCATCGTAGAGAATACCTACCGCTTCTGGCGGCAGAGGTTTCGGAGCGGCAACAGCTGGAGAGGTATTAGAGGCCAACAGCAAGCCGCTTCCTGCGGAAACTTTTAAAAAATCTCGCCTGTTTATAGCCATAACTTAACTCTCCTCGTCTTCCTCATGGTCCTTTTTGCCGAGATTCATGCCAGCGGCTACTATTCCTGCGCCTACGGCTGCACCGGCAACTGCGGCAGCAAGGGCGGAGGCCCCTTTACCTTTTTCAGGAGTTGCGGAAGGAAACCAGGCCGGTGGAGTGATATGATGCAGCTGCGCTGGAGAATGGAGCGGTGTACTGAAACCGACTCCCCCTTCAGAGCATCCAAAACATGGATGGCCGGTGTTGACCGGCCAGACACCAATATCATTGAACCGCAAGGTGGAACAGTTATTATATGTTTCCGGGCCCTTGCAACCGAGCTTGTACAAACAGTAGCCCTTGCGGTGTCCTTCATCACCGAATTGTTCAGCAAAACGGCCGGCATCAAAATGAGCACGACGTTCGCAGTTCTCATGAATAAGCCTGCCGTAGGCAAATTTCGGTCTCAGTTTATCATCAAGCTCTGGCAGTTTATTTAATGTCACGTAATAAAGGACAGTAGATAGAAAATTATAAGGATTGGGTGGGCATCCAGGAATATTTATAATAGCAATTCCTTTGCCCTCGAGGATTTTATGTACCGGTGTAGCTCCGGTGGGGTTCGGTTCTGCTGCGGGCACACCGCCCCAAGAGGCACAGGAACCGATAGCTATGACTGCTGCAGCCTGCGGGGCCGTTTCCTCAAGTATCTCCAATGCGGTACGGCCGGCGATCTTACAATATATGCCTCCGTCCTTGACTGGTATGGCGCCGTCAACTACTAGGATAAATTTCCCCTTATTCTCCTCAATGGAATGAGCCCTGAATTCCTCGGCCTGATGACCGGAACCAGCGTTCAAGGTCTCGTGATACTCGAGGGAAATAAGGTCAAGTATGAGTGTTTCCAAGGTGGGATGGCCGGTCCTGAGCAGTGTCTCCGTGCAGCCGGTGCATTCCTGGGCCGAAAGCCAAATGACGGGTGGGCGTTTGGCTGCGTTTGCAGCAGCTTCCGCTACTTGGGGGCCAAAACTTTCTCCAAGACCCATATACACCGCAGATGCAGTGCATACTTTCAGAAAGTCCCTTCGTGAATAGTCTCCTAGTAAAGATGAAAGGTCAGACTCTCCGCATTTCATACTATCCTCCTCTTTTGTTAGTTAATTTAAAGAGTTAGTAGCCAAATTGGGCATGCACTGCCACAATATACGAACAGCTAAATCGTTTCAAAAATACAATAAAATAATGAATAATCAAGAGGTTTTAAGTCAAATTTATGTAGGTGAATTTTCGTTCATTTTGTTTTTTTTCAAATTGCTCCAAAATACAGGATGTTAATAGTTAATTTACAGTTGTTCCCCGTTTGAAAAAAAAATAATAATAATGGAAAACCTGGTAATTACTTTCAGTAACACTGAATAAAATCGCCAACTAACAGAGCCTTTTTCAATTTCTGAGAAATTTGATGATTGCTTCTCTTTCCCTTTTTGAAAGATGGTCAAAGGCCGGCATTCTTGACCCCGGTTTTATCCTTTTCGATTCTTGAATAAAGCTGCTGATCCATTCGGCACTTCGTCTCTCGGTCACAGCTGTTAAGTCCGGTCCCATCATACCGCCTTTCCCTTTAAATCTGTGACACTTGTAGCAACCTTCCTCTTCAAAAAGAACTGATCCATCTCTGGTGCAGGAGGAAATTACGGATGCAATCAGAGCGAGCAAGATTGAACTGAACAATAGAGAACGCCAATGTGCCCGGGCTGGTTCTAGCGCCATACCAGTTGTCGACTACGTATATAATTAATTGTGCAGGACAACAAACGTCCTAAAAAAACGCAAGAAGAAAGATTAGTTACATAGTGTTCGGTCATATGAAGCCCCCGGAACGAAGATTTGTAAATATATGTAGTCTTTTCGAAGGAGAAAGATAAAGCGAAGATTTCTTGTCGTGGGAATTCAGATCAATAAAGTTGTGGATCGGATCGGTAATTGGGAGATACGGAAACAGAGGGATCATGGGCAATGTATGAAGTCAATTTTATAATAAATCATGAGCGTTGATCCACAAAGGGAAACCGGGATCATACATAGCTATAGCTGTATATGTAATAACCTGGCGGGACAGCTTTTCTCACCCTGTTAATGACGTTCATACTGTTCAGCAACAAATTAATTGTTAACAGTAATCTCATATTTCATATTGTCAACATCTTAGGTTCAAGATAGAATCGCTCCGTTATGAACACAATTATTCATGATATCGAATACTTCAGCGTTGCCGGCAGATATGTCATGGCCGGATTGCTTATTCTGTCTTTTTCTGCTGGTTTTCTGGGCCTTATAAACCTCTTCAGGCAGCGTCCTTTACTGGAGAGGCCCTCCGGCTTTCTTCTCATTGCTGCAAACATGGTTTTTGCAGCCGGTTTTATTATAATATGCTGGTTTCACTACCAGATATATACCTCTCTTCCTCTTGAGCTTTCCGGCAATATTTCAGGTTGGATCAACCAGCAGCTTTCTGCTATCAACAGCCGGTCCGCTTATGCACTTCCTTTATATGATGTTGGTGCGCCCCCACGTTATTTTATTCCTGTATGGATCGAAAATGAAAAATATTATTTCTGGTTTATGTGCTATTCCGTGATGGCCCTTATGGGGCACTATCGGTTGCCGAATCACCGATTAAGGGCGGTGCTCCATATATTACTTTTTGTCCAGGTGTTGTTTCTCTTTTTTGGAGCAGACCCGTTCAGTAAACCTTTACCAAGGTTTTTCGGGGAGATAAGTCCCTGGTTTCAGGGTGGAGTTTCATCAATGAATCGGATGGGGCTTTTTATGCGTCTCTACCCTAAGATGATATTTTACTATAACGCGCATTATATGTGGTTTCATCCACCCCTCCTATTTCTGGCATATGCTTGCATCACCATTACTTTTGTGACATCAGGGTTCATGCTTTTCCGGCGTGAACTTGGAATTGAGAAAATGGGTTATGACTTTGCCAAATTTGGATATTTCATGCTGACGCTTGGAATGCTTCTCGGCTATCCTTGGGCATTACAAGCATGGGGACCGAACTGGTGGTGGGACCCGAAAATCTGCAGTTCCATCATGATGTGGGCCCTCTATTCAACCTATCTTCATACCAGGCTGTATGCTAATAAGCGTGGAATGTGGTATTTCTCTTCCGTCCTGGGAATACTCTGTTTCGCTGCAATGATTTTTACATTTGTCTCCTCGTTTTACTTTCCTGGAGAGCACACCTTTCAATGATTTATTTCAGATGGTGGTGAACTGCAAATGAATATTAAAACAACTTCTAAAACATCCTATGATTTTTATCTTATACTAGCGACGACAATTGTCCTGTTCGCCATTTCCGTTGTCTGTATTTACGGCATGTTCTACTTTAAATATGCGAAGGTTCATGAGATGGCTCCCATTGTTAAGGCAGCCTATATGAACAGGATGAATATTTTTGTGGCACCTTTTTTTGTTGTTCTTATCCTGCTTTTGGGTATCTGTGTACCCAAAAGGCTTCTGCCGGCACGATGGCTTAATTTTTTCGCTTTATTTCTGGTTGTTGCGGCTGGAGTTATAAGCTTCATGTATTCCGTGAAGATTGCTCTGCTGGTTTGCCTTGTCGTTTCCCTTGCCCTGCAGACAGTTGTGCTGTTCATGGCATGTGCCGGAAGCCAGACTTTAAGTTTTGAAAAGAAAGGGTATTGGATTCGTGTGGGATCGTCCCTTGTTCATCTCGGGCTGATTCTCTTTATCCTCGATCTCTTCCTGCATCGGCACCATGTCCTGCATCTGGTCCTGTTCTGGATAACCACTGGATCGACGGTATTGGGGATGTTTTTTTGTTTTTATTCTGAAGCAGTTGCCCGTCTCATCGGCGGGCGCAAGGAGATATAGCCCATCCTGCGGCGTCATCAGGTATACCGCATACTACCTGTATAGCGGTACACCTTCTTCCTTGCATCTTGGGCCATCTCCCCTTGCGAGACATGAAGATTGAATAAGTAATAATGAAAAATGAATATTAAAAAATAACTAATAATTAGTGACTAGCGAATATTGAAGAATGAATATTATTGGCATATGAACCTGCCGATGATTGACAGAATAATTGATAAAAAACAGGCATCGGGTGCTGGGTTTCGGGAATTGATGATTGGAAAATGTCAATCGGCGTTAGGCACATGGCTTTAGGCTTATGGGAAAATCTCCATTCCCATTATCCTCTTTATTTATTATTTCCTTAAGCCCTTGCGCCCTAAGCCTTATGCCCTTTAACTCTTCAATATTCATTATTATCAGCATACGGTAATTGCTGATGATTGAAACACTTTTCAATGTCTTCTCAACTCACCGCCGGCAGTTGTTCCCACTGGGTAGTATATGCCGGTGAGCGTTTATTAAAAGCGGTATGCCAGCGCAGGTTGTCGCCAAGGCCGGCACCTGCGTAGCGCAGTGTTCCCGTCCCGGTTTTCTCGTTAACTGCATCGAGGGTCTGCATGAGCTTTGCGGAACGCTTCCTGTTCCGGTCATCGAAGAGGCTGGGCTGGACATGTTTTTCCGGAACAAGATTCGTGAACATAACACCTGCCTTTTTGTATCCCAGTCCTTCCCGGTATATTTTCTTCAGGCCCCGATGGGCGTAGTGTATGAGTTCGGAGGTATCGCTTGTTGC
Source organism: uncultured Desulfobulbaceae bacterium (assembly GCA_945787325.1). Classification (GTDB taxonomy): domain Bacteria; phylum Desulfobacterota; class Desulfobulbia; order Desulfobulbales; family BM004; genus CALZHP01. Next base: position 29,112 of record CALZHP010000006.1, read on the forward strand.
CACCGGGAGGAAAAGCGTTTCTGAATTTGAATAGTAATTGTCCTTGAAACGGTTGGTGTTTATGAAGACGGTCAGTGCTCCGGCGGCAGATCCTTCTCTGCGCAGTTTTTCCGCCCCGGTCGAGACATATGCGGCAACGGCCTGCCGCAATTCCTGCAGTGTTTCCACATTTTTCTTAAAAGATCTGGAGGAAGTGATGCCTTTTTTGGCAGGGAGGGTGTGTTGCAGCTCAAGGCACGAAGTTCCGCGCAGTTCGTGGAGGATTCTTACCCCGACAACTCCCATTTTTTCCCGTATGAAGGTGTCGTCGGTATTGCGAAGCTGTAGGGCATTGTGTATGCCATATTTTTTCAGAAGTCGGGCATAGCGGCGGCCGATACCCCAGATGTCCCCCACCTTGGTTCTTGCCAGGGCATGCTCCTGATATGGCGAAGCGGTCAGGTCGAGAACCCCGTTCGTCTTGTCTGATTTTTTGGCGAACCTACCGGCAACTTTTGCAAGCGTTTTACTTTCGGCGATACCCACGGCAACAGGGATGCCGGTCCATTGTTTTACCGTGGCGCGTATCTTCTGCCCATAATCGGTCAGATTGTGGTATCCAAATGATGAAAGGTCCAGGAATGCCTCGTCGATGGAATAAATCTCAATCTTTGGGGTAAACCGGCCCAGGGTATTCATAACCCTTTGTGACATATCGCCGTAGAGGGCATAGTTAGATGAATAAATCTGTACGTCGTGTTTTTCAATTATTCGGGAAATTTCGAATACCGGCGCGCCCATGCCGATGCCAATCTCTTTGGCTTCATTGGACCGGGAGACAACGCAGCCGTCGTTGTTGGAAAGAACGACCACAGGTTTCCCTGCAAGTTTCGGATTAAAAACCCGCTCACAGGAAACATAAAAATTGTTGCAATCGACAAGAGCGAAAATTGACATTGAATATTGAAAAATGAAGATTGAATAAATAAAAGGCTTAGGGCATAGGGAAAAAGGAAATTAGGATTATCAACATACCAAGGTTGCCGATGATTGACAATCGGCATATGAACCTGACGATGGTTGGTGGAGAATAATAAAAAAGGGGCAATAATGTTTGCCGGCATCCGGATAAAAAATATACTTTTCTTACGCCTTACGCCTTACGCCTTACGCCTTACGCCCTAAAGCTGGTGGATTACGTTTGTAACCACACCCCAGACCTCAAAGTTCATGTCTTCTTCTATTCGAAGGGGAGTATAGTCATCATTCTCCGGGAAGAGAAACACTTCATCTCCCATCATACGTAACCTTTTTACAGTTAGTTCACCGTCCACCACGGCGATGACAACATTTTTGTCCACAGCTGCAAGGGCCCGGTCCACAATAAGTATATCACCGGGGTGAATTCCGGCGTCTGTCATTGAATTTCCTGTCACCTTTACAAAAAATGTTGCGGCGGGATGTTTGATAAGATGCTTGTTGAGGTCCAGCTTTCCTTCGATATAATCTTCCGCCGGAGAGGGAAAACCCGCAGCCACCGGCATCATAAACAAAGGCCTTTGATATGTTACTGAGCAGTCGGAATGATATATAGCCTCTATCATGGAATTTTATCCTTTTGTAAAATGTTGATTTCCAAGTGGAAAATGCAAAAAAGTACCTGGCTGATCGCCTGGCTCATAGTAGCAGGCCCGTGGTTCTTTTTAGATTATATCTCATGGACAGATGAAATAAAACCGGATTATGCGTGCAGACAAAATATAAATTAGCAAAGCACATAATATGGCGCGGGGGAAAGAATAATTTATTACAGGGGCAGTAACAGCGGCTGTCTATTATCAGGTTTTAAAAAACTCCAGATTGTCTTTCTGCTGTTTAAGAGACAGCGAGGTCAAGTCGGCATTGTTTTCTGTAATTGCCTGTTCCAGCTCTTGCTGTGTTTTTTTCATAAACCCTATTTTACCGCTAAAATCTTTGGCCGTTTCATTGACTGTATCGGCAAAGTCCTGCAGGATGTCTCCTTTTCTGAGTTGGAAAGAGACAGTGAGATCCCCGTCCCTCAACTCATGCAGATTATTTTCAATACGGTAGAGAGGCCCTGCAATTTTCTGTGGAATGAAAATGGCGAAAAGTGTTCCGCAGATAAAACTTACCAGGGAACCGGCCGCTATTACAGGTATAAGCAGATCACTGACTCGTCTGATTTTTATATGGGCATCATAAAATGAATCGGTAATTTCTCCTCGTGCGTAAAAATAGAGGATACCTGCTGCAATTACAGAACTAAGAAAAACCATAGCCAGGATCCTGCCCAACAGCCACATTTGGAATTCCTTATTCACTTTGAGATTAACTTTTTTTCTTTTGTGTTTTTTCACGCTTCAGTCTCCTCTTATGAGTTCAGACAATGGAGTATCTTTTAACGAAATGCAGCATGATCAGGGCATTCTGGGGTGACATCCTCTGCATAGTTTTCTTTTTGGGTATCTAACCATTCTATGTTCATTATCGGACGCGTGATGCTCATGGCATGTCATACAGGTTAACCTGCCGTCCGACAGTGTTATATAATCAGCCGGGATCATCATACCTTTTTTGGGCGGGACATTAATCGGATGTGAGGATGATTTGCTGATATCCTGATGGCAGCTGCCGCAGATTGATGTCGTGGTATCCCATCTGTTAGCAAGAGTTGGATGCATTTCAGGAAGCTTGTTATATCTTTTGTCAGCGGATGCTGGCTGTTCCACACTCTTGGTTTTAATATAGGACTGCACACTTACTTTTACCGGCAGGTTTGCAGTTACGTTGAGAAGGATTTTTTCTCTGAATCTGTAAATTTTTTTCTGTACATCGATTTTATCCACTGATGGCACAATAGAACTCATTTTACTTTTTGGGGTGCCAATAGTTTCGGCAGTTGAGAAAGAGTATGTATTGGAAACAGCCCGATTCCCGTAAATGTCATGTGAAATTGTGGAAAAATAATAGGTCGTCTTAGCCTTTAACCCAAATAGAGTTACCATGTGTTTGCGGGTAAATTGTTTGTCAATATTTGAGGTATTGTTGAGTTGTTTTACTCCGTAAATAACACTCGAGTCGGACAGTTCATCGGTTGTCCATGTAATTGTTGCCGATGTAAGGCCGCGACGGACAATATTGTCAACCACCACATTCGATATTTTCGGCAGGGTCTGATCATTTTCGATCTTTTTCAGACGGCTCATTTGGGGGGCATTTTCAGTAATTCGCAGGGACTCTCCGCCATCACCGGAAACCTCAATAAACAGCGCTTTGTGAACAAGTTTGGGGGAAAAGCTGAACCAGTGTTCTGATTCCGGTTTCAAACTTGCTCCAAGCTTTCTTCCCTTAGATGGCCATTCGAACCGTTTTGGTTTTACACCGGCTTCTGGATTATTGACCACATGACATAATATGCATTCTTTCTCCAGGAAAGGCACATGAACATATGTTTTGCTAAGTTTATTGTTAACCATGTCTTCATGGCATGAAAGACATTGAATTGAGCTTAACGCATATGGTTTTTGTGGAATGGTAAAAAGGAAGAGGAACAGTATGGATATGCTGATGGAAAGCTGAAAACAAGAGGTTTGGCTATATAGCATATTTTACCTTGATAAAAATTTATGCAGTCTTTAAATCTGCCTATGTAGATATATGTCCCGTCTGAATGATGACATGTGAATGTATCGTTTCTTAATTACACCGTTTTAATTAAGTGTTCTTATTCAAGCTTGCTCTTATCAATTATTAAGGGAAGATCTTCACAAGGCTTACCGAAAAGATACCCTTGTGCGAATTTAACACGAAGTTCCTTCAATTTTTCAAATTCTTCCTTTGTTTCGACACCTTCGGCAATAATCTGGGAATCTATTCCATCAGCGAGTGCCACCATAGACTTGATGATTTCCTGCTTGATGTAACTCTTATCGATATCACGCACAAAAGAAATATCGATTTTCATGAAACCGGGATTCAATTCCATTATTCTCTCGAGGTCGGAATGGCCTTTTCCAATGTCATCACTTGCATGTTTAATTCCAATATCAGAATAATCCTGCATTGCTGTGCGGAAAAGGTCATAGTTGTCAATGGCGAGCTTCTCGTTTACCTCAAAGACAACATTTTCCGGTTTAACCTTGAGGTCTTCAAGCAGTTCTGTGAGATAAGCACCCCTGAACTCCGGGTCGTGGATTGTCATGGTCAGGGTGTTGACAAAAAACTTCTTGTTTGAATGAAATTCCCGAATACTTTCAAATGCTTTCTTACGGCACAGGCTGTCAAGTTCAAATGAAAGACCGAATTCTGTAGCCATTATAAACAGGATGAGAGGACTGGCAAATTCAGTGTTTTTTGGCCCGCGGGACAATGCTTCATAACCGGTGATTTCCAGTGTGTCCAGTTGAACGATAGGTTGGAAAACGGTACAGATTTTTTTTTCGATTATAATTTTCTGGAGGTTAAACCGTCCAATGTTTGATTGTTTCAGGGACATGAACTCGCCCATTTTTTTTGAGCTGTTAATTAACTGCATAATGTGACGCATGTTGTTGATCATCGGGTTGTTGATGACCAGGGAATAACCGACAGCAGGTTTAGAGTACTCTTTAATATAAGGATAGAATGTTTGAAATATTGCCTGGTCGATATTTATCCGCGTTCGCTCGGCAATATCTTCAAGATGGTAGAGAATTTTAGTATCCTCATCCCGTGGTGGTGACAAAAACATTATAAAAGTGTCTATGTCAAATAGATCTACTACAAAGATATCATCTTGCCTGAATTCATTTTCCTTAAGGTTTTTCAGAATACCACTGACCTTATTTAAAAGATTACCGTAGGCTACGCTGCCATAGTGATATTCAATTTTATTGAGCTGCGGAATTTGTACCGTAATGCATGCCATGTATTTTGATTTGACAAGAAATTTTTCTACAGCTTCATATTCTTTGACAACCGTTGATATGCCGAGATTTTTGTTGAAATAGAAATCCTTATGAATTGATACGTTGGTAAAATTATTCTTTTTACCTTCTTCTTTACTCATACTGTTCCTCTGGCGTAGCCGGTTAGATGTTTTGGAATTCGAAGATTGTTTTATTCTGTATATTACAAATCGCTATCAATTCGTGTGATTTACTCTCAGGTATTAAACTATCTATTGTTCTGTTAATCTCTTTTGTGACAAAACAAACATCGGTATTTGGGAGGATGGTCCTCGGGCAGAGGAGACTCGCCTTCAGGGGAATGGCACTGTTCACAGCTTTTCTCCGCTTCTTTTTTGGGTAAATCCATAAATTTGGCATGAATTTCATCTTTGGGAAGTTTTACTGTGGTCTCCTCAGGGGCGTTCAAAAGAAATATTACCAATCCAACCCCAAGAGACAGAAATAAAGCATTATAAATAATTGTATTACGCTTTTTTACTTCAACCTTGTTTTCTTCTTTTTCGCTCATTTTTATTCCTTTCAGATTTATTAATTAGTCAGCCATTTCAAGGGCGCTGAACGGAATCAGGCCCGATCTGAGAGCTAGAGCAAGCATCTCCATGATAATTGTACAAAAAAATGTATTTTTACCAGATATTTCCAAAACTCGCTGATGTTTCACCTGTTTTTTGATGAGGTTGTCAAGGGCGGTTGTGGGATGTTGCGGGTCAATAATTGTTCGGGCTGCTGTCTCTCCAGACACAATGGCCGGGTACATACCTTCTCCTGTTAGACCCGAGGCCAGTCCAGCTGCGTCGCCGACCAGCATCTTGTTGCCGAACCGCCACCCCCGGTAATCAAAATTAATTAATCCTGCCCGCGGAGTAAGCCCCTTCAAATTAATTGATAAATTATCGGCCCATTTGTGCAGATTATTAAGCATTTTTTTTGGTTGGGCAGTTTTTCTGTCCCCATAATAAATTCCAATAGAAGCCATATTATTGTATGGAAATATCCAGCCATACCCGTTTCTGAAATATGCTGAATTCATATGCCATTCCATTTCTGCAAATTGTCCGGGAACCATATAGTGGATCCCTATACCTGCTTTATCTGTTTCAATTCTTAGATACTTACGGACAATTGAATTGCTACCGTCAGCTCCGATAAGATAATGGTAAGAATAGCGATTGGGCTGACCTGCCGAATTAACTGTTGAAACATACTGGTCAGTTATTTCCCTGACGTTTATTCCGGAGTGAACTACTGCACCGCTATCGACAGCCTGTTTAACCATCCATTGACCGAGTTTTTCTCTTTGAATTGTTGAAATAATCGGGTCTGGCGATGTAATATTAAATCTTTGTCTGTTTGTAGCGATGCGCTGGGTGTTAAAAGATTTTTCAATGAGGTGTTCTGGAACAATGCGGGTCAATCCGGACCATGTTATTCCTCCACCGCAGGTCTTTGGGCCGATTTTTCCTTTTCGCTCTAGGACAAGGACAGTATGGCCCTGTTGGGCAAGGATGCGCGCACAGGCAAGACCACCCGGTCCGGCACCGACTATAACGGTGGAAAATGATTGCATGAAAATACTGAATAGGGATTTACATTAAATTTTCAATAAAATAAGTTATCTTGAATAGTAATTTCTTTCAATTTAAAGTATAACCTCCTGCCAGTGTTCTGGCAACAATGACTCGTACGTGTTGCCCCGCGTAATATCTATTGCTTTATGGGTGTTTAATTGCACAACTCCAGTTTATCTTGCGCGGGACAGGAAGTTTAGGTGATGTAATGGAAAAAGTGGATAAACGTGACCTTATCGGTAACGAGGGGATGGTGCTTCTTGATACATTCCGCCGGCTTAATCGCCGGGGGGCTGTAGCACATCTTCTTAAGCTGATCAAGAAAACGCATCCCGCTGATGTGGCATGGGTTTTCCGTCACCTGAACCCTGCCGAACGTAAGGCCGTATTCAACATTATTGCACAGACAGACCTGGTGGGTGGTTTTCTCAGTGAACTCGACCAGTCTATCATGCTGGACCTTGTTCAGGATCTAACACCTCAGTTTATGGCCACCATCATTACCGAGATTCCTCCTGATGATGGAGCCGACCTACTTGAAGCACTTCCGGAAGACCTCGCCGATCAGATCCGAAAACTGATGATGAAGGAGGATCGTGAAGAGGTAGAGGAACTTCTCCAATACCACCCTGAAACAGCCGGTGGACTCATGTCTCCCGACTTTATGGCGCTCGATGAAGACTTGAGCGTTGAGGAAGCCATAAAAAAAGTTCAAGAGCGTAGTGAAGAGAAGGAGATGGTTTTCTATCTCTATATCACTCATGGCGAAGACCAGCTATCAGGTGTTGTTTCTCTGAGGGAATTGCTGATGCATCCGCCATACCGGCCGCTAAGAAATATCATGAACCCCAATGTAATTTCCGTATCGACTGATACAGATCAGGAAGAGGTTGCTCATGTAATATCTCAGTATAACATTCTTGCAGTTCCTGTTGTGGACACAACATACACTGTGGTTGGTATTGTTACCGTTGATGATATTATAGATGTTATCAGGGAAGAAGCTACGGAAGATTTCCTGCAAATGGCGGGTGCCGGTAAGGACCGTGAAATATTACTCAAATCAACTGTTGACAATGCACTCACCCGTGCCCCCTGGCTTTTTGCGAGTTGGATCGGCGGAGTTCTGGCCATGGTCATTATATCTTCCTTTGAGCATGAACTTCAGAAAGTGCTGGCCCTCGCGGCATTTATTCCCATTGTCATGGGTATGGGCGGTAACATAGCTACCCAGTCCAGTACAATCGTAATACGTGGTATTGCAACAGGTCGCGTAAACATGCGGGAGTTAACCAAAGTAATATTCAAGGAAATGAGAGTCGGTATCATCCTTGGAGCTGTGTATGGCCTTTTCCTTGGGATATTGGCATTTTTTGGATATTCCGGTACACCTAACCTTGGCTTGGTTGTCGGCCTATCAGTTTTTTTTGCCATGACGCTTGCTGCGACCGTCGGTACATCGGTTCCTCTCATTCTAAAACGGCTGGATATTGATGCTGCAGTTGCTACTGGTCCTTTTGTAACTACTGCCATTGATATTTTGGGTGTTCTTGGATATTTCCTGATCGCTAAGGCACTTCTCAACCTATAATATGCTCAAAATGCATAGTTTTTTAAGAGGCATTTCTGTCTCAAATATATAATTGATTTGAGCAATCACTGAATATGTAAAGACTAAATTGTAATATGGATAATCAACAACACCATTTGGAGAGGAAAAGATTTTCCCCCTGGATGATCCTTATCATTGTTCTTTTCGTTTTCTGGTGGGTATCCCAGAAAGAAGAAAAGCCTCGGCTCGATCCTGATGCCGTACCTCGTGCTGTGACGGCCCGGGGAGATCTTGCTGCAGACGAGCAAAACACCATTGAGCTATTCAGAAATTCTTCACCTTCAGTTGTTTATATCACCAGCATAGAATTACGTAAAAGCCTATTCAATCTCAATATTTATGAAATTCCCCAAGGAACCGGGTCAGGTTTCATCTGGGACAAGGAGGGTAGAATTGTTACTAACTTCCATGTAATTGGCGATGCAAACAGGATAGAAGTTACCCTTGCCGACAACACTACATGGAAAGCTGTCCTGGTCGGGGCTGCACCAGATAAGGACCTGGCAGTGTTACAGATTTCCGCACCGGTAGAAAAGCTTAAACCCCTACCAATTGGAGAATCATACAACCTACTGGTTGGACAGAAAGTGTTTGCCATCGGTAATCCATTTGGCTTGGATCAAACCATAACTTCAGGAATCGTCAGCGCCCTTGGAAGGGAAATTAAATCCGTTACCGGCCGTACTATACAGGGCGTGGTGCAAACTGATGCGGCAATTAATCCCGGTAATTCCGGCGGACCGTTACTCGATAGCGCCGGTCGCCTGATAGGAGTTAATACGGCGATTTACAGCCCTTCCGGGACAAGCGCCGGTGTTGGTTTCGCAGTACCTGTACAGGAAGTGAACCGTGTTGTGCCGGAACTTATCAAGCACGGGAAGATAATCAGACCAGGAATAGGTGTTTCGCTAGCCAGTGACAACATTTCCAGGCGCCTTGAAGTTGATGGAGTTCTTATTCTTAAGGTGCAACCTGGAAGTACCGCCGAAAAGGCTGGAATTCTAAGCACGAGACGGAGCAGGGGAGGTGTGATACTTGGAGATATTATCGAAAGCGTGAATAATGAACGAATATCTTCATACAATGATCTGCGAGATAAATTCGACAGGTATAAAGTTGGCGATAAGGTTAACCTGGGAATTATCAGAGATGAGCAGCGGATATCGGTAAAGGTGATTCTTGAAGCAGTTAATTAGCTCATATATTTATATAAGTTACAAGATGTAATCTATTTGCTTGTTAATTGTTTTCTTCTGCGCGCGTATTCTCGCATATCACGCATCTGGTCCGTTTCATCAATTATTTCCTGCCCAATGATTTCTTCTATTATATCTTCCATACTGATGACTCCAGTGACACTGCCGTATTCGTCCACTACAACAAATAGATGCTGGCGTCGTTCGAAAAAGTCACGCAGTACACGATTCAAGGGAGCTGATTCGGGTACGAAATGTACCGGCTGCAGAAGTTCAGCGAGTTTTTTTTCATCATCACCGCTTGCCATGTTGATGAGAATATCTTTGCGCAGAACTATTCCCTCGACATCGTCAGAGTCCTTATCGTAAACAGGTATCCTGCTGTGGCTGTCCAGCTTTTCAAACATGGATTTTGATTCTCCCACAGTAAGATGTTTGCTCAATGAAAATGTTACGGTGCGAGGTGTCATTACCTGCCTGACGGATGTATCACTTAGCTTTAAAATATTGGCAATAACCTCCTCCTGTTGGGGATCAATTTCACCAGACTTTCTGCTAATAACAGCAATTGCCTGAATTTCTTCAGCCGACACCAGGGTCTCTTTATCCTGGCCTGGTATTAACTTGGTGACAGCCTGTATGAGCCATACAAGTGGAGAAAGAACAATAACCAGGAATTGAAGTGGTCCGGCAATCCAGGTTGCCAGACCTTTAGAGTAAGCAACGCCTGCTGTTTTGGGAAGTATTTCGGAAAGCAGGAGGATAGCTAGTGTGAAAACCACAGAGAACAGTCCAAGGTACTCGTCACCGAATACCACTGCTGCTGCAGCGCCGGCAACCGCGGCTCCCATGGTGTTGGCAATGGTGTTCAGGCTTAATATCGCTGCGATGGGTTTGTGAATATCGGTTTTCAGCTTTTTGAGTACTTTACCGGAGCGCTTACCCGACTTGGCAAGAACTTCAACATGGCTCAGCGGCACGGAATACAAAACTGCCTCAAAAATACTGCATAAAGCTGATACGATTATGGCAAGACCAACAGCGAAATACAATTGAACTAACACGATGACCTCCAGGGTTTGATGGGTCTTTAATAGTTTTTTTAATTGAGCAATTTATTATCGTACATGTATAATGCCGCATTTATGATACCGATCTTGCTTAAGATTGTAAACAATCGGATATAAAGGGGAAAGATAAAAGGAGATAACAATGATCAGTCTGGTTACAAAAAAACCTGAGAAATATACTGGAGACCTGGTAGCTTTTTTCGTTCAACAGCAGGAAAAAGGATCGCCCAGCTGCACCAATATGATAGTTCAGAAAAGTATCGACAGGGCATACGCGGCTGGAGATTTTTCTGGAAAAGAGGGCCAGACACTTTTGTTCTATCCTGAATCTGATTCGGAAATTATCACGAAAAGGGTCCTTGTTGTCGGCATGGGTAAAGAGGAATTGACTCGAGAATCTTTTCGCAAGGCCGGTGGTACGGTTTCTTCAAACAGTATCAAAACGAAAGCAAAAAACATTCTTGTTGTCGTTCCTGAAAAGTTGAATTTTGATACCTCGGTAATGTCGGAGTGCCTAGCGGAAGGACTTTTACTAGGTGCTTATCAATTTCATAAATATAAAAAGAAAGAGGAAGATAATGATGAGCCCGGCAGCCTGGAAAAAATATCACTGCATGCTGCAAAATCTTCCGCGGCAAGAAAAGGAATGAAACGAGGCATTACCGCAGCTCTTGCTGGTTGTGCAGTAAGGGATATGGCAAACGAGCCGGGCAACAAATGGACACCATCTGATTTTGCCGGGTTCGGCCGCAGACTGGCAAAAAAGTATGGTATGAGCTGTAAAGTGCTTGGAAAGGCAGAGATGAAGAAGAACGGCATGGGCGGCATACTTGGAGTAAATAGCGGCTCTGCTCTACCTCCCACCATGGTTATCCTGAAGCATCAGGTCAGCAAGAAAGTGCCGACATTACTTCTTGTCGGAAAAGGGATCACTTTTGATTCCGGAGGAATCAGCATTAAGCCAAGCACCGGCATGGATGAAATGAAATATGATATGTGTGGCGGTGCAGCTGTGCTGGGAGCTATGCAGGCTGTTGGCGAAGAAAAACCCAAGAGTTTGAATGTTATCGCCATCATACCTGCCACGGAAAACCTTCCGGGACCTGCTGCATTGAAGCCGGGTGATATCATATCCATCTACGGAGGTAAAACTGTAGAAGTGTTAAATACTGACGCAGAGGGCAGATTGATTCTTGCCGATGCTCTCGCATACGGAATAAAAAAATTTAAGCCTGATGCCGTTATAGATGTGGCAACTTTAACCGGAGCAGTTGTCATTGGATTGGGTCATCACCGCACCGGACTGCTCACCACAGATGATTCCTTGAAAGATAAGTTGATTGATGCCGGTGAAAGATGTGGTGAACCTCTCTGGCAGCTTCCGCTTGGGCCAGAATATTCAAAAGAAATCAAGTCGAAGGTGGCCGACATAAAAAATTTAGGAAACAGGGCGGGCGGGACAATCACAGCAGCAGCTTTTCTGCAGGAATTTGTTGGTGATACTCCCTGGGCGCACCTGGATATAGCCGGTACAGCCTGGGGTTTCACAGAAAAGTCTTATATTCCAAAAGGTCCATCCGGTACAGCTGCCAGGACTCTTATTGATCTGATAAGAAACTGGAAATAAATGGCTGACTATTATTTTTGGACATATTATTAAATTGTGGTTATTTTATCTTTTTGAATACGCTGCAATGGCAACAAATATGAGTGATTATTTATAATTAATATTATTGATACAACAGGAGATTAAGAATGTATGATTTGAACACAAACAGTCGTGCTGCAACTATTACACGAGCCCAGGAGCAGGCATCGACTCTCTTCCTTGCCAAGGTTTTTAACTGGATGGCAATAGGGCTGGGCCTTACCGGGATAACTGCATATTTTACGGCAAATTCCGAAGCTGCGCTGCAGGTAATCTTCGGCAACCAGATGATTTTCTATGGGCTCATTATTGGAGAATTGGGGCTTGTTTTTTATCTGTCAGCCAGAATCCAGAAATTATCCGCACAGGCTGCCACCGGACTTTTTATCGGGTACTCAGTATTAAACGGGATTACATTATCAGTAGTCCTGCTGGCCTATACCATGACATCCATTGCCGCTACATTTTTCATAACTGCCGGCATGTTTGGCGCCATGGCTGTTTACGGGTTTGTCACCAAAAAGGATCTCAGCAGCTGGGGCTCATTCCTGTTTATGGGATTAATCGGAATCATTATTGCTTCGGTGGTAAACATATTTATCGGCAGTTCAATGATGTCGTGGATAATTTCCGGGATCGGTGTAATAGTTTTTACCGGCCTTACGGCATATGATGTTCAGAAGATTACGCAGATTGGTTCCTCAGGCATTATGGAAAGTGGTGAGACTGCAATCAGGAAGGGTGCCATCATGGGTGCTCTGGCACTGTATCTTGATTTTATCAATCTTTTCCTGATGCTGCTTAGGTTTTTTGGAGGGGCACGCGATTAGCCTGATTTCACGAGCCAATCAGGCCGAATCTACTTCGGTTTAAAGTGATTCGCATACTCTTGTATAGCGAATCACTTTAAACCTTGTATCTCCAACCCGCTTGACTCGTGAAGTCAACGGGAAAACATCCAGGCTCGTTTTTAATATGAAACGATTCTTTTTATTAGTTCAGTTCAAGCTACTATATTGGTTTGTAAATCTGACTTAAAATCGAAATAAATAAAACGGGGCTCGAAAGCCCCGTTTTATTTATGTGTCTGTGGAAATTATTCCTTAAGGCTGACCAGGATATGTCCGTCTTTCACTTTAATATCGTTAACACCGTCGGCGAACAGTTTCCAGAATCCACCATCCGAACCAAATTCTTCGACCAGGTTTTTATTCTTCAGGTTTCCAAGCCAGGCGTTTGGCAGAGGAACACCACCAAGAGTAACTCCTTTCAGTGCAACAACCGGCTGATTGTTCTCATAACTTAAAATGGCGCCCATATTTATCCGTAATGTCTTTCCACCCACTAAAAGGAGACCTTCATCCATCGGTGCGATAATTTTTACGCTTACCAGGTCATCTGATAAATCAATAGCAACTTTCTGAGCGACATCCGGTTCGTTGGCAATCAACGAGTTCAATTCTTTTTCAGTAAAGTTGATTTCCCGTTTTGCTCCCTCTTCGGAATAAGCCTCTGGCTTAATTGAACCATCCTTTGCATACTCGTCCCTTTGTTTTTCTTTTGGGAGTATTACACTCTTATTTGAGGCCGCTTCAAGCCTCGAAAGCTTTGTTTCCAGAACTTTTTGTTCCTGGGCTGTTAAATGAGTGGGTGTAAATGGTGAGGCGTAGATATAATGTTTTACCCACCAGGCTGTTGCAATAGCTGTTATAACAACAACGGCCGCAACAATTCCTGCCACATGCAGGCAGCCAAACCGGAATTTACGTTCTTCGGGGGGGGATTCAGGTGTGGTTTCGAGATTATTCTTTTCGTTTTCCATATCTGCAACCTATGTATTTTGTTGAGAATAGTAAAGGGTGTTTATCAAAAAGCATTTTAAGATTGCTGCAGCATGTTTTCTTGTTTGCACAAATGTTATCTTAAAACCGTCTCAAAAAAGTCAGTGGTAATAATGCTCATCCAGGCTAATATCAAGTCTGATGACCTTTCCTTGATTCTTAATTCTAAACTCACCTTTATTCGTTGCCTTGAAAACAATAGACCCAACGGTACGGTAACCTTCAGGAATTCTTGCCGTATATGATCCGCCACTCCCGATTAAGTCTGTTTTCTTCGGTTTTACTATCTGTAACGGATTATCATCATACCAGCCAATGACGTTTCTTTTTCTGATAAAATCATGCGCTTCCAAATCAATCATTCCAGAACCAGGCGGGTTTCTTAAAGCAAGATGTTCGGCACTATGAAAGAGGGCACCCAACGAATCTTCATGAACAAACTTGTCGATCATCTGATATGTGTTTAAATTACTATATCTTAACATATAAGTTTCTTCAGGGACAAATGGATGGGCGTGACAGGCATCGAGTCTGAATAGATATCTGGCATAATTCCCGGCAAGCAGTTCCTGCAGTAGTTTCAGGGTCTTAAAGATGAATCGTTCCGGAACTTCAATAAACTGCCCGTTGCATTGGGCCAGAAACCTGCCATCCTTGTACCTGATATGATTTTTCAACCTTTTGCCGGCACTGTATTCGGCATCATACAGTTTTTTCATCTGATTAAGAGTGTAATACCAACCATCGGGATACTCAATTATTGCCTCAGCATATAAATCTTTTGTTATTGAATTATAATGAAATTCTGAAGTACTGTCAGCGTAAGATGTGTATGGTGATAATATGAAAAAGACCGATAGTGATAGACATATAATTACTTCAATGATATTAAGATTTGTTTTCATCATTTTAATCAACAAAATCGAAACATTCGAAAGAGTTTCCGCTTCTAAATGAAAAATGACTGCGAAATGCTACCCCACAGGGAAGTGCTTATATTCCGAGGGAAACTTCTAATAGACTTTTTTACTTAGTTGGATATTGGAGATCAGTTTGAATAATCTTTACAGAAGAGGCGCTAAACATACTTGACGATCAGGCTGAAGTTATTCATAACCAATATCCGTCCCAGCATCTCGGCAGGTGGTGTTAATTTTAATATAATGATTTGTTGAATCATATGCAGCATGAGATGCTAAATTGTTGTCTCTTTAATGAGTTGCATATTTTGAAAGAAACATTTCTAAATTAGCTGACTCAATACACCCTGCAGGAATTTAATATTATAAGGTTTGGCAACTGCTGCTTTGAAGCCGAATGCTTCGTAATTGGACATAACCGTATCATCAGCGTACCCGCTAGCCACTATCGCGGTTACCTCAGGGTCTATTTCGTGCAGTTCCTTGATAGCCTCTTCTCCGCCTTTACCGCCGCGAATAGTCAGGTCCAAAATAACAATATCGAAAGGATTACCTTCATTTTTCGCTTTTCTATAACTTGAAACGGTCTCATCTCCGTTTTTTGTGATTTCGAATGTATACTCCAGGTGGCTCAATAAATTGCTGATCGTCTCAACAACTGACTCATCATCTTCCAGTACCAGAATATGTTTTATTCCTGTTGACGTAACTTTTTCATCTTTCTTTTCGATGTCTGAAGGTCGTTCTTCTGGAGTTTTTGTTGCGGGAAGAAAAATATGAAAAACAGCACCTCTGCCAGGAGAAGAATTTACCGTAATGCGACCACCGTGTTTTTTAATAATTGAATGACAAATTGCCAATCCCAAACCTGTTCCTTTAAGTGCTCCTCTTTCTTTTGTTGAAAAATATGGATCGAATATTTTAGGAATAATATCTGGTTTTATTCCGGATCCATTATCTTTTATTGAAATTTTCAAATAGTTACCGGGAGAAATTGACAAGTTAGTTGAGTCTATTTCAATATTCTTTGCAGTAATATCAATTATGCCGCCATCTTGCATCGCATCTTTGGCATTCAATAACAGATTATGCAGAACCTGTTCCATCTGTCCTTTATCAATTTCTACGGACCACAGTTCCTTGGGTGGGTTGAAATTGCACACGATATTTGAGCCGCTTAATATGAACTTACTGGAATCATCAATTAACCGGGCAAGGGAAATTGTTTCCATTGCTGGATCACCACCCTTTGCAAAGGTCAGCAGCTGTCTGGTCAAGTTTCTTGTTTTTTCAATTGCTCCTTCGGTCCTGCTCAAAAATTTGTATGAATTTTCAGAAGGGTTTGTATTTATCTTGGCAAGATCAATATTTCCGAATACGGCCGTCAGCAGATTATTGAAGTCATGTGCTATTCCTCCGGCCAGAACCCCCAGAGATTCGATGTTCTTTGCTCTCTGTGTCTCTTTTTCCATTCGTTTTTTTTCGGTAATATCTCTACAAATACCTCTAAACCCCTGCAATTCACCGCCTTCATTAAGAACAGGCACGCCGTTTGTTTCAAGTATGACGGGATAGCCTTTTTTGTGAAAAAGAATATTCTCAACAAAGCTGAATGGTTTTGTTGAGTTCATTATTGAGGCAATACCCTTTTCTGCGCGTTCAGCATTTTCTGGCGACATAAAGTATGATGTTTTTTTTCCTAGGATCTCTTCAGCAGTATATCCTAGCATTGTCTCGGTCTGGGGACTTGAATATGTATAAATTCCTTTTGTGTCAATTTCCCAGAACCAGTCAGAGGTGGTTTCAACCAGGGACCTTAATTTTTCTTCACTTAGCTTTAGTTCTTCGGTCTGTAGACTGACCAGGTCTTCTAACTGTTCCCTATATTTATTGAATTCCCGGGTTATTACGCTCACTTCGTCCTGACCTGATGACTTTTCAGTATATGGTTTACCTGTACGGATTGCTTTCTGCAGTTTGGATAAAGGCGTAAGGGTCTTCTGGATCAGCAATGTGAGGATAATGCCGATTACTAGAAATGAGAAAATTAGGATATTCTTGTGAAAACTAATGTCTTTCTGAGCGTTCTCAACTATTTCACCAAGGGGTTGCTGTATTATCAGCCCCCAGCCTGTTGTAGGTATCTGCTGATAGAAAGCGATCCATTTAAAATTATCATATTCATACTCGGTTGTGCCGGATTTACCCAGCAGTACTTTTTGGACTGGATCATATACAGTATAGTCTTTTGAGAAATATGTCTCAGGGGAAATGTCGACATTGGGGTGGGCAAGAAGCCTGCCCTTTGAATCTACAATATATGCATAACCATTTCTGCCGATCCTGGCCGATTTTACCTGATCCAGAACAGCATTTTTGCCGGACAAGGAAAGTACACCGCGGACCAGCCCTTTTGTTACACCATTCTCATCTGATATCGGCGTAGAAAAACCACTTACAAGCTCATTGATTGTTTTAGCGAGAATGACATCTAGAAATATGGTTTTATTCTGTCGGTAAGTTTCCTTGATCCAATCCTGGTGCTGCAGTTTTTTCCCTGTCAGATGTGGTCTGCTTGGATAGGATATCCAGTTTCCATTAAGATCGACTATAAATAAATAATTAAAAAACTGTGTTACGGAATTTATCTCAGCCAATTCGTGGTCTATTTTTTCTTTATCGAGGCTTCTGATGTGGTCCATCTTTGCAATTGCCTCAATTTCTTCAACATGATGGCTGAAAGAGTGTTCAAAGGAATTCACCAAATGTCTGGCTGTTTCTTCATGATGCTTTTTTGCCTCGTAAATTTTTGCGTTCTTCAGCTTTGGAAACAAATAAAAATTCTGCAGGAGCAAAAGTCCACCCAAAACTGATACTAGAATGATAATGAATTTGAATTTAAGGCTGTGAATATTCAAGCGTTTAAATCTCCTGCGGGCTGGTTTTATAGGATAAGTAGTAGTTTATTAGCAAATGTTACTTACAGAAGCTTTATTTTCATATAAATAAAATGCTATAGATTCGTTTCGAGTTCAAATGCTGCTTTAAAAAGCTCTCGAGTATAAGGTTGTTGCGGGTTTTCAAAGACTTCAGATGCTTTTCCTGACTCGACAATCCGCCCGTTCTGCATGACCGCTATCTCATCGGCAAGTGCTCGTATAACACGCAGGTCATGGGAAATGAAAAGATATGTCATACCGTGTTTTCCCTGTAAGTCTTTCAACAGTTCGATAATCTGGGCCTGGATGGTCATATCCAGGGCGCTCGTCGGTTCATCAAGTACCATAAACCTTGGTTTCAGAGCGACAGCACGGGCGATGGCTATTCTCTGCCGCTGGCCGCCGGAAAATTCATGCGGATACCTATCTGCCATTTCCGCCTCAAGGCCTACTTCCTGCAGACACTGCTCAACAATCCTGCGACGATCACTTTTGCTGGTTCCGATTCCATGCACCTTGAGACCTTCACCGATAATCTGTTCAATTGTCAAGCGGGGCGAGAGCGAGGAATAAGGATCCTGAAATACGACCTGCAGTTCCTTGCGTAAGGGACGCATATTGCCAGGAGATATATGCAGAAGATCGAGACTTTCGTCGTATTTACTTACATATCCAATCTCACCTTCACTCTCTATAAGGCGCAGAATACTCATGCCAAGAGTACTTTTGCCGGAACCGGACTCTCCAACTATGCCGTAGGTTGTGCCTTCTTTAATATTCAGGCTGACATCGTCAACAGCCTTGATAAAACCGACTGTTTTTTTGAAAAAGCCTTTCTTGATTGGGAAATGACATCGCAAATTGCCAATAGTTATGAGTGATTTGATCTCATCTTCTTTAGGTTCGGGTTCACCATGGGGAACGCTTTCCAGAAGAAGAATGGTGTAAGGGTCTCGGGGAGATCTAAAAACTTCGTCCGCGGGGCCGTCTTCAACTATTTTACCTTCATGCATAATATGGATATGATCAGCAACCTTGCGAACCATATTAAGATCGTGGGTAATGAGTAACACAGCCATACCCAATTCCTGTTGAATATCCTTTATCAGGTCGAGAATCTGTGCCTGTATGGTGACATCAAGGGCTGTGGTAGGTTCATCGGCTATGAGGAGGGCAGGGCGGCAGGCCAGGGCCATGGCTATCATGACACGCTGCCGTTGACCGCCGGACAATTGGTGAGGGAAGCTTCGCATTCTCTGTTCAGGGTCTTGTATTCCTGTTCGGTCTAAAAGTTCAATGGCTTTTAATTCTGCTTCATCTTTTGAGAGATTCTGGTGAATCACAAATGGCTCAACCAACTGAGTGCCTATTGGATATACAGGATTCATGGATGTCATCGGCTCCTGAAAAATCATTGAAATATTGTTACCGCGTATTTCACGAATTCCATCCTCATCCATTTGCAGGATATCTTTGTCTTCGAATAGAATTTTTCCGTCAGTTGTAACTGTCGCAGATTTTTCAAGAAGCCTTAAAACAGAGAGGGCGGTGACCGATTTTCCGGAACCGGATTCTCCCACCAAAGCAACCGTCTCTCCTTTATCAATTGAAAGAGACACATCACTGACAACCGTGGAAGCACCCGATTCTGTATGAAAAGTTACTGAAAGATTATTTATTTCCAGAAGCATGTTTAAGTTCCTTTGTTGCAGGAAATAAGACTTGTGTGAATTTCATTATTCAATATTGCCGACCATGTTGATAACTTATTGATTCTTTATGTTTTAACAATTTTCAATTTTAAATATTCATTCTTCATTTTCATTAGCTTCAGCTAATGAAAGTCGCGGATCAAATGTCTCCCTGAGTGCTTCGCCAATAAAAACCAGTAGAATAAGCATACCGACCAAGACAGCAAAAGTGGTGAGTGACAGCCACCAAGATGTAATGTTTGCTTTGCCCTGAGCCAGTAGTTCACCCAGGCTCGGAGTGGCGGGTGGTACTCCCAGGCCAAGGAAATCGAGACTTGTCAGTGCCAGGATGGAACCTGACATCCTGAAAGGCAGAAATGTGATAACCGGTGTCATGCCGTTTGGCAGCAGGTGTCTGAACATGATCGTAATATTACCAACACCAAGCGCCCTGGAAGCAGTTACATAATCCATGTTTCTGCCTTTTAGAAATTCAGCCCTTACATAATCGGATAAACCCATCCAGCCGAACATAGATAACAGGGCAAGGAGAAGAACGATGCTCGGTTTAAATATTGAGGCAAAAATAATAAGCAGGTAGAGCTCGGGCATGGCACCCCATATTTCGATGAATCGTTGAAAGAAAAGGTCTGTCCTGCCACCGAAATAGCCTTGGACAGCCCCAGCCAGAATGCCAAGGAGTGTGCCTATAATAGTTAGTGCAAAACCGAAAAGAATGGATATCCTGAAACCATAAATCAGCCTGGCAAGTACATCCCTGCCGCGGTCGTCGGTGCCCAGTAAGTTGGCATTGGAAGGAGGTGATGGAACAGGTCCTTCAATGTCAAAGTTGATTGAATTATAGCTGTGAGGGTTAGGTGGAAAAAGGGCCCAGTTGTCGCCAGAGGTGATTTTTTCAAGAATGTATGAATCCCGATAATCAGCCTCCGTCTCAAAGTCGCCACCGAAAGTTGTTTCCGGATATGCTTTGAAAATAGGAGAGTGTAATTCACCGTCATAGTAAACAAGGAAGGGTTTATCGTTGCTGATAAACTCGGCACCAAGTGAAAGAAGGAACAGTATTCCAAAAACAATAAGGCTGTAATAGCCGCGCTTGTTGGATCTGAAGCGCCGCCATCTTCGCCTGGCAAGACTGTTTTCTCTTCTTTTTTTCATAAGTCTAAAATATAAGGCGTATGGCTTATGGCGCAGGGCGTAAGGCTTGGGCATTGAATATTGAAGAATGACGATTGAATTATAGTGTCAATCATCAGCATCATTGTTTGCTGATAATAATGAGACATGAAAAATAAAATGCGCATGACTGAATATACAATATGCAGACATTTTGTATTTTCATTTATCTTGTATTTGAAATTCAAATCTTCAATTTTCACTATAAAATTTTCAATTTAATGGCTTTGTGCCATAAGCCTTGTGCCTTTTGCCACTCAATAATTGCAGAAAGTTCATTTTAATTTTTGGCATCCTCATTCTAATGGATACTGTTATATCAATTTAAATTTCTACTCTACACTTTCAAACGAGATCCTGGGGTCGACAACTACATAGCTCAAGTCCGAGAGTAGTCTTGAAATAAGGCCTATAATTGTAAAAAAGAACAATGTTCCCAAAACAACAGGGTAGTCCCGGTTCATAACTGACTGATAGCCCAATAGGCCAAGTCCATCCAGCGAAAATATTGTTTCAATAAGCAGGCTGCCGGTAAAAAAGGCTGTGATAAATGAGCCCGGAAAACCTGTAATGATTGGGATAATGGCGTTTCTGAATACATGTTTATAAAGAACACTGTTTTCACTCAAACCTTTAGCGCGTGCTGTAAGTACATATTGTTTGTGAATTTCTTCAAGAAAGCTGTTCTTGGTAAGCAGGGTCATCACCGCAAGGCTGCCTACGGTACTGGAAATAATGGGAAGTACCATATGCCAGAGATAGTCAAGAATTTTGTCAATCAGGCTCAACTCTGACCAGTTATCGGAAACTATATCTCGTAGGGGGAAAATGCTCCAAAAACTTCCACCTCCGAACAGAACGATAAGGAGAATAGCAAGTACGAAGCCGGGGATGGCATATCCTATTAATATGAAGGAGCTTGAAATAACGTCAAAACGCGAACCACTATTGACTGCTTTTGAAATGCCAAGTGGAATACATGTGCAGTACACGATAAGAAAAGTCCATAAGCCAAGTGACATGGATACCGGCAGCTTAGAAATGACAAGGCCTACTACACTTTTCCGGTGATAATAACTTTCCCCGAAATCGAGCATGAAGTAGTTTTTCATCATGGTGATAAATCGAACAGCGGGTGGTTTATCAAACCCGTATAGTTTGTTCAATTTATCCAGGCGCTCCTGGTCAAGCCCCTGGGCACCCTGATAAATATCTCCTGATTTACTGGCACGCACTTCACCCCCTCCGGTACCAATTCCCCTGCCTTCTCCGGAAGTATGGCCTTCCATCTCAGCTATCATACGTTCCACAGGGCCGCCCGGCACAAACTGCGTTACCACGAAGGTGACTAGCATGATACCAATCAGGGTGGGTATCATTAACAGTATTCTTCTGAGGATATATGAGGCCATGGGGGGTTACTTGTCTGCTATCATTTATGAGTTAAGCTGTAGTGTATACATAGTTTTTACGGCTCAATGTTTTTAAATTGAAGAGTGAAGATTGAAAAGTGAAGATTGGTTTTTAAAATCTTAGAAAGTTGAAAATTCAAAATACCTGAAATTAAATACAATCTTCATTCAAACATCCAAAACAAAAAATCTGTTAATTTATTTTCATTCTTCATTATTCAATAACAACAACCGCTCCTCCACGACGAGGATCGCCGCCGCCAGAATCACCCGGTATTACCGTATGGACGCCGCCAAAATAAAGATCAAGGTCCTGCCAGATATTTACCGGCCAGTTCTTTTTCATTGCCGCAATTACTTCTTCAGAAAATCCCGGTTCCATCTGCATAATTTCTTCATCCCAATGGATACGTGGGGCGATCACAGCTTCCTGAATTGGAATATTGTAATCGATTATACTGCTGAGCACCTGCGTTATTGCTGTGCGAATGCGCTTGCTGCCGCCACTGCCGATGACAAGTTTTGCATCGCCATCATTTAATAGAATAGAGGGAGACATCATCGAAGCAACTCTTTGACCCGGTGGACTCGCGTGAAAACCTTGTGGATGCAGGTCGTCCTCTCCCATCATATTGTTGAGCATAATACCGGTTCCAGGTGCGATATAGCCGGAACCTTCGCCATTGGAGGTGGTCATGCTGGCCACATTGCCATAACTGTCTGCAATACTTACCTGGGTCGTGCCCCTGGTAAAATGCCTCATGTGATTTTCAATCTCATTTTGGGGGAGTTTTCGGATTCGTTCTACTTCCAGCATTCTTGCTGCAGTACGTAGTGCGAATTCCGGTGATCCCCACTCAACAGTTTCGGGAGATTCTTCGCTCATTAATGAAAGAGCTACGGCAATCAGGGAACCACCCAGGGAGGGAAAAGGATTGGTCAAAAATGTATAACCCCGGTAATCGACAGCAAGAGGACTTCTTTCAATAACTTCGTATGCTGCCAAGTCATCAATGGTTAAGAGACCCTGGCCCTTTCGCATATCTTCCGCTATTGCATGGGCAATTGCTCCATGATAAAAGCTTTCTCCTTTGTCCTCCGGCAATTTTTCCATGAAGTCCGCGAGATCTGGGTTGCTGATGCGGTCACCCTTTAAGAGATATTTACCTTCTGGCGCATAAAGCTTACGACCTTCTGCCGTGAGGGTAAGAATAGGCTTCAACAGGCCGTAAAAACATGACTGACTGGCATTGATTTCAAGACCTTCACGGGCCAGGCGGATTGCCGGTTTTAGGATTGCTTCGAGGGGAAGTTGCCCTAAGCGATGATGAACGTGCAGATATCCTTTCAGGTTTGCGGGAACAGCAACAGAACCAAGACCTACGTTGAAGTCCTGGTCAGAACCGGGAAAATGGATAGTTACCGGGAAAAAGTGGGGTTCCAGGTCATTATTATCAAGTCCAAGACCTGGTGTGTCTACAAAGAAATCAAAGAGAATCTCTTCGCTTTCACCATTGGCGCCGGATGTCCTGGCAAGCAGAAAACCACCGCCGCCCAGGCTAGTTGGTCCGGATTCAGCCACTGCCCCGGCAAAGCCTGCAGCCACTGCTGCATCAAAAGCATTACCCCCCTCCTTTAATACCTCTGCTGCTGCGGCGCTTACTTCAGGATGTCCGGTTGCTACAACAGCTTTGTTGTAACATTTCATTGCCAGAATTCCTTGCGCATCTCTTCTATAACAGAGGAATAATTCCCGGTTTCCCAGTAAATTTTTCTTTGTTGGTCGGTGGATGTACCATTTGCCAGGATGTTTTCAATACCCAATATATAATTTTCAGTCTGCAATTCTTTAGTTACAGGTGCCACATACTTCAGCAGGTCGGATGCTGCATCAGCCATGGTTTTCTTTTCAATTGATAACGGGTCCACAAACGTTCCTTTAGTACCATACCGAGCGGCCTGCCATTTATTGCTCCTCAGTATCTGCATATTAGGGCAGGGCATAGCCTCGGTACTGCATGTGCCGTTTTCTGAACGTGCGAGGGTAACTACCAGGGCCTGGATAAGGGCGACCAGGGCCAGTATATCTTTGTATCGCGATGGCAGATCACAAATTCTTACTTCAATCGTGCCGAAATCCGGGTGAGGGCGCACATCCCACCATAGGTCCCTCACTTCTCTAATAATTTCTGTGGAAAACAGAAGATTAGCTACATTTTTGTAATTATTCCAGCTGACAAGATGATCTGGTATGCCCGCCAGCGGTAATGCTTCGAAAAGTTTTGACCGGTAAGACTGCAGCCCAGTATCCCATCCTTCGTAAAATGGTGATGAAGTAGTTAGCGCCAGTAACACAGGGAGATAAATGCGGATATTATCGCAGACTTTAATAGCTGTTTCACTATCAGATATGCCAACGTGCACATGGAGTCCCTGGGTAATAAATCTGCGCCCTATAAGCTGCAGATCTTCCATGATTCTACCATAACGTTCGTTGGGTGACAGGACCTGTTCATGAATCCTGGCAAAAGGGTGCAGGCTGGCGGCATATAACAGGGTATCGTGCTTTTCGGCAAGAGTTTCGGTGTATCTACATATATCTGAGAGGTTTTTATCAACATCTGCAACTGTTGGGCAGATATCTGTGTTGACCTCTATCATGGATTGAATAAATTCTGGTTTTATGCGGTTAATCATAGAATCAGGAACTGACTCGAGTATAGTTGGGGCCGTGTGTGTCAGATTGAGGGTATCTTTGTCAAGAAGCTGGAATTCTAATTCAACACCCAGGGTAAAAGGATCACTGGTATTAAATACTATTTCTTCTAATTTGCTCATTCGGTATCGTCTCCTATGCCAATCGCCAATTTGATTAATGCCACATCCTAAGATGATGATGTATGCAGTTTGTGCAAAGCAAGCTGAGCTACCTGAGAAAGGTATGCTGCACCTATCGGCAGAACTCCTTCGTCAAAATCAAAATAGGGACTGTGAGCAGGACCGTCAGCTCGATCTTTCCCCCCAGCACCGAATCGTACCAGGCACCCTGGAATGCGCTGCAGAAAAAACGAGAAATCCTCTCCACCAAGGCTGGGATGACGCTGTTTGACAAGACCTTCCTCTCCTGTCACTCTAGTAACGGCTTCACATGCCACCTCCGCCGCCTGCTTATCGTTGATTACCGGGGGAAGTCCTTCGCCAAAAGTGATTTCCGTAGTTACATCATAAAGATCATCCATGGCCCCGACCATGCGCTCCAGCCCGGCAATGATCTGGGACCGTATATCAGGATGGGTGCTGCGTATCGTGCCTTTAAGGGATGTCTGCTCTGCAATAACATTGTGGGCGCTACCGCCTTCAATGCGACCCACGCTTACAACTGTAGGGTATGAGGGATTAACTTCTCGTGATACAAGTGTCTGAATGCTCATGACAAGAAGGCTGGCGACAACGATGCTGTCTACCGTTTCGTGAGGTCGGGATGCATGTCCGCCTCTACCGCAGATTTTAATATTAAAAGGGTCGGTGTAGGCGCATATAAGTCCGGGTTCAGCAGCGATCTGACCTACATTAAAATGCCGGTCAATGTGTCCGGCGAAAATTTGTTGAATACCTTCCAGAGCACCTTCTTTAATCATAGCATGGGCACCGTTGCCGGACTCTTCTGCCGGTTGGAAAAACAATACAACTTTCCCAGGTATATCGGAGTTTTTCAAAAGTGCTGCTGCTCCCAGCAACATGGCAACGTGACCGTCGTGACCGCAGGCATGCATCATGCCGGGAATTTTTGAAGTAAAAGATAGACCGGTTTTTTCAAGGACCGGAAGGCCGTCCATGTCGGCGCGTAGGGCGATACAGGGCTGGTCTTTACTCTCGTTTCCGATGGCGGCTATAATACCTGTCTTGGAAGAGTCCCTTAGAACAGGAACCCCTATTTCACCAAGCTTTTCAGCAATGTATTTTCTGGTGCGATGTTCCTGGTATCCGGGTTCAGGATACTGGTGAATGGTTCGTCGTATATCTCTTATCCATCCAGTAAGTTCAGGATCAGGCACAATTGCAGAGTTAGTGGGAGATTTATCATTCATATTATAAATTTAATTTACAGCACCTTCTTGATGTGCGGATGTTTCTTTAACGCTTCATAGATTGACGTACGGTTTTCTTCATCGATTACATGTACTTCGAGGTTCAGGCAGTGATATTTCCCTTTACTGCTCCTGTTGGAGTAGGTTACCGAACAGGTAATATCAACAACGGTTTCACTTATTGCCTGTCGGATTAAATTATCGTCAGTTCCGATGACCTTGTAAAGCCAGCGGCAAGGATACTCTACCTGAAGTTTTTCCCTGTCAATTTCTGATACCATGGTATTTTGTCCGTCCTGCCAGGTTGATCCTTATTAATAATAGTAATTAATCACTTTTTATATGTTTGTGTCAAGGAAACCCAGTTCTTACAGGTAGGAAAAGAAGTAACTGAAAAAGGGTTTAAGCCGTGACGCCTAAACCCTTTTTCTTATGATATGTACCGGCTATTAATAATCGCCGGAATGAATTACTATTTAATAACCTGTTAATATCTTGGCTGGTAGTTCTGCTGTGGATAACCTCCCTGCTGCTGGTAATCCTGCTGAACCTGGGGAGCGATTTTAATTTCAACTCTCCTGTTAATCTGGCGTCCCGACTCGGTGTCATTTGAAGCTGCCGGCATTGATTCTCCATACCCAACAACTTCTACACGTCCACTACTTACACCTCGTTGTGCCAGCAGATCTTTCACAGAATTTGCCCGTCGATTGGAAAGGTCCATATTATATGCTTCTGAGCCTTGGCTGTCTGTATGACCTTCAACCCTTATAAGAGTCTGGGGATACTGGGTCAGAACACCAGCTACCCTGTCAATTTCCGAGAAAAGACCGGGTTTAACGACGGCGGAATTAGTGTCAAAAGTCACATCACCTTTGAATGTAACAGCAAGGAGATTACCTTCCCTGCGGACAGCAGCAGCTTCGGATGCTGCAAGGGCCGTTCGCATATCCCTTTCCTGGTTGTCCATCATTTTACCGACTCCGGCACCACCTGCTCCACCAATAGCAGCACCTATTGCCGCGCCCATGAGTGTACCTTTGGTATCTTTTCCAATTACCTGACCGAGTAAAGCACCGGCAACAGCTCCGCCTGCTGCACCATATGTTGCGCCCTTACCGGTCTTAGTCTGAGGGGCAGCACAAGCTGCTAACAGAAAAATACATATAACTCCCGCGATTATAAATTTGTTCATTTTCTTCTCCTTTAATGAATAATTGCTGTAAGTAGTTTCTTCTCTAAACCTTTAGAGCATGGTGAGCTGTCTGTCAATGGGAAAGGTGAGAGAAATTGACCTGGATGATTTGTTAATGATAAAGATATGGACTAATTGAGTGGACTTTTTTCTTTATCGGTAATACTATTTTCTTAAAAGCATGACCCTATTTAGTATGAATATTTTGTTAAATGACTCTAATGAGAGATAGTGTAATGAATGAATTGAAATGGAAATCGCTTATAACAGTTTTTTTGCTTTTATTTATCTCGCCCTTTGTTGGTTGTTCACCTGTAATTCCCCAGGCAACATTGCAGCAGGTTGATAAGAGTATAAGTTTTGAAGCTCTTCAGCAAAATCCCGATTTGTATAGAGGAAAAATGGTTTTGCTGGGTGGAGACATAATCGAGGCAAAAAATGAACCGTCAAGAACTGTTTTTGTAGTACTTGCACGGACACTAGATTCACGTAACAGGCCACTTGAGAAATATGGCTCCAAGGGGAGGTTTATCTTCTATCAGCCAGGGTTTCTCGATCCAGCTATTTACAGGCCTGATAGAAAAATTTCTGTTGCAGGGGTTGTTGTAGGCCAGGAGGTAAGGCCTCTTGGTGATATTACATATAAGTACCCTGTAATAGAAAACAGAGTGCTCTATCTATGGACTGAAGATGATTATTACAAGAGCGAGCCAGCTATCCATTTTGGAATTGGGGTGGGTGTTGGCCTTTAGCAGTGAGGTGGCGAAATGAAAAATTATATACTGGTTTTAACAACAATACTTCTACTTTCAGGATGTGCCGGGCAGGTTATATCTACGGACACTCTGGCTGAAATTGATCCGCAACAGAGTTTTTTAGATATTCTAAAGTCACCACTGGCTTATAAGGGGAGTACGGTTTTATTGGGGGGAGTTATTGTAAAAGCCACCAACAAAAGTGAGGGAACTCTGCTCGAGGTGTACCAGACAATGCTGAACAGAAATCAAAAGCCTATTAATATCGATGATTCTCATGGCCGTTTTCTGGCATTATATAAAGGATTTCTTGATAGTGAGGTTTATCGATCTGGGAGAAGGGTTACCATTGCAGGTGTTGTTCAGGGAGAGGAAACCATGAAACTGGGTGAAGTTAATTATCGTTACCCATATTTGATAATTAAAGAAATAAATTTATTCCAGGAAGAAAAGCCTATAGGTTACGATCCATATTATCCATATCATTATGGATATCCCTGGTACCCGTATGACCCGTGGCTATATCCACGCTATCGGCACAGGTATTACCCGTACAATTAATTCTTAATAAAACAGGAACAGATTTCAAAAGATAATAAGGGTTACAGCAAGAACGCTGTAACCCTTATTTAGTTATATGGTGACCTCTACGGGACTTGAACCTGACATGTGGGCAGGAAAAATGTCAATAAAGTCAAGTTGGATCCTTGTTCACCTTATTTCCTTCAGCATGCTTTGTGACAGAGTGTCAGGGTGAGTTAGCCAGGCTGCAATGGGGCAAATTTATTTTCGTAATATTTTTTTGTAATGTTTTGCTCCTTGTGAACTGTGTCAAGTATATCTTTATAGTTTTCAATTAAAATATCCACGATCTGTTTATCCAGCACATTTTGCTGTCCCTTCCGATAGAGATCACCAAGCAGTTTTTCTTTAGGCATTCCGCGACGGTAGGGTCTATCCTCTGCCATGGCAGTAAACATATCGGCAACAGTAATAATACGCGATTGGGTGCTTAGTCGGCTTGCCTCATGGTGAAAAGGATATCCTGAGCCGTTTAGTTTTTCATGGTGAAAAGCTGCCCATTCAGCGATGTGCTGCAGGCCCCCTATGGTGTTCAGGATCGTGAATGTATGATAGGGATGTTGTTTTATAAAGGTCTTATCTTTTTTCGTAAGCCGCCCTTGTTTGTTCAAAATTGAATTCGGCACAACAAGTTTGCCGATATCATGGAAGTTTCCAGCTATTTCAATCAGGTCAACTTCTGTTTTCGTGAAACCGAATATTCTTGCTATTACTGCGGCACATGTGGCAACTCCCGATGAATGGGTTGACGTATAACGAGATCGGAAGTCGATAATATTACGAAAGAGATGTGCAATCTTGCAAATATCTGCGATTTCAACCTTCAACCGTTTGTAAGGTCCCTTGTGCAAGAGGAGGGAAAACAAACGAGGTGAAGTTAAATCCAACCAGAATTCTTCACGTTGGGCGGTGTCGACAAAATGCTGAAATATTTCAGGATGAATCTGGTTGCCCGCCATTAAAGAAAGTTTCCGAACGAGCGACTCATGTTGGTGTAAAATAAATTTCGGCCTTTTGATGAGCCTTTCGAGATAGTCTGCAAGAAAGAGTATCTGGCTATAAAAGGCGTTTTTGCTGTCTCGATCCTTTCCCCAGTCATGCCATGGCGTGTGATGATGTCGGACAATCTTTCCTGCAGGCTTCAGCCAACTGACGCTTTCCAAAAACAGTTGACCACGTTTACAGTGCTGTTCAGTGTTTTCCACCTCGAATTTAAGGATATCAATCTTTTCTTCAGGGCTAATGGCGCCTACATCGTGCAATAGAGCTGCAACAAAAATATGCTCGATGTCTTCTTCTGTCAGGTTTGCCTGCTTGCATATTTCCCAAGCGATAAAAGCAGTCCTCTGCTGGTGAGAAACAATAAGTGGGCTGACAAGGTCCATGGCGTCTGAAAGAGACAGTAGTAAGTTGCCGAGGTTTACGTTAGGTGATGGTTGCATAGTGCCTGGAAAATGATAGTTAGGGTGAATGGAAGTCTGTAAAAAATGGCATAATCGTAGCGCGTTTTCCTTACAAAAATATAAAAACCTCCTACTTCAGTTGTTATTTATTTTTACGATCTACGGGAAGACATTGTTAGTTTTGCTACCGAGTCTCAAGTATATCTTATTCTAAATCTATAATAAATGTGCAACGCGACGGTCAAGTACAAATCCGCGCTAAAAATGTACTGTTACATGTATCAAATCCTGAAGTCTGATTTATGGACTAATACATCACTGGAAACAAATTGCCAACATATATAACGTCAGTAATTTCTATTCAATACAGGATTTATTGTGACATTAAAAAGTCAGGAGTTGTAAGGGAGGAGCGTGATGGATTACGGTTAAATTAGTTCCGGGTGGTTCCGGGAAAACCATACTTAATTAATTCTTCTTCGCACACGCAATTGCTTTACACCTGTTGCACTAATCTGTCATAAGGTACAATTATTCGCGATAATCACCCGCACTAAAAAATGTTTCCATGTGCCGATTGCCCCGTTGAATTACATGGTGAGGTATAACTGGGACCACCACCCGCGCTATGCGTGCCTCTACACAAGAACTATATACAGCAAAAACAAATATTCAAAAATTACTCAGCCGTTTTCAACCGGCCTTTCCTCTATGTTTTTACCGAGTTCATCTGTGGAAGGATATTGTTGGTCGCTTGTAATTTCACCCCCTTTTCTCTTTTTGAGATAAAGGCGTACATAATGGGGCAATATATAATTATCCGGCCACCTGTAAAGATAGACCGCAAAGTCCTGCTTTGCTTTTTTAGAGTTGAATTGGGCACCGTACAATTCGAGAGACTTGACGAAGATATCAAACTCTGAACAGCCGTCTTCTTCAGCAAGGTCGGTTACTTCATTTCTTGTTCCAAGTTCCTTGGTCATATGTATGTGAAGCTGCAGGACAATACGAAAAAATACAATAATAAGAAGCAGACCGAGAAGGTTGTAAAAAGCCACATCCGATAATGTAATGAGGTGCTTGAAGAATTCGTAACTATCTGAAAATATATTGAAAAACATAACAATAGACCTTGTGCAGAAAATGAATAACCATTCATTTTCTAGTGTACCCCATTGTGATAGTACATGACAAGGAATATATTTTTTTATGACCGATTTATTTTTCAGGAATTGATTGAATGAGAAAACAAGTACTAGAAATGATACATAGAGTTGTGAAATTAAAGCTTAGTATTCAAATATGAAAGGGCTTCAGATAAATATACCTGAAGCCCTTATTATTTCCTGGTGACCCCTACGGGACTCGAACCCGTGCTACCGGCGTGATATCAATTATGATGACATGTTATTTTCTCTTCTAAAGGTGAGCTGATTCAAAAAATAAATCTGTCCCGGAATTTTTTCCATAATGCAATAATGCAAGCCTGACCCCCAATCACTACTGGAAAGTAAATTCGCCATATAGTCTGTTAGAGCATATGATTTAGTAAACCATAATTATGAAATTCGCCATCTAACGTAGAACTAACCGGCCACCGGAATGCATGTCCAAAAGCAAGCGACCCGGAGACGCTCGCAAAAGCCGCCTAGGTCGGACAATCCGGTTTAGTGGCTGGTTGGCAAGCCTATTCTTCAAGTTTGTTGTCAGTACTCTTAATGTAATTGATAACGTCCCATATTTGATTTTCATTAAGCTCGTCAGCAAAAGAAGGCATTTCTCCCTTGCCGTTTCGTATTTTCCAGAAGAAGTCTCCATCAGAGTGGCTCATTAATCTTTTGTATAAGTTACCAGTGTTTTTTTCGAGACCTGTTTCTTCAGATTTTAAACCTGTGGCATTCTCCCCGTGGCAGTGTGAACAGAGTTCTGTAAATATTGTTTTGCCACTGCAGATTGACGCAGGAGTAAGCGGCGTTGGATTCTTTCGCTGAGCTTCTTTTTTTGGGGCCTCCCAGCTATGGGCAGATACATATCCGGATTGAATAGCGAGGAAGAATGAGATAGACATTGATATAATTATTGTCTTGAAAAGCGATGGCTTGGTCATAAATTCACCTCATATGCAATTGAAACAATATTGTCTCAATTAACGACCTGCATGAGAGGCGCGCCAAAAGCCTTGCAGCAACTAGGCAGCGCTGGTTCGCGTCCCTCTCAATGCTTTGGTTAAACGCTTTTATTAATATTCAAATAATTGAAATTCTAATATTTTCTTACCTTCGCCTTCATTCAAAATCAATATTTTACCTTTTCGTTTGTAATCCATTTCAATTTGTTCTCGATTCTCGAATTGTATGACAAGTTTATTATCTTGAAGTGAGTAGCTACCTTCTTCGATGGAAAGCGGAACAGAAAGTTGCATAATGCCTTTACTCGTAAACTTCATTAATGCTGTTTGCCCTGTGTAATGTTTAAATGTCCAGTTTCCAACAATAGGATGAGTGTTTGCTTTTTGGATACCTGCTCGTTTCATGATTTGCGGAGCTTCATTTGCGTCTCTAGAGTTAATTGTTAAAGTTTCTTCCTCGATTGAGAATTGTTGAAATATATCTTTGTCTGATTGAGTTGAATCTGACTCTTCAGTTTGTATGTTTATTTTGTCTTGGTTAATTATGTATCCAAAGTCAACAAGTGCACCAAAGGTGAAAGAGACATCACCCTCTTTTGTGAACATCCATTGACTCCCAAGGCCACCCTTAGTTCTGGAAGTAGCAGACCAAATGCCAGCAATATTTTCATTTGCAAAGCATCCGGAAGGGATAAGGAATAAAATAAGGATGAGTAGGTGAATTAATTTTTTCATTTTACGTTTAATGCCGAGCTGACACGCAAATTGTCACTGATAATGGACGCGAAAGCGTCTGGTTATCAGGGAGAATTTGTCGAGTCGAGCGTTTGGTTATTGAGGCGCGCCAGCGCCGAGA
>CALZHP010000007.1 GCA_945787325.1 uncultured Desulfobulbaceae bacterium
CTTCCCAAAAACTATCAATTCACACACCCAATTTCCTATCTCCAAGGTCCTGTTTTCATTCCCAGCCGGATAGTGTAAGCAATGTATGCACAGTGCATACAAAGTATGCAGACTCCTTCGAACCAGCACTGTATGGGAATTTACAGCGATATCATATTTGCACTGCATACGAAGATTACACCTAAAGTTCAAGGCCCCAATTTATTAGAAACATAATAAACTTTTTAATTACGGACAATTAGAGGCATTTCAACGGTTTGGCACAGTAATTGAAATATAAAAAGCACTACTTACATAAAACCCCTCTTCTGGATAACAGAAGTAGGACATTATGTAAAAAAGTGTAACCAAAAGGTGTTGCAATGAAATTGCTATTGAACCGCTCTGAAGGCAGAATTTTATTCTATCTTCCGGGACTCAATAATACTTTGAATAAAACTATGAAGAGCTCGGCCCCCCAGAGCGGTTCTTTATAAAAGTACTCAGCAAACCAGGAAGTAGTTTTGTTCCAATTAGGAAAAAATATTTTAGGCGATTAATGGGGACTGAAAAATGGAAAAAATACTATTGGGGCTTGTGGCTATTTTTACCATTGTGAGCTTTATAATGTTTGCATTTTTTTTCTTTAAATGGATTTCAGGAGTTTAGCACAATGAAAAGGGAGAAGTTTAAAAGGATTGTTTAAAGCCTCCGCAGGGACAATTCATCCCACCGGAGGTTTGTGTTCTTTACCTCAAGAAAAAGCCAAACCTGTTGTGAAACAGGGACGGAAAACCACGGGTCTTATGAGATAGCCGGGTTACCTTGTAAAAGGTAGCTCGGCTATTTTTTTGAAAAATGAAATGGAGGTCCGTTATGAAAAGATTCATATTTTTTGTAGCTGTAATCATGTTGGTAAGTGTATTTGCAGCTTCTTCTTCAGCTGTAAATCAAATAACGATGAATCCAGGTAAAGCGTTCGTTGACAGTGTCCAACCTGTAAATGAAGCATTTGAAAAAAAGACAGGAATTAAGGTCATCGTTGACAATGGCCCAGGTGGTGCATGTGGTTACACATTGAAAAATCTTGATGCCGATAAAATAAATATGGGGATAATGTGCTGCCCTGTGACCAAAGAAGAAGCGGGAAAAAAGGATTATGTGCAAATTCCAGTCGTCAGAGATGGATGGGTATTTGTGGTTAATGAATCCAACCCCATAGACAGCCTGTCCACTGAGCAGCTTAGGGGGATATTTCAAGGCCGTGTTAATAATTGGAATGAGGTCGGAGGTGCTAACGCCGCAATAAATCCTTACGGTTATATCATGTGCGCACCTCGTGATGAACGAGTCAGGCAATTTCTTGTGGGTGAACGCAACCCCAAGAAAGGCATTGTCGGGATAGATAACTCAAAGTTTCGTCCCAATATAAATAAAGCTACACCAGGTAATGCGGAAAACTGTTCCCAGGCAGAAAGTGATCCAAATGTAATAATTGTAGTTCCTCGTTCTGATATGACGGGTAAAGAACCAACTTGCAGCGCCGCCAGGAAAGGCACTGTAAAGATGATTTCTGTTGACGATATATTTCCTAGCGATGAGAATATTGCTAATGATACTTACCCTGTTGCCATAAATCTATTTATGATAACAAAAGGACTTCCAAACAGTTCAGAGACTCAGTACATTAATTTTATCAGGAGTGCCGAGGGGAGAAGGCTTATTACAGAAGTAGGGAAAGTAGTCCCGCTTAATTAGTTATGGCCGTCCATAACATTAGTTAAAGTGCCACTATGAAGCCTAACTTGAACTGCTCTGTAGAAGTGCGAGCCACCCAGAGCGGTTCATTTTTACCCAAAAACACAATATTGAACTATTAGATTTTTCTACTGCCACATTGTGGTATTTTTAAACTTGACTTTTTGTGTGGTTCTTCTAACGTATATTTTATGCCATAAACATTGATTTAAACCTCTATAACGGAGACATCTCCAATGCAAGAGGTACTCATCAAAATGCCCTCTTAAAGCCTTCATCGGGTCACTTGCGCCCTTTGGAGGCTTTCGTCTTTTCTAAGCTTATAAAAAAATGACAAAAAAGGAGGGTACTATGTATAAGGGATTTTTTGATGAGTTAAACCGTCGGGAGTTCATGAAAAGGGTAGCACTAACAGGGGCTACCGCCTTTCTGGGATTAGATTATGATATAGCTGCTGCAGAACCGGCCCTGGAAACCACGACGATCAGGTTTTCGAAGATGAAACCGGCCTGTTGGGTATCCCAGTATATGGCGGAAGAATTGTTGTACAAGGAAGGATTTACCGATGTGCAGTATGTCAATAGGGATGCAAAAATCCCTGTAAAAGAGCACCTGGCTTCGGGTGAAGTTGACCTTTCAGTTGGATTTTCT
The DNA here is from genome assembly GCA_945787325.1 of uncultured Desulfobulbaceae bacterium. Taxonomy (GTDB): domain Bacteria; phylum Desulfobacterota; class Desulfobulbia; order Desulfobulbales; family BM004; genus CALZHP01. Next base: position 2,389 of record CALZHP010000007.1, read on the forward strand.
GCAAGGCTTCTCAGTAATCTTGAAGTAGGAGATATAGGTGTATTTATTTCCGGACTGCATGTTGGCTGTTATTATCTGCTTGGCAGCGACCGGGTACAATCTGTGCGCGACCTCAAGGGCAAGACGGTCTGGGCCTGGAGCAATCCCGGATCGGGGCCGCATATTTTTTTCAAAACAATTGTAAAGTATGTGGGGCTCGATCCTGATAAGGATATCAATTACGCCTGGGTTCCCATGAAAGAGGCAAAGAAGCTATTTGCCGAGGGCAAGATCGATGCCTTCATCTCCTTCCCACCGGCAGCCCAGGAACTTAGATCAAAGAATATCGGCCGTGTCCTGGTCGATACTAATGTTGACAAGCCATGGTCCCAGTATTTTTGCTGTATGATGATGGGGAGCAGGGATTTTATAAATAAAAACCCCATAGCAACCACACGCGCCCTTCGTTCAATCCTGAAAGCAAACGATATTGTGGCTCGCGATCCTGAGGCATCAGCCCGTCGTCTGATTGACAAGAATGTCCGCAAGGCTTCTGAGTATGATTATGTTGTACAGGCCCTGAAAGACATTCCTTATGAAAAATGGCGAGACTATAACCCGGAGGAGACAATCCGGTTTTATGCATTACGCTTGAAAGAATTAGGAATAATCAAGTCAAATCCGCAGGATGTCATTAGACAGAATACTGACTGGAGTTTTCTTAAAAGATTAAAGGGAGAGTTGGGAATGACATGGTTATAAACAAACCTTAATCGCCTGACACCCCTACGGCAGTGATCCATTGCTGTTTGGAGGAAGTATGAAGATAAATATGATAGATGGATTGAGTCGCAGAGATTTTATGGCCAAGACCGTCCTCACAAGCACAGCAGTTTATCTTGGGCTCGGTAACGACTTGGGATTGGCAGCAGTTGAGCCGCCGCCTGAGACAACGACTGTACGATTTCAGAAGATTCTAGCTCCCTGCTGGGTGCCGCAGCTTGTGGCCGAACCCCTGCTGCGTGAAGAGGGCTTCACGGATATTCAGTACATCGAGCATGAAAAAATATCTCAGGGTGAAGAGGATATCCTTGCCGGAAAGGTGGATTTCACGGCGGATTTCACCGCTCAGTCTCTCATGAAGTTTGATCCCGGCAGTCCGATTGACTTCATTTCAGGGCTCCATGTAGGTTGTTGGTCACTTATTGGCAGTGACAGGATCAAATCCGTTCGTGATTTGAAGGGAAAGAAGGTGTGGGCGGTGGGTTCGGCAGCAACCTCGGCATACGCTGTAAAGGCCATCCCTAATGTCTTCTTCAAATCGTTAATCGGGTACGTTGGCCTTGATCCCGATAACGACGTTGAATACGTCGTGGTTCCAAAGAACGAGGCCATCGAGCTGTTCAAGCGGGGCGAAATAGATGCCTTCCTTTCCTTTCCTCCCGGCCCCCAGCAATTGGAGGCAGCGGGCATTGGTCACACTCTTGTCGATACGAACGTGGACCGCCCCTGGTCAAAGTACTATTGCTGTATGATTCTCGGGAGAAGAGACTTCATCAGGAACAATCCGATAGCGACCAGAAAGGTGATTCGCTCCATCCTCAGGGCCAATGACCTGGTGTCACAGGATCCAGAAATGGCGGCCCAGTTGCTGGTGGACAGGAAATTGAGAAAGGCTGACGACCAGGAATTCATGGTGCAGGCTTTGCGCGAAATCCCCTATAAAAAATGGAGGAGTTACAGCCCGGAAGATACGATCCGTTTCTGGGCCCTTCGACTAAATCAGCTTGGGATCATCAAGCACAGCCCCCAGGAGTTCATAAGCAAAAACACGGATTGGAGCCACATTGCTTCCTTGAAAAAAGAAATGGGGATGACATGGTAGCTGACAACTTTTGAACAATAACCCCATATAATTGATCAAGCTATAGATGAAAAAGAAAGTACTTATTAAGCAACAAGAAGGTACGAATCTATGATGGCATGGTTACCTCGTCTAATTGCCAGGGCCCCGGCCACAGTATATACGAAACTCAACTGGGCTTTCATGGCAATTGTAGCATTAATTATAGCCTTCGGGGGCATTGGTTTAATCGCCCTCAACGAATCTAATCAACGAACTGAAGATTTTGTAAAACTGCAACGCAAGATTGCAGCATACAGACAACTGCAGCACGACACCACAAACCAGCTCTATAGCATAACAACCGCTTTATTAAGTCCGAACGAAGAGATGCTCTTAAGTGCACTCAGGCAGCTTAATCAGTATAGATATGACCTGGAACGAGTACAATTTGTTTCCAGGGATGAGGTTGAGCTTTTCGACAAGATCCAGCAGGATCACGAGGAGTTGACAGAGGTTATATCGCAGGTTGTGGGTCTTACTCGTGCCGGAATGGTATATGAAGCCATGGAACTCAGGCATTTACGGGCAAACCCTTTGTCAGACCGACTTGAACGTCTAACAAACGAGATGGTAAACAGGGCTGAAGCAGAAATTGTTGCAAAAGCTGATGAGAGCAAACTTTCCTATGTGGTTTCTCAACGGGTGGTTATCAGTTTTGGCCTGGCAAGTATTGGACTGGCGCTACTTCTCGGCAATGCAATATCCAGATCACTAATGGGACCTCTTATGAAGATGCATGATATGCTGTCCCATATATCTACCGGTGATTTCTCTCATCGAATCAAGGTTCCGAATCGTGATGAACTGGGGGGGTTGGCAGAAAATTTGAATCGTATGAGTGAAGAACTAAGAGGTCTCTATTATCAAATTGAAATGGCCAGCAACTATAAGTCAGAGTTCCTGGCCAATGTCAGCCATGAATTGCGAACACCCCTCAATGCCATAATAGGTTACAGCGAAATGCTTATAGAGGATGCTGAAGAAAAGGGACATGAGGATTTCATCCCTGACCTCGGAAAAATCCACACTTCCGGTAAACATCTGCTGGCTCTCATTAAAGATATTCTCGATCTGTCAAAAATTGAGGCAGGTAAAATTGATCTTATTCCGGAGCAATTAGATCTCATTAAAATAATTAATGAGGTGGTTACAACAGTTGAGCCATTGGCCAAGAAATATAAAAATCGTTTAGACATACAATACAATGACAAGCTTGGCATTTTATATGCTGATCCAACCAGGTTGCGGCAGATGCTTTTTAACCTTCTCAGCAATGCCTGCAAGTTCACCGAAAGGGGAACCATTACCCTGGATGCTGAACGTTATAATGCAAGGCAAAATGATTGGTTAAACATAAGCGTGTCTGATACCGGGGTAGGTATGACGAGGGAGCAAATGGACAAATTGTTCCAGCCGTTTTCCCAAATTAGAAATCAATCCACCAGTAAACATGACGGAACGGGTTTGGGATTAGTAATTACCAAGAGGTTCTGTAATATGATGGGAGGCGAAATAAAAGTGGAAAGCGAATTCGGCAAAGGTTCAACCTTTACTTTAAGTCTGCCGGTGAATGACATTCAGACGGGCGATGCCGACGCAGTTGTTTATCAGATCTGACAGCTGGTGAAAAATATTATGAAAAAAATACTCCTGGTTGAAGATGATGAAATGAGCCGTGACATGTTGTCCAGGCGGCTTGAACGTAAAGGGTATCAGGTGATTATCGCTATTGATGGTGAGCAGGGTGTTGAGATGACCCGCATAGAACAACCGGACGTTGTTTTAATGGATATGAGTCTGCCCTTGCTGGACGGCTGGGAAGCAACACGGCGAATCAAAGCAATGGAGGAGACCAGGCAGATTCCAGTTGTCGCCCTGACCTCACATGCCATGGCCGGTGATCGTAGAAAGGCACTTGCAGCGGGCTGTGATGAATATTCGACCAAGCCCATAGATTTTCAAAAGATAGTTGGTATAATCGAGCAGTATACCTAGAATAGGTGATGCCATGACCCGCTCAACAAATAAGCCTGCAAAGTCTCAATCCCGGAATCTGTCAAAAAATAAACTGCGTGCACCAATTCAGGCAATAGTCAAATACAGCAAAAAATTGCTGAATGATGACCACCTGTCCAGGAAAGAAATAAAACCAGATTTAAATAAAATTAATGCTCTAGGTGAACAGCTCTTAGAACTCTTTGATAATATTATAACAACTGGGGAAAACCGGGGGAAAAGGGCCGATGATATTCTGGGTGGATTAAACGCCCAAACTGTACATGAGCTGCGAACACCATTAAACGGCATAATCGGATTTTCTGAAATACTTATAGAAGATTTTGAGGACGAAATGCCCGAGAAAAGTGTCACTGATTTTCAAAAGATACTTTCATCCGCAAAAGATTTTTTGTCATTCCTTGATAATATTGGCAAACATAAACCTGCAACAATTAATGGTCTGGATTTGTCTTCAGATGCTTCCAATAGAGATGAAATGATTGAAGCAACAATGGACAGCATGCCTCAATCTGAATTGTTCCAATCTTCATCGGATTTACCCAAAAAAAGTTCAATACTGGTAGCAGATGATAACGAGGTGAACCGTGATTTGCTATCTTCACAGCTTGGCCGGCAGGGGCATGATATTACGCTGGCAACAAACGGTCGGGAGGCCATTGAAATCATTGAAAGAGAACCTATCGACTTGATCCTCCTGGATATTATGATGCCTGAAATGAATGGGTTTCAGGTCCTGGAGCATATTAGCAGCAATCCAAAAATTGGTGACATACCGGTCATAGTTATTTCAGCCCTGGATAAAATTGATAGTGTGGTGAAGTGTGTTCAAATGGGAGCTGAAGATTATCTGCTCAAACCATTTAACCCTGTTTTGCTAAATGCCAGGATTAATACATGTTTAGAGAAAAAAAGGCTGAAAGAACTTAGTGAATCGCTTGAACTGCAAAACTTGAAAGAAGATGTACAGCTCATAGCTGAAAGCAAGGAGATGCGTAACGTTTTAAATACTGTGAATACAGTGAGCAGGAATCCGGTGAATATACTCCTGCGCGGCAATAGCGGAACAGGGAAGGAAGTGCTGGCCCGCATGATCCATAATAGGAGTGATAGAAAAAACATGCCCTTTGTCGCTGTCAATTGTGCCTCTATCCCTGAAAATCTTATGGAGAGCGAGTTTTTTGGTTATGAAAAAGGTGCATTTACAGGGGCTGATTCAAGCAGGGGCGGATACTTCGAGGAAGCCAATGGGGGTACCCTGTTTTTAGACGAAATCGGTGATATGCCCATGTTTATCCAACCCAAATTTATGCGGGCAATCCAGGAAGAGGAAGGACGAAGGCTTGGCAGCAATAAATCTATTACCTATGACTTTAGAATAATCAGTGCCACAAATAAAGACCTGCACAAAGAAGTAGCTGACGGCAACTTCAGGAAAGACCTTTTTTACAGGATATTTTCTGTTGAGATACCTATCCCTCCGCTCACTGAAAGGCGTGAAGACATTGTCCCTCTTGCTCTTTTTTTCCTGAAAAAGGTGAGCAAGCGTTTTGGAAAAGATGTTGCCGGCTTTGCGCCAGAGACCCTTCGGTTTTTTGAACAGTACAACTGGCCGGGAAATGTACGGCAATTGCTGCACGAGGTTGAGCGACTTGTGGCTTTTACCCCTGAGGGGAAAGAAATATTACTTAAGCATTGTTCGCAGGAATTGCTGGACTTGAAAAAATCCTCTTCACTCTCTTGTGATGATGATCAGTCAACACTTACACTACCGGAAAGAATTAAGGAATTAGAGATCAATTGTATTAAACATGCATTACAACAGACAAAAGGCAAGAAACTACCGGCTTCAAAGCTTCTGGGTATTACCCGCGTTGGACTTGATAATAAAATAAAACGTTACGGGATTAATCCCACATCCCATTTTAAAGGTTCTTAAAAAGAAAAAGCATCCCGTACTCCATTCACCAGATTATTAAACATTTTTTTCTCTCGTCTGACCTTATTAACTCAAGCACTATCAACCATTATCTATAAATGCATATTATCTATGCACTTTGCATATGATCTATGCAGTTCCCTGTAATCGCTCTGTATTAAGCAATTTACAACAGATAGAATTTTACATTGCATATTACTCTTGCAACTCCAGCAAAAGGTTCATTCAAACGACAACCCCAATAACCTCTATTATTTCTAATACTTAACCACAAGATGACATAGTGGCACGGCCTTTGCTTTTCCTTAAGTAAAAGAAACAAAATGTTTGATCAATTAAATCAAAAAGGAGGTGATGGGGAATAAATTTTTTCAAGGAGAAAGGGTGAGTTTGATAATTGGCCACTAACAATTACATAACAAAAAGGAGAGGAGTCATGAAAACTTTAAAAACAATAATCACAGCACTGGCAATAGTAGCATCTCTGTTTGCAACAGCAGCAATGGCTTGTGAAGACGTAATTAACACTGATGGTAATTACTCTATAACATTGGATGTTGAGAATACCAAATAATTATCAATCCAGCAGGGCGAGTTTAAAAATTGCCCACAAAAACACTCTGAACTAAATCGATAAGGAGATCGTCATGAAAACTTTAAGAATTATAATCACAGCACTGGCAATAGTAGCTTCTCTGTTTGCAACAGCAGCAATAGCTTGTGAGGATGAGATTAACACTGGTGGCAATTACTCTATAACATTGGACGTTGAGGATATCAGATGATTTTCAACCCAGCAGAACGAGTTTAAAAATTGCCCACAAAAACACTCTGAACTAAATCGATAAGGAGATTGTCATGAAAACTTTAAGAATTATAATCACAGCACTGGCATTAGTAGCATCTCTTTTTGCAACAGCAGGAATGGCATGTGAGGATGTGAATAAAATTGATGGAAGTTACACTGCGACATTGGATTTAGAGAATGAAGGTTAGTAAACAGCCAGCAGGACGATTGTGAATATGTATTCCTTGTCGTCCTGCTGGTTTGTTATGAGCAGGAAATAATGAATGCTTAGTTGTAAACATCCAAATGAAAAAGCTTTAATAAAGGAAAGGTTAAAGGAGGTAGGAAAATGGAAAATAGACTTATGACTCTTCTGTTCACTGTTTCTTTAATGGTAATCTTTATGTTTTTTACATTTCTTTTGTTGTCAACTCAAACATCCTTTTTGCGAGAACTAGTGCTGATGTAAGTGATGTTTCATTGCCAAAATTACCCTCTCGAATCTGCTATTTTTCTAAGGTAAGAGAAATGTTGGGAGCCTACAGAAACTATATATATTTTTTTTATAAAATAATATTAAGGAGGATGAATCATGAGGAATATAAGTTATCTTTTTATGAGTGTTCTGGCAGCAGCCTTGATATTTGGTTATTCAGCAACCCAAGCAATTGCAAAAGACATGATGCCGGGATCTGTAGATGTCAAAGTATTATTAAACAACGATAAAGTAAAGGTATCTGAAGCAGTTCGTTCTCCCGGCACGATTGTACCCATGCATACGCATCCAACTTTCTTCGCATATTACATTGATGCCGCACAAGTAAAACTCACATCACCTGATGGTAAGGAAACAATTAAAAATATACCGGCTGGCAAGTTTCTTTGGTTTCCTGAAGGGGTAACACATTCAGTTGAGATCTTGGGAACTGCTAACCAACATGTTCTTGTGGTCGAGTGGAAATAATAATTTAATTTATACAACCCTAAGGCAGGAACCGAAATTTCCCTGCCTTTGAACTAATTGTTATTCTGTGTAACAAACTGAGAAGTTATTTACCCGGCGGTAAGCTTTTCAACAACATTCCCCTCTTTATCAAACCTGCAGGCCCGCATAAAAGGATCGTGGTAAAAAGTAAACCAGGCGTTATTACTAATACCGCCGGTTATAAGTTCTTCTTTCTGTTGGATGGCATCAAGGGGAAAATTATCATACGACATGACCCAGAGCGGATTGAAATGGACATGAGTCGGTAAAAGGTCTGCCAGATGTAATGCTGTATCACCTTTTGAAGTAATGCTGACTATCTGGTGTCCACGAGTATGACCACCTGTCTGCCGTACGGACACTCCTTCTGTAACATCGTACTCCCCTTTCACCTTCAACAGGTTTTCTGACCCGTTCAACTTTTTCAAATTGGCTGCCCAGTAAGTATTTGCAGCCCGGATATTAGGATGAATAGCGTCGTCCCACTCACTTTCCTGCACAATATGTTTCGCATTTGGAAAGGTAAACTCTTCAGCACCATTCTCACCATACATTGCAATGCCGCCTGAATGATCAAAATCACAGTGGGTAAGGATAACATAGTCAATCTCTTCACGCTTGATACCCATAGCCTGGAGGTCAGCTGGCAACGACCACTCTTTCTGTACCCTGAAGATCTTCTTCTGTTTGTCGGTGAGTTTATTACCAATGCCGGTCTCAACAATTACTAATGCATCGGGAGTTTTTATAAGAAGCGGTGAAGCGTTTAACCGAATATTATTGCCTTCAGTCACCGGGTACTTCTTTTCCCACAGCACCTTGGGCACACAACCAAACATGGGTCCACCATCCAGCTCAAACACCCCGCCGTTCAACCAGTATATTTCTATATCGCCAATTGTAAGACTTTTCTTCATTTTATCTGTTCCTAAATTAATTCCTTGCACCCTCAATCCTTTCTTGACCATTAATGAATCGAAGAGGTCAAAGGCGCTTAATTTTATTGAAATTATTCACGAATCGGGGTGGCTAAAGATGCAAGGAAGAAAGTGTTTCGTTGTACAATAGTACGCGGAATGCTCGATGATCCTCCATAGGCGGACAGGCTCTGCAGATTTGGTTACATCGATTCGTGAATTAGAAGCCGCCCAGGGCTGACCACAAAACACCCGCAGCAATCGCCGATCCGATTACACCTGCAACGTTGGGGGCCATGGCATGCATGAGGAGGAAATTGTTCGGATCCACCTTCTGCCCCACCATCTGCACAACACGTGCTGAGTCGGGCACCGCCGATACACCTGCCGCACCCACCAGGGGATTTATCTTTTCTTTCAGGAAGAGATTCATAAACTTGGCAAAAAGCACACCTCCCATGGTGGCTATTACAAATGAAAGGGCGCCCAGCCCGAAAATAAAAATGGATTTCGGCGTCAGAAATGTCTGGGCCTGGGTACTGGCCCCAACCGTAAAGCCGAGCAGGATGGTAACAATGTCGATAAGCGCGTTTCTTGCAGAATTAGCCAGCCTATCGGTTACCGTGCTTTCCTTAAGCAGATTACCGAAAAAAAGCATACCAAGCAATGTGACTGCACCCGGCGCGATCATGGCAGTAATCAGAAAAGCAACGATGGGAAATATAATCTTCTCACGCTTTGATACAACTCGCGGTGGTTTCATATGTATCTTTCTCTCTTTTTCTGTTGTCAGAAGATACATGATGGGGGGTTGGATAACGGGCACAAGAGCCATATAAGAGTAAGCCGCAATAGCAATTGGCCCCAGAAGTTCCGGCGCCAGCATTGATGACAGAAAGATAGCCGTCGGGCCGTCGGCACCACCGATTATACCTATAGAGCCCGCCTGGGCCGGAGAAAAACCGAGAACGAGGGAGCCTATAAATGTTAGGAATATGCCGATCTGCGCCGCGGCCCCAAGCAGTATCAGCTTTGGATTGGAGAGCATGGTGGAAAAATCGGTCATGGCACCTATTCCCAGAAAAATGAGAGGTGGATAAATACCTTTGACAACCCCGAAATAGAGATAAGAAAGTACGCTGCCCTGGTCATAAACGCTGAGCGCCATACCGGCAATAGGCGGCACATTGCCAACCAGAATGCCGAGCCCGATGGGAACAAGCAGCAGGGGTTCATAATCCTTGACGACAGCAAGATAGATAAAAACAATGCCGATCAGGATCATCGCGACGTTGCCCAACTCGAGATGGGCAAAACCGGAGTTCTGGATAAATGTTTCAAGTCCCACGATATTTCTTTTTTTCCAATTTATACAATTACAACAAGTTCCTGTCCCTGGCTGACAATATCACCATCCCGAACCAGTATTTTCTTAATCACACCATCCCTGTTAGCAGCAATTTTATTTTCTAGCTTCATAGCTTCCATGTTCAGAAGTTTCTGACCGATTTTAACATTGTCCCCTTCCCTGACAAAAATAGCCTTAATCTGCCCGGGCATGGGTGCCACAACACCTCCTGAAAACGGGGTCTGGGGTAATGCGGCAGCCATTGCTGCAGGCCTTGCTGTCACAGGTTTTTCTGCTCGTGGTATTGATTCCGGCAGTTCAAGGCTCTTTATTTCATCTATCGATACCGTATGTTCTTCGCCATTCACTTCAACCCTGGCGATCTGGTCTGTAACCTCCTTAACGGAGACCTCATACTTGGTATCATTAATTGTCAGTTTATATTTTCTCATATTCGCCTAACTCTTGTTTGATAGATGACTGCGGATGGCTAATGCTCTTACCCTGCCTGCCGCCTGCCATGGTGAATCCGGTGCGTCGTGCCTCTGCCAGGTTATCCTCCTGTTGTCATCCGCATAGGTCTGATCCAGGTGGATTGCGATAGCTATTGCGACAAGTACCTCCGGCAGCGGTGAATCCTTATCGATTTCTTCCTTGTCTTTCTTAGAAGCGGTTTTCTTTTTTTTGCCGCCCTGCAGATCCAGTAGTTTGGGAAGAATCGCTATGTAAAGACTGATAACAGCCAGGCCGCAAAAGACAATAAGCAAGCCGAGAACGCTGAATTTCAAGGCATTGAAATCACCGATGAACAGGTTATCAAAGCCCATTTTCCCCAGGTCAAAATCCATTATCACCACCTCTATAGGGGAATATTCCCGTGTTTCTTCATGGGATTGGTGTCACGTTTGTTTTTCAACAGCTGCAATGCCTTAACAATACGGAACCTTGTCCTGGCCGGCTCGATAATATCGTCAATATAACCGCGCTTGGCCGCCACGAAGGGATTGGCAACGGCGTCAGCGTACTCTTTTTCCTTTTCTGCCAGGAATGCCTGTGGATCGTCCGACTTCTTTGCTTCTCTGGCATAGAGCACTTCAACCGCACCCTTGGCGCCCATAACAGCTATTTCCGCTCCGGGCCACGCGTAGTTGATATCGCCACGCAGATGCTTAGACGACATCACACAATACGCACCGCCATAAGCCTTTCTTGTTACAACAGTAACTTTGGGAACGGTGGCTTCTGCATAGGCATATAGCATCTTGGCGCCGTTTCGTATAATACCACTGTATTCCTGGACCGTTCCCGGAAGAAATCCTGGAACATCGACAAAAGTGACGATTGGGATATTAAAACAGTCGCAAAACCTTACAAACCGGGCCCCTTTAACTGAAGAATCATTGTCCAGCACTCCAGCCAGAGATTCGGGTTGATTTGCGACTATTCCGATAGGATATCCATCGTAGCGCGCAAAACCAATTACCAGGTTAGCCGCAAACTCGGGTTGTATTTCAAGAAATTCGCCGTTATCAACCGTACGGGCAATCACTTCTTTGATGTCGTATGCCTTGTTGGGATTTTTGGGGATGATTGAGTTTAGAGCTTCATCTCGCCGGTCCGGCGGATCGTCATTTTTTACTACTGGCGGGTTTTCAACATTGTTCTGCGGCATGTAAGAAAGTAGTTTCTTAATGTACTCTATGGCATCGGCGCCTGATTCCGCCGCGTAATGACAAACCCCGCTCTTAGAAGCATGCACGGTTGCACCACCAAGGTCCTCGACTGTTACATCCTCATGGGTCACAGACTTGACGACTTTGGGGCCGGTCAGAAACATGAAGCTGTTGTTTTTCACCATTACCGTAAAATCGGTAAGAGCCGGAGAGTAGACGGCACCTCCGGCACAGGAACCGAAGATCGCTGAAATCTGCGGCACTACTCCCGAGCCCATAACATTACGCAGAAATATGTCCGTGTAGCCGGCAAGGCTTTCGATACCTTCCTGAATTCGCGCTCCCCCAGAGTCATTGAAACCGATAACGGGAGCACCGTTTTTCATGGCAAGATCCATTACTTTGCATATCTTTTCCGCGAACGTTTCAGAGAGCGAACCGCCAAACACCGTAAAATCCTGCGAAAAAATATAGACCACTCGGCCATTTACCGTCCCGTACCCTGTCACTACCCCATCACCAAGGAACTCTTTCTCTTTCATGCCAAACTGGGTGCAGCGGTGGGTCTTGAACATGTCAAATTCCTCGAAACTGCCGTCATCCAGGAAAAGTTCAATCCGTTCCCTTGCGGTCATACGTCCTTTAGCATGCTGCTTATCAATCCGCTCCTGGCCACCTCCCAGTCTTGCCTTGGCCCGAAGTTTCATCAGCTCATCGAGTTTCTCCTGCATATTTTCCCCTTTCCTTATTTATTTAATCTACATCAAGAGTTACTTTCATTTTTTTGAACAGAATTCCGTCAGCACTCCACCGGACGATTTGGGGTGAAGAAAAGCAACTTTTTTTCCGCCCGCACCTTCAATGGGCGTTTCATGTATTAGCCGACACCCTTCTTTACGAGCCTTTTCAAGCTGGGCGTCAATATCATCTGTTTCGTATGCGATGTGATGAATTCCAGGGCCCTTATTTTCCAAAAACTTGGCAATGGGGCTTTCTGGAGAAGTGGGCTCCAGGAGTTCGATGTGGGTTTCACCTACAGAAAAAAAGGCTGTCTTCACTTTCTGAGATTCAACAACCTCTGTCTTTTCACAGGCCACACCAAGAACTTGCTCATAATAAGTGCGGGCTTCATCAATTGACTTCACGGCAATTCCCAGATGATCAATTTTTTTCAACATTTTTTTCTCCCAGATGTGCCAGAGATACGCGCGTATTTCCCGACCTTAATCTATACATTTATTCTTTTGTATATTTTTTAATATGTTACTTGCCAATAAAAGTTTAATAACCACTGAAGACAACTACCGTCAAGTTTTCATGTGTTAAGTTGGCTGAAGTTGAAAGGCGTCACGCAACTCGATTAATAACCTAATCCCGGTTTCATGCGCCATATCATAACTATAATTGATGGCATTTAAAAAGTTCCAGATGCAAGGCGTGCAAATTTCGAGAAGTGAGGCGTACTAAGCGTACGCCGCAATGACGAGAAATGAAGTACAACACCGCAGATGGTCTTTTAAAATGCCATCAATCTTTGTATTCGCCAAAGATAGTGCGCAGCACATTACAAATCTCGCCCAATGTCGCATACTCTTTGACCGCCTCTAATATGAGCGGCATCAGGTTATCATCTCCGGCAGCTGCTTTTTTCAAACCATCCAGCGCAGCCGCCACTTTTTCGTTACCCCGGTTCCTTTTTACTTCTGCAAGTTTTTCCACCTGCATTTTCTCTACTATAGGATCAACTCTGAGCACCGGTGGCTTTACTTCTTCCTCAACCTGAAACTTGTTAACACCTACAATAATGCGGTCACCACTTTCTATTTCCTTCTGGTATTCATAGGCGGCATTTTCAATCTGGCGCTGGATAAATCCTTCTTCAATACAGGAAACAACACCACCAGCATTTTCAACTTTAGCTATCAAATCGGTTGCTTCCTTTTCTATTCTGTCAGTCTGTTCCTCAATGAAATAGGAACCGGCCAGGGGATCTATCGTATTAGCCACCCCTGATTCATGCGCAATAACCTGTTGTGTGCGCAGGGCTGTTCTAACCGATTCCTCGGTGGGCAACGATAGCGCCTCGTCCCTGGAATTGGTATGGAGTGATTGAGTCCCGCCCAATACGGCAGATAATGCCTGGATTGTTACTCTGATTATGTTGTTGTCGATCTGCTGTGCCGTCAATGTGTTGCCGGCAGTTTGTGTATGGAAGCGGAGCATCTGACTGGCAGGATTGGTAGCACCAAAACGGTCTTTCATGATGCGTGCCCACATTCTTCTAGCCGCCCTGAATTTAGCGACTTCTTCCAGGAGATCGGATGATGCATTGAAGAAAAAGGAAAGTCTTTTGGCAAATACATCTATTTCAAGACCAGCATCAAGAGCCGCCTGCACGTAAGTAATGGCATTAGCCAGGGTAAAAGCAACTTCCTGAGCTGCGGAAGAACCCGCTTCGCGTATATGGTATCCGGAGATTGAAATCGTATTAAATCCAGGAATATTCTGGCTGCACCACTGGAATATATTGGTAATGATCCGCAAGCTCTGTTTAGGAGGAAAGATATAGGTTCCCCGAGCCACATATTCTTTTAGTACATCGTTTTGTATCGTTCCCTTAAGTGCCCCGGGAGAGACTCCCTGTTTTTCGGCAACCGCCACATACATGGCTAGCAGAACTGCAGCTGGGGAATTTATGGTCATTGAGGTGGATACTTTATCCAGAGGGATCTGATCGAAAAGCACCTCCATATCCGCCAGAGAATCTATGGCTACACCAACCTTGCCCACCTCTCCGGTGCTCATGGAATCATCAGAGTCATAACCTATCTGGGTGGGAAGGTCGAAAGCTATTGAAAGCCCGGTTGTTCCCTGATCCAGAAGATAACGGAAACGTTTGTTTGATTCCGCTGCATTAGAAAAACCTGCGTACTGGCGCATTGTCCAGAAACGGCCCCGGTACATAGTAGGTTGCACACCCCTGGTATATGGATATTTTCCTGGGAAACCCAAATTTTCCAAATAGTCATCATCAATGTCTTCAGGAAAAGCCACTCTGGGAACTTCATCACCGCCATGATTTGTAAAATTTTCTTTACGCTCCGGAAATCTCTCAAGGCTCTTCCGGAGTTCACTTTCTTCCCATGCTTGCAATTCTGGATTTTTTCCCATGGTATTGCCTCAATTACAAATTGTCTCTTTATAATTTTTTTAGGATTTCCACTGCCTTCATACGCGGATCTCCTTTCCGGCTCGTATCACTTTCAGCTATCATTTTAAGAAATTTGGGTTTTATAAGCTCTACGGCCCAGTCCAAAACTTCCAGGTCATGTGATTTCATGCGGCGCTTCATAATTTCACCGCTTTGACGATACTCTTCATCAATTTTTGCTACTACATGTAACATATCTTTTATACCCTTCCCCTCAGAAGCCACCGTCATGCACACCTCGATGACGCCCTCATTCTTCTCCCGACGTTCTCGGGCGACCGCTTCCATATCCATGGCCAGGGTTTCAGCGCCGGCACAATCGGCTTTGTTAACAACCAGTAGATCGGCAACCTCCAGAAGCCCAGCTTTCATTGCCTGTATATCATCACCAAGGCCAGGGGCCAATACAAGCGCTGTAATGTCAGCAAGCCTGATTATGTCCATCTCGGACTGACCAACTCCGACAGTTTCTATGATAATATGCGAACAGCCGCTGCTGGCCATTATTCTCACAGCGGCACCAGTTGCTGCGCACAGCCCGCCCAGTCTTCCTCGGGTTGCCATGGACCGAACAACTACATCATTATCCAAGGCATGCTGCATCATGCGTATGCGGTCCCCAAGAATGGCTCCACCGGAAATTGGTGAAGAGGGATCGATGGCTATAACACCAATGCGTTTTCCCTGAGATCGAAAATATGAAATGATCTGGTTGGTGAGTGTAGATTTACCGGCACCGGGCGGCCCGGTTATTCCAAGGACCAGTGCCTGGTCAATAAGTGACTCATCCAGAGATGCAAGAATTGAGTCCGCCAGGGGGTCGCCATTTTCCACCAGGGAAATAGCCTTGGCCACAGCCCTGGGGTCACGCTCTTTCAAACCTTGCAGGAGGTGATCGCTGTTCATTTAAGACCTTTATTGAAAAGAGCTTTAATTCGGTGTCTAACTACCTTGGTGCGCTTCGCAGGCCTGTTGGAATGCCTGAATTATCTGATCTACAGGAGTGCCTGGCGTGAAAACTTCCACTATTCCTGCCTGTTTTAAATGAGAAATATCTTCGTCGGGTATAACACCCCCACCCAGCACGGGTATATCGCCGGCTCCAGATTTACCGAGGGCATCAACTACGGCTGGGAAAAGTCTCAGGTGCGCCCCGGAAAGAGAGGAAAGTCCCACGGCGGAAACATCTTCCTGCACAGCTGCTGCAGCTATTTCTTCGGGTGTTCTGCGTATGCCTGTATAGACTACTTCGAACCCGGCGTCCCTCAAGGCCCTGGCTATAAACTTCGCGCCCCGGTCATGCCCGTCCAAACCTGGCTTTCCTATCAGAACCCGGTATCGGTGTGTCGTTTCAGCCATACTATTTCCTCCGCGACTTTCAACAAACTAATTTAAATTTGATGTGTAATTATATTATAATGCATACTAAACAATCTTCGGATGGCTAAACATAATAGTTTGATATTAAAGGAGCACCCCTCAAGGGGGTATAAATAGTGGCGTCGAGGAAGCAGAGCCATACATAAGGTATGGTGAGCATTCCAAGAACCCAGACACCACTGCGCTGTTACGACACAGAAGATCGGACTTTTTTTGCGACGCCATATTTATTTAAAAATACCGGAACAAAACTCCCCGAACTTGCCAAGATCATCACATACATTGATACCGGCTTCCTTCATCACCGCAATCTTGGCTTGGGCTGTACCGCTTCCGCCGCTGACAATAGCACCTGCATGCCCCATACGCCTTCCGGGAGGCGCCGTCAGCCCTGCAACAAAACCGACAACTGGTTTGTTTACGTTATCAGTTATATAGGCGGCTGCTTCTTCTTCCGCTGAACCCCCTATTTCTCCGACAAGTACAATTCCTTTTGTATTGTCATCCTGCTGGAAAGCTTCCAGACAGTCAATAAAATTTGTACCATTGATAGGATCTCCACCTATTCCCAGACATGTTGTCTGCCCTATTCCTTGTTGGGTCAACTGGTGAACAACTTCATAAGTAAGAGTTCCGGAGCGCGACACTACACCAATGGGTCCGCCAGGTAAATGAATGGCGCCCGGCATGATGCCGATCTTGCATTGGCCGGGTGTGATAATTCCTGGACAGTTCGGACCAATAAGCCTGGTTTTCTTTAGCTCCATATAATTTTTGACCTTCATCATATCAAGAATAGGTATACCTTCAGTTATGGCAACGATAAGGTCGATATCGGCATCTGTTGCTTCCATAATGGCATCCGCTGCGAATGCCGGAGGTACAAAAATCATGCTGCAGTTGGCACCGGTTTCCCGCATTGCTTCTTCAACGGTATCATAGACAGGCACACCATCCATATCCTGCCCACCTTTGCCGGGAGTCACACCAGCAACCACACTAGTGCCATACTCTATGCACTGCCGAGTATGAAACTGACCTTCTTTACCGGTAATCCCCTGGACCAGTACTTTTGTCTGATTGTCAACAAATATCGCCAATTTTGACACCTTCAGTTTTGCAATATATAGAGTGAAACTGCTCCGAAGACAGAAACACCTTTAATTATGTTATTAACATGTAAAATTATAAGAATCAGCAGAAATCAAGCAAGGCAAAAAACAGGAATATCAAAACAATAAAAAACTTTTACGCACGACATTACTGTTTTTGCTGTTTGAGCAGTTACATGCTCTCGATATTCGGAATTGCGGGATCAGCTGCTTGCTATTTCAGCTATTTTTCTGGCAGCGTCATCCAGATTGGTTGCCGTCATCAGGTTAAGGCCGGAATCAGCCAGGATCTGTCTGCCCTGTTCAACATTAGTTCCTTCCAGGCGCACAACAACCGGTACATTGATACCTGTTTTTTTGGCCGCCTGGACAACTCCTTCCGCCAGGACATCGCAACGCAGGATGCCACCGAATATATTGATGAGTATTCCTTTTACATTGTCATCATTTAAAATAATGCGGAAACCGTTTTCTACCATTTCGGAACTGGCGCCACCTCCCACATCTAGAAAATTTGCCGGCTCCGCCCCGGAACTTTTAATAAGATCCATGGTAGCCATTGCAAGCCCTGCACCGTTAACCATGTTGCCGACATTGCCGTCCAGATTAATGTAGTTGAGGTTATGCTTTGACGCCTCAACTTCAAGCGGGTCTTCCTCTTCTGCATCCCTGTATTCCATAATATCCTTGTGCCGATAGAGAGCATTGTCGTCAATCTCTATCTTGGCATCAAGCGCCAACAGGTTTTTGTCTTCCGTAATTACAAGCGGGTTAATTTCCAATAGTGAGCAGTCATATTTCACAAATAGAGAATACAGCTTAACGAGCAGCTTCATGAAGTCGCGAATATGGGGTACAGGAAGACGAAGTTTATAGGCGATCTTTCTGCAGTGGAAAGGCTGAATACCTATGAGCGGATTGATATACGTTTTAATAATTTTTTCAGGAGAGTGCTCTGCCACTTCCTCTATATCCATACCGCCGGCCAAACTTGCAATAATGACTATTTTGGCTGTTTCTCTGTCGGGTACGATCGACAGGTACATCTCCTTTTTGATGTCGAGGCCCTGCTCAACCAGGACCTTGCGCACAGTTCTGCCCTGAGGCCCGGTCTGCGGAGTTACCAGTGGCTTGCCCATGATATCTTTAGCATGACTGAGAACCTCATCCTCACTGTGAGCAATTTTCACACCACCACCCTTACCGCGTCCGCCGGCATGAATCTGTGCCTTCACGACAACAGGATACACTTTGAGCTTGCCTGCTGCCTCGCAAGCTTCTTCAACGCTGTGAGCTATTTTACCCCTCGGGACGGGAATCTGGTGTTTACGGAAAATTTCTTTCGCCTGGTATTCATGGATCTTCATTGCCGTCTCTCCCGAGAGTGGTGCCGGGGCAAACCACTCCACATAATAAATTCATTCAATTGATGCTCTTTCTTTCAAACATTACGTGATGGCTAAACAAAAATTTCGTTATACAAGGCGTAGTGATTTTTGAGGTGCGAGGCATACATATGGTATTCCGAGTACCTCAAAAATTGCTACAACGCAGTAGATCGGACTTTTTGTGACGCCATCATTTATTACTTCTGCTACTTCGGATACCCCATAGATTTTAAGGTTTCTGTTATTTCATCAAGGCTGGTGGGATCGTCAATGGTGGAAGGCATACGATACTCCTTACCATTTGATATAGACCGCATTGTACCTCGAAGAATTTTACCGGAACGGGTTTTGGGAAGCCTTGGTACTACAGCAGTTTCCTTGTAACAGGCTATGGGTCCTATCTGGCTTCTCACCATCTTGACAAGCTCCTGCTTCATTTCATCTACATCGGGATCAGCACCAGCCTTGAGAACAACAAGGCCCACCGGCAATTGTCCTTTCAGCTTATCGTCGGTACCAAAAACAGCACATTCCGCTATGGCGGGATGCGTGGCAACCACCTCTTCCATGGCTCCAGTGGAAAGCCTGTGCCCGGCGATATTAATAACATCGTCGATACGGCCCATAACAAAAATATAGCCGTCTTCATCAATGTAGCCGCCGTCACTTGTTTCATAGTACCCGGGGAACTTGCTCATATAGGAACTGATGAATTTTTCATTGGCATTGTATAAGGTCGGAAGTGTTCCAGGAGGCAGTGGAAGTTTCACTACCACATTGCCTTCCTCGTGAGGTCCAACCTCTTTGCCTTCATCATCAACAATGCGGACATCATAACCGGGTACTGCCACGGTGGGCGATCCCGGTTTGACAGGCATCTGTTCAATACCCATGCAGTTGGCGGCGATTGGCCAGCCTGTTTCTGTCTGCCACCAGTGGTCGATAACCGGCCTTTTCAATATTTTACTTGCCCAGTGATAGGTATCAGGGTCCAGCCGCTCTCCGGCCAGGAACAGGTATTTAAAATCTGAGAGATCATATTGCTTGACGAAATCGCCCTCGGGATCCTCTTTCTTGATCGCCCTGAAAGCGGTCGGAGCGGTAAATAGAACTCGAACTCCATGCTGATTAATTACTCGCCAGAAAGCTCCGGCGTCGGGCGTTCCAATAGGTTTTCCTTCATAAATAATAGTTGTGCATCCTCGTAGCAGAGGCGCGTATATAATGTATGAATGCCCCACAACCCAGCCGACATCGGATGCCGCCCAAAATACATCCCCACTCCTGACATCATAGATATTTTCCATGCTCCAGTTGAGGGCAACAGCGTGACCACCGTTATCACGAACAACTCCTTTAGGCATGCCGGTCGTTCCGGAAGTATAGAGAATATAAAGCGGGTCAGTGGCCTTTACCGGCACACAGTCAGCGGGTTCTGCCTTGGCGGTAAGTTCCTGCCAGTCAAAGTCACGGCCTTCGCTCAACGGGGCCTTTACCTGCTGGCGCTGGTAGATAACACATTTTTCCGGCTTGTGTTCGGCTATTTCGATGGCCTTGTCGAGAAGAGGCTTGTACTCGATAAGCTTTTTGCCCTCAATGGCGCCGGAAGCCGATACGATAACTTTAGGCTTTGAATGATCTATACGGATAGCAAGCTCGTTGGCGGCAAAACCACCGAACACCACTGAATGCACCGCACCGATCCGGGCACAGGCAAGCATGGCAATTGCCGCCTGGGGTATCATGGGCATGTAAATTATAACGGTATCACCCTTCTCCACCCCGAGCCCTTTCAGAACACCGGCAAAGTTTGCAGCCAGATCCCGCATTTCCCGGTAGGTAAATTTTTCGATGGTATTGGTGACCGGGCTGTCATAAATGATTGCCACCTGGTCGGCACGCCCTGATTCCACATGCCTGTCAAGGGCGTTATAGCAGGTATTCATTTCACCACCGGCAAACCATTTGTAGAATGGTGGGTCGGAGTCATCCAGAACTTTATCCCATTTCCTGCTCCAGTCGATGGACTCAGCAGCTTTTCCCCAAAACTCATCAGGGCTCTCTACGCTTTTACTAAATATTTCCTGGTATCTTCCCATGACCCTACCTCCTAGGATTTGTCATATTATTGCAGCTATACAGACATTTCAGATTGTTTATTTTGAAGGTATGAAAACACTAAGTACTTATCCGTGATTTTGCATCATTTACAACGCCTTTAGGTACCACATGGTGGTACCTAAATCAAGGTGGATTATAGGCGCATTCGGTCGGTTTTCCCACCCTGATTTGAAAAATTCAAACGATAACGACGATTTAAAAAAACATTTATCTGGGTATTTTTTTAAAAGAAAATTCAACGATTTGCAATATCTGGGGCCCTGAATCAGGGATAGCGGAAACAGGGTTTTCCAAATGGATGACTGCCGGCTAAGGGATAGGTTGAGCGCTTAAGAAAAATTTGGACAAAAAGAAATTCATCCGAAGGATAGAACAGGGAACCAGGGTCACATCTTAAAAAAAACAGATTAAAGTTATATTAATGGAGCTTCAATGATCCGGAAAACGAAATTTGAATCAATTCAGCAAATTCGAATATAGCATATTGGGGACTGACCTAGAGTCAGTGTCCGAACCTCATTCAAGCGTCACCGGCGACACAAACCCCGCAGGTTTGACGGCAAGAACAGAGGTGTTTACACTGCTGAGAATAGTTTCCGCAGTGCTGCCTATAAAAAAACCGGCAAGATCTGTTCGCGACAGAGTACCCATTACCAGGAGGTCGATTTCATTTTCCTCCACCATGTCAGGGACAACGTCCTCAGCATCTCCTTCAACCATGTGAATCTGCGGAGTGAGATTATCAATGTTTTTTGACTTGAGAATATCCAGCAGCATGGAGTCAAATTCATCTTTACTTACCTGCATGTCTTCCCGCTGGGATCTCATCCATTCCTCAACATCATCTTTCAGAAAATTGGACCATGGGAAATGCAACAGTTTTTCCCCCATAGTCACCCAGGCATGCACGACATGCAGTTCGCATGAATCACAGTCTGCAAGTGAAGCCGACATTTCAAGGATCTGACGGTTGAGCGCGCTGAGATCTTCATCATCGCCATATGATTCCAAGTCGACCGCGGCCAGTATACGATTCACCGGCCTTGCTTCTTCTACTTTTACAATCCAGACCGGACAGGGACATTTACGCAGCAAATGCATATCGGTTGAACCGAACAGCGAGGTCTTGATGCTCTTCTCGGGATCCGGAGATTTTATGACCAGGTCGTAGCATTCACGCAGTACAGCCTGGATGATTTCATAAAACGGTTTTCCTGTTAATATCTTGACGGATATTTCCAGTTCTCCTGGTAAATCCTTTAGAAGGCCTTCGATCAGGAGCTTTCTCTCTTCAATAAGAGAATCGAAGAGGATGTTTCCTTCGGGATGCTCTTTTCCGGGTAGCGTCAGGACATCCGCAATTGTCAACCTGGCATTATTGGCAGCAGCCAGCGAGACAGCTCTCTGAAAAGCGGGTCCTTTAATATCAGGTACCTGTGTGACTAGAAGGATATTCTTGAAGCGCTGCATCTCTAACTTCTCCCGGACTTTTTAACCTTATCCTTAAATTTGCAAAACATGTTCAGGGCTTAAAATTACTGCGTTTAATCTTCAACTCCAAAAATAATCCGATAAACAATACCGTTCATAACTACGATCATTGGTAGTGTCCAGATTATACCCAGACCGAATGGGATCATGCTAATCAGATAAATGACACCCATGACCAGATAAAGAGCAAAAATCTTAAACCACTGACGACTGATAGCTTTGCGTGATTTTTCCATTGCAGGCCAGGCGTCCATATTTTTATCGATAATCAGTGGAATAACCAACAGGTAGGCAATGCTCAAATATATTCCGGGAAGGACAAGAAGCATAAAACCCAGGTAGGTTAATAATGTTATAAGGAGAGCAGCGATAAGAATAGGTACCATGTATTCAAAATATCCAAATACCATATTGAAACATACTGGGCGGTCCACAGCCCGGTTTACACCTATCATCATGACACCAGCAAGGAAGGGATACAACGCTATGGTGACAGTCATCTGTGTGGCAACTGAAAAGGCAATGTTATCAGGCCCTACTCCTATTATTCTCATTACAATTCCCAAGGCGATTGACAATCCGATTGACACAGCCAGCACCATCAAGCCTGCACCCCAAAGCGCTCCTTTCACACCCTTTGTTTTTTCCCAGGCCTCCTTTATCACATCCATTATGGCAAAATCGTAATCAGCAGGTTTTGGACTAGCTGATTCACTCTTAGATTCAGAGGGGGCGATGGCAGCTGGATAAGATGGTTTATCCTTCGGGTGTTCAGTCTTATGACTTTGCTGTTCAGCCGGTTCTTCCTGTTGAAGTTGCTGTGAGGCTTCAACAGGAGTACTCATTTCCTCTATTTCACACAAAGCTCCACACTCTGCAAAAAGATCTCTATGCTTTTCTGCCTCTTCATAGCTCACATCTTTTTTAACTATTGCTCTGTCAAGTTCGAAAATTTTTTCCACTGTGTCTTTAGGCACCTTAAACTTGTCAAGTAAGCTGCTTTTCACTTCTTCAACGCTTTTTCCCTCGGAGATTTTGCCTGAAAAGACTACCTGGTATTTTTTTTCCTGCATTGCTACCTCCATATTTTGGACCCAAATAATAATGCGAAAAAACACAAACACTTGAATACATAACAGATATCACTGAAGTGTCAACTGCAGATATTTGATAGATTATATGAAAACAATTTATCCGTTTACATTAAACTAAGTATATTATTTATTTAAATCTGTAAACTAATGATGAATCCGCTGGAATAAGAGATTTCACATAGTTATGAATAAATACAACACACTTCAAATTAAACAATTTCGCTACTCTAGAGACAACTTGAGCTACCTGGTATATGGCGAAAAAGAAGCACTGGCAATTGACGGAGGTGCTGTTACTGAAATTCTCAATTTTACTAGTGACAACAACCTGGAGCTATCCTATGTGGCCAACACACACTCCCACCATGACCATACTCCGGGGAACAAAACGCTGCTTGCAAAAACAGGTGCAAACTATCTTAGTAATGAGGAACTCATTCGAGCAAAGAAGCTGGCTGTGGAAGATGAAATCATTAAGGTATACCATACTCCGGGTCATTCAGCGGACTCAGTATGTTTTCACTTTGAGAATGTGCTGGTTGCGGGGGATACACTTTTCAATGGCACAGTCGGCAACTGTTTCTCCGGCG
Source organism: uncultured Desulfobulbaceae bacterium (assembly GCA_945787325.1). GTDB lineage: Bacteria > Desulfobacterota > Desulfobulbia > Desulfobulbales > BM004 > CALZHP01. The sequence goes on from CALZHP010000007.1 coordinate 26,326, forward strand.
ACATGAAAGGTTTCTTCAACTCAATTAAATTTCTCACCAGTCTGCCGCCCGAAACTGTCATTTACGCCGGACACGACTATATTGAGGAATCCATGATGGTTGCCAGACATATTGAACCTGATAACAGCAATATTGATGAGTTTATGGGAAAATATGACCGTGGTCACGTCTATTCGACTCTGGAGGATGAACTGCTTGTTAATCCCTATCTAAGACATAATGAAAAGAATATTGTTGATTTGTTAGTTAGCAAGGGGCTGCCTGTGGCCACGGAGTATGAAAGATGGGCATCGCTAATGTCGATTGAATGAATGTAAACTTTCAAGAAAAATTAATTTGAACATTTCTGGGCTTCTGCAATAAGAAAATCCCTTATGATCTTTCTGCCTTCTTTACTTAATTTAACATTTCGCACACCTATCTCATATAGCCTGTTTTCTTCAAGCTCTTCGGTACGCTTAACTTTCGCCTGGCAATGAACCTTTGTTTTGCTGCCCGGTATTTTGAGTGACATGTCCAGTTTTGTTCCAAGTGGGATAATTCTTTTAAAACTGAACAATACACCCCCTTCACTTACATTAAGAACAGATACCATTTCCTCGGAGTCTTTCCCGAAAATTATATGCCCCTTTGCTTTTGCAGAAACCCTTTCAAAATCGCGTCTTTCTTCAACATATGACGTTAGTCTGTTTTTTCCCAGGGTCTTTGATTTATAGAGCGCTTTATCTGCTTTATTAATGAGGTCTGTAGCGCTCACAGCATCAACATTAAGTGTTGCAAGACCGCCACTGATAGTAAAGTTTTTCATAGGTTGTTTTTTTTCATTGAAAAAGCTGATTTTTTCAACCTCGCATCTAATCCTGTCTGCAATAACCAGTGCTCCGTCTTTCGTTGTTTCCGGCAGTAGCAGTGAAAATTCCTCGCCGCCGAAGCGCGCTGCGACATCAATATTTCGCACCGTATCACTTATGATTCCTGCAAGTTGTTTTAGTGCCTTATTCCCCGCCAAATGGCCGTTGGTATCGTTATAGTTTTTGAAATCATCAACATCGAATATTACCAGAGTTAAAGGGCTTTTATAACGATTGGCGCGTGCAATCTCCACATCAAGAGCTCTTTTAAAGTAACGGTAGTTATAGAGCTGTGTTAATTCATCTACGAAAGTTTCTTTCTGGGTCTGCTCAAATAATTTAATTTCAATAATTTTCGGATTTTTGATCTTTTTGTTTACGGCAATAAAATAATCCAAAAGAATTACACGAATATCAATTCCCCTATTAATATTTTTCTGGGCTTCGCTCCAGCGCTTTAGAATTTCTTTGCAGTGTTTCTTTGCTGTCCGTTCGGAATATTCAAGATGAGCAGTTGTAAACAGGAGTGCTGGATAAACAGCATCACCGAATTTTTCTTTAAATGCTTCTAATTTTTCGGTAAATTGATCAATATTTGCTGAATATTTTAGAAGTTTAAAAATTTTAGCTAGCAGTATGGTGTCAACTTTCCCTGTCATACATATTCCCCTGAAACTTCTTCATTAAAATATTAAATAATTACTCCCCATAAATCTTGCTATCACAACAGGTTAATACTGTCAACCATTAACTCCTCGTTATTAGAAGAAAAATAAGCAATGCTTTTTTAATTAATCTGATCTCCACCATTAATTTAATGTCCGTGCTGGAATATCCAGGAAGAATCTGATATTTTGAATATGTTACCTACCATGCGACTAAAACTAATAGCTAAATAAACTTGCATACTCCCTGGTATGGCTGGCACATTGCTAAAAGCGGAGGAACAATGACAGACAAACAACCACTGGTTATAACAGATGAAATAACGATCCCTGAAAGTGAATTGGATTTCCAGTTCATCCGCGCTCAGGGTGCCGGGGGACAGCATGTTAACAAAGCATCAACAGCCGTACATCTGCGATTTGATTTCCTTGCATCAGAACATATGCCAGATGATTATAAAAAGAAGCTTTTGGCTACCAAGGACCAACGTATTTCAAAGGATGGAGTGATAGTAATAAAGGCTCAAAAATTTCGCAGCCAGGAAAAGAACAAGGAAGATGCCATACAAAGGCTTGCAGAGATGATCAGGGCCGCTGGTATCAAACGAAAAAAAAGAAGGCCGACCAAGCCTACAAAAGCCTCCAGACAAAGACGCCTGGAGAAAAAATCTAAGACAGCCCAAACAAAAAAGCTGCGAAAGTCTGTTAGAAGGGGAGATTATTAGTTCAAGACTCCTCAATCCTTTTTCTAAACCAACGGATCAGGACCCCCTTGATCTTATCCATGTCAAGATAATAAATGTCCCGGGGGAAAAGCAGTTCTGCCACCCCTGTATCAAATATCCGCTTTACTTCGTATTCATCGTGGGAGACGTCTTTCTGATACATGTAATTGAGATAAGACTGGTGCGTGTGAACAATAAATTCCACCCGCATTCCCCCCAGCCGCGCAAAAAATTTGAACATAGGCGTATTAGATGAACTACCGACGCTTGAACTTCTATGGCTTCCCTCTGCCAGGCTGTCCGAAACCTCTTCCAGCGTCATGAGTGATCCCGCCTTGCTGGCGCTGTGGGTCAGGTGTTTCTGAAATGTTTTCACGTCCATCACAGTTTCTACCACCCCCATGAGGCCCAGCTCGTCATCTACCGCCACAGCTGGATTTTCTTCGCCCTTTCTCAGTAATTTCAGGACTTTGGCCTCTGGAGACTTTTTCCGGATGGAAACATAAATTGGAACCTCTCTGCCATTGAGGTGAAAACGGCGCCGTTTAATGAGAGTCAGCTTCTGACCTTTCTTTAATTGTAATTTTTCTGCTTCTTTAGCACTGACTACTTTTACGGAAGTACAGGAAAAATTTTCAGGTTCATGGCTGCTCAGCAGGTATACAATTTCCAGTTCACCAATCTTGAGCTGTTTACTCCAGACATACTCATTTAAAAATCCGAGGAATCGTGCAAAGTTACTTTCTATATTTGTTTCCCGTTCCCTTTGGTCAATGGAACCAGCCAGGCTCATAAGAATTAGTTTACGCTTTGCCTCAAAACGAGCTTTTTTGTGGTAACGATCATCAAACACGATCAACAACAGTTCTACCGGACTGAAAATGACATCAATTTCGTTGGTCATTTCAATATATGGGTCATAATTAGCCAGAACACTGTTTTTCAGGTATCGGATCACCCCGTCAGCTGTCCGAGAATAACTGTTTACAGTTGAAACAATCTCCCTTTCAGTTCCGTCGATACCGAACATATTTCCAAGCAGAGCATAGGCCCGTTTCTCAACTTCTTTCTTTTTCTTTTCATCTTGAATGAGTTCACGTAAATCTGTAAACGAAACCACATTGAGCAGTTCAAATATCTGGTTCCGAACAATCCGGTATTTCGTGGTCATACTGCTCTTCTTCAACAGCCGCACCCATGCTTTTGTTTCAGACGAAAATAGATCCTGATTTGGAGGATTGCTGCCGGTGGCAAAGGGTCCGTCCTGCCTCAGGAGCGAAAATATGTTGTCTTTCTGCAAAGCTGCCATGGCTCTTATTCCTGCCTGCATGAATCTGAAAATACTGATCGTTTCAATTGCACTTCAATAGATCATATTAATAAAGTTTTCAAAAAACAGCTCGAACTCCTGGCTTACTTTGCTACTGAACTTATCAGCATCGGCCATGATTTTTGAAGGAATTATGTCCCGGTCTCGGAGGGAGGCAAGCCATTTGCCATCCCTTTCAAGCCAGCTTGCCACATTTTCAGGAGAAGCGGCATGGTTGTCAAACTGCACACCGACTATATGCGGCCGGCTCCGTATCGAAAAAGCCTCCACCTGACAGTCTGTGGACGTTGCCAGCAAAACAAACTTCGTTGGCAGTGGCTCTTGGACCGCCTGGCCATGCCACTTGAAAAACGGCAGCCTTTTGGGCAGGCCCTCAAAAAGCGGATGCTCCCGCCCGTCATGGGTAAGATACCCTTCAATAAACCCAACACTTGAACAGAAATTTGGAGCAACCCTGGCCCCCATAATATCGGCAAGCAGTTGATGCCCGAGGCAGAATCCCAAATAGGGTCGATCCTCGGCAATTGAACTTCTGATTACCTCTTTTTCACGTCGCAAAAAAGGATACTGCTGCTCCTGATTTACGTTGGGGCTGCCACCAAGCACTATCAGCGCATCGTATGACACCGGGTCCGGAATGACCTGCTGCCATACCTTTATTATTTTCAGTTTTACATTATTCTTCCTGGCCGCTTTCAGGAGCAAGCTTCCCGGGTCCTCCCAGGGAGTGTGTTGAAAAACTAAAAATCTTCTAGCCATGACCAGACCTTTTAATCCATATAGTTATTATATTTAATCAAATCATCCTTATATATCCAAGCCTCACAAAACAAAAAGAAAGAGGGAGGACGGACGGGGAATGTTCCGGCCTCCCTCCGGGGGAGAGGAGATAATATCAGGGCTTAGAATGAAAAGCTTAATGACACTCCGCCGTAGACATAACTATCTTCATCTTCGAAGGGGCTGCCGGCCTTAATTACATCTTCCGCCTCACTACTCAGAGGAAAAGACCAGTACAGTTCAGGGGTTACAGTCAGGTAATCATTTACAGGAAATGAAATGGCAGCCGACAGGTTTCCATCGTGAAACTCACTATATTCAGCATCATTATCCAAGAAGCCTACCTGGGCACCAAGATCCAGTGCCAGGGTTTCATTAAGTGCAATTGAGTGTGATATTCCTAAGGTAGCATACCAGCCGGGTACATTTGCAATATCAGTATAATATGTAAGACTAGGGCTCAAGAGGGTATCAAGACTCAAACCAAAATATAATTCCTGGGTATCTTCGACCCCATCCAGATCGTAATAGATGTATCCGATTGAGTAACCAAGTTTCTCATAAGAACCATCATAAGATAGAGTAAGATCTGTTTCGTTCCAGTTAAATGATTCCGAAGTCATGTCGTCCTGGTCAGTATCCAGGTTTCCCCAGAGATTAACGCCAAAACCTTTATATCCGACAGTCAATGAAGGCTGAATGACGATACTGTCCTTACTCAGCCCGAAACCACGCCATACATATTGGCTGTATGCCGCCACTGAAAAATCTGCTTCGGGCTTGTCTTCAGCTAATGCGCTATCTACTGCCGCTAAGCCAAGGAAACTCAATGTTAATGCTCCGGTCATAATCATTTTTCTGCTTGCTGAATTCATGATAATTTTCTCCTTTCTATATATTTTATTGTTGGTAGTTCTTATTTTTTTTGTTTTGCACTTTTCAATTTGATAAACTTTTCTTTTGGTTTGTTATGGTCTCTGATCCAGACCTCAATCTGGAAAATGTTTTTATATATTAAACCTTGACCATTGTTTTCTTAATTGGTTTTGCTACAATTACCAGTTAGTTAAATCTCTGGAAGCCGTTATACGCTTCCATGCCATGTTCACCAACATCGAGTCCTTTCATCTCTTCTTCTTCATCAACCCGAATGCCAAGGGTGAGCTTGAGAACGAGAAAGAGGGCAAAAGCCGCCGGGAAACAGGCAACTCCATATGCAATTACACCAATCAACTGGACCATAAAGGAGTGATCTGCGCTGAAAATACCTACCGCCAGCGTTCCCCAGATACCGCAAACGAGATGAACTGAGATGGCGCCAACCGGATCATCAATCTTTATGCGGTCAATAGCCATAACAGCGACCACGACAAGCAGCCCGGCAATGAAACCGATAATGATAGAACTCATGACACTTACGACATCGGCCCCGGCGGTAATACCAACGAGACCAGCCAGCGAACCATTAAGAGCCATGGTAAGATCAGGTTTTTTCTGGAGGGCCCAGCTAAGAACTATAGCGCCAGCAACACCTGCTGCCGCGGCTAAACTGGTAGTTACAAAGACAAAAGAGACTAAAGTTGGATCTGCGGAAAGGACAGAACCTCCATTAAATCCAAACCAGCCCAACCACAGAAGAAATACACCTATTGTTGCGAGGGGCATATTATGTCCCATAATTGGTTTGATGGAATTGCCGACGTATTTGCCAAGGCGAGGGCCAAGTAGCAAAACTCCTGCCAGGGCTGCCCAACCACCTACCGAGTGAACCAGTGTGGAACCGGCAAAATCGTAGAAACCTTTGGCGTCCAACCAACCACCACCCCACTTCCAGCTCCCTACCCATGGGTAGACAATTGCCACATAGATAATGGAGAAGATTAAAAAGCTATGCAGTTTGATGCGTTCGGCAACCGCTCCGGAAACTATTGTCGCTGCAGTTGCTGCAAACATTGCCTGGAAAATAAAATCGGTCCAGTAGGTGTAAATTCCTACACCGTCATCACCGGTAATCATCATGTTCTCCGGACTCACGCCAATGCCGAATCCTGCAAATCCGAAAAAACCTGCAATGGAAAAATCTCCCGGGTACATCAAGTTAAAACCTATTGCTGCATAGGTAAGAAGACCGATGGCAATAATAGATGTATTTTTAAATAATATATTTACGGTGTTTTTAGCCTGCGTCATACCTGCTTCCAGAGCAGCAAATCCTAGATGCATGATAAACACCAAAAAAGTTGCTACCAACATCCATGAGTTGTTCGCCACATATGTGGCCGCTGCGCCAGTTACTTCTGTCACAGCATCGGCAGCGAAGGCCGCACCCGGCAATGCAATCATGGCCAGAAATAGAGGCAAGGACGCCTTGCTTGCAATTGACGATTTCATTGTGAACTCCTTAGTTTTATTTAATATACGTTTCATTATCCTTCCTAAATGGCCTCCTTATCTTTTTCTCCGGTGCGAATACGAGTGATTGAATCAACCGGCAGGACAAAGATCTTGCCATCACCGATTTTTCCGGTCTTCACGCTTTCCATTATGGTATCAACAACCTTTTCAGTCATTTCGCCGTCAACCACAATTTCGACCTTCACTTTGGGTATAAAATCGACAACGTATTCTGCGCCGCGATAAATTTCTGTATGCCCTTTCTGCCGGCCAAATCCTTTCACTTCGCTGATCGTCATCCCCGTGACACCGATCTCGCTCATCGCCTCTTTCAAGTCATCGACCTTGAACGGCTTGATAATTGCTTCAATTTTCTTCATTGCCTTCCTCCTTTCTGTACAGCGTTTACATGTTGTTTATTTACATAATTGTAACGTTTTAAATTTTTCACCAGCCCGGAACAAATAAAAACAAAACCATTATTCTTATCAGCAAGGAATATTTTATTAACATCATTCCGCTTGGCCTTTTTAATAACTGTAATACAACTAGCGTGCCAAATTGAAAAATATCCACTTGTATAGAACTATATATATTTGTTTTAACATGATATATTTTTTATAAAGCTGTTCAGATGGAAAATGCACCAACCTCTTATTGTTACATTATTGTAATAATATATATTGTTACAGGAATATAATATTACATATTTGTAATTCTATAATAATTCATTTTGCTTTCTCTTGGAAAGTGCTGTTAGGAAGCATAGAAAAACGACAGGAGGGCTTAGCAAATCACTTTCACAAATTTGTGATTAACCCTGAAACACATTACATATTTGTAAACTTACTAGGTGCAGAAATGAACATGAAAAACCAACAATACGCCGCATTTTCAACTATATAAAATTGCCAATCTTTTGCTGGCACAACTATTGCTATATTAAAAGCAAAACCAACAAACAGTGATAATTCAATTTTGAACATAAATTCTCAGAAGATAAATAAATGAATACTGGAGACACCGTTTTGGAGCTGATCGCTTCGAATATGGCAATATTTTCCTGCTGTTCAATGAAGTTGTCAGTGTATATACAGGTGATAAGGGTGAAGAGGCTATATATATGAAAAAAGCCGAGCTTCTAGCAAGGCGCGAAGCTCTTGAAACTCTCTGGAAAGATGGGATCAGCGGCCTGGCCCTTCTTGAAAAGAATACAGAGCTTATCGATACGCACCTGCGTCAATGCTTTAACAGGTGCCCTGAAGCATCAAAAGGAATGGCTATCGTCGCGCTCGGAGGTTACGGGCGGCGGGAGCTTTTCCCGTTTTCAGATGTGGACCTCCTTTTACTGCATGAAGCGGCCCCTGATGAAGACATTGAAAAAGTTGCCGAAGCGGTTTTTTATCCGCTGTGGGATGCCGGCATTGAAGTGGGTCACGGGGTCAGGACCATAGAGGCGTGCATGGAAGATGCCTTGGAAGATTTTTTTTTCCAGGTTGCCATGCTTGATGCCAGAATTATTGCGGGATCTTCACCTTTGTTCGATAAATTGATGAGCGCTTTCAATGCAAAATACATTGAAGGATTGCGGCACCATTTTCTGGACAACATGCTTGCTCATCGCTCTAAAAGGCATGAACAGTTTGGCAGGCATAGCTACCTTCTGGAGCCCCACATCAAAGAAAGCCGGGGAGGTTTGAGGGATGTTCAGGCCATGCTGTGGACATCGCATTTCGTATACGGACTGCATGGACTTAATGACTTGGAAGAAGCCGGCCTCCTTTCGTGGGATAAAAAACATGAGTTCCGGGAAGCATGGGATCATCTTATAAAAATCCGTAACCGCCTTCACTATATAAGCGGTCGTAAAAACGATCAGCTTTATTTCGAACACCAGGAAGATATGTCCAAAGCGTTTGGCTACAAAAAAAGTAACGGTCTTCTTGCTGTAGAACATTTTATGAGGCAGGTTTACAGCCACCTGCAAACCATAGCAGTTATAACAGATCTTTTCTTTGAGCATGTTGACGAAACGCTTAACTTATCAAAAGAAGAAAATGAAGTGCGGGTACTTGAACCAGGAATTGAGTCAAAAAACGGCCAGATTCATCTGGTCGATTCAAACCTGTTGGCAAAGCGGCCCGCAATCCTGATGAGGCTTTTCCAGATATCTGCCAGAGCAGGTTTACCGCTACATCATCGCACCAGAAACATCATCAACCAGAACCTCCATCTCATAGATGACCGTCAGCGCAACTCCCGGCGTGTGGCAAAGTCTTTTCTGGAGGCAATCCAATCAGCAAATGAACCCTTGAATATTCTGGCCCCCATGCTGGAAACCGGCTTACTGGCTACATATATACCAGAATTTTCGCGAGTGGAATCACTGGCCCAGCACGATGTGTATCACATGTATACGGTCGACAGCCATCTTTTGCAGGCTGTATCAGAACTCCACCAGCTCAACAGGAAAGAACAACAATTGTTTTCTTCTATTAAATCAAAAAATGTTCTTTACCTGTCAGTACTGCTCCATGACATTGGAAAAGGCGAAGGTTCTAAACATGCAGAACGAGGTGCTAAGTTCGCTGAAATAATCGGAAAACGACTTGGACTTGGAGACGAAGAAATTAGTGACCTTGTCTACTTGATAAATAACCATCTATTTCTTTCAAACACAGCGCTACACAGAGACCTAGAGGATGAGGCTTTTTTAAAGCGCTGTGCTGAAAAAATAAAAAACACCGATAGGCTCACTATGCTTTACCTGCTTTCCATTGCAGATGCTAGAGCAACTGGCCCTGCCGCGTGGAATGATTGGAAGGCTGCCCTCCTGCTTGAATTTTACCTGAAAGTAACTCTGCTTCTGGAAAAATCCGGCCCAACTGAATCTGACCATCAGGAAAATGCCAGGTGGATGCGGAAAAAGCTGGCCGAAATGCTAGGCAAAGATCTGGCCTGGATAACTGAAAAACTGCCGACTGATTACCTGCTTACTTTTACTCCGGAGGGTTCTGCTGACCATGTAAAATTAAGCCGTGATCTGAAAAAAGGAGACATACTGGTATATCCGACCGCACATCAGGGCTCCTGGTCTCTTCTGCTGCTCACCAAAGACAGGTCCGGTCTCCTTGCCAGGATATTCGGGGTACTAGCCCTGCATAATCTTAATGTATTATCAGCCCAGATATTCACCTGGGAAGATGGAACTGTTGTGGATGTAATGGATATTGACTCAATTGTGGGAGAGCAGTTTGAAGCACAGGAGTGGGATGACCTAAAAAACGATCTCCATCTGGCCATTACCAACCAGCTGGGACTTGCGCACCGCCTAAGCTGGAAGTTGAAACCTGCCAGTGGAAGTATGCGGCAGATTAAACCCCGATCAAAGCCCCGGGTAACAATCGACAACGAAACCTCAGACAATTATACAATAGTTGACATTGAAGTGTATGCGGAAGACAGGGCAGCTCTTCATTATGATATTGCCAACACTTTTGCAGATTTCGGGATAAATATATTCCGGGCGAAAATTGCCAGACAAGCTGAAAAGCTAGTAGATGTTTTTTATGTCCTCGGCAGCGATCACAATAAAATTGACAAACCGGAGCTGCAGGAAGAAATTCGCCAGGCCCTGCTTTATGCTGTCTCATAACAGATAAGAAAAATGGGGCCCTTGCACATATCATAGCTCTTTGCAACTCACTCTTAGGCCTATTTTCTTACAATTCTGTAACAAATATACAACTATTTTACAAAATTGTGCGAAACAGAAACATGTCTCTCAAGGAAAAATCTTTAATTAACCCATAAATACATGGCATTAAGCAAAATATTGCCTCCTGGCATCTTTATTGCTTACTTTTTATTATTTTTTCAACCAAATAACGTTTTAGACAGCAAAAAACATGGCGTCCTGAACAATATTTGATGACAAGAAGATTATTTAGAAAACTTAATAAGAACTTTTTGAACCAACTACATTAAAAGGAGAACAATCATGACCAAGAAGGAAATACTTAAAATTGTTGAACAGGAAAATATCCACTTTTTCCGCCTGCAGTTTGTTGACATCAACGGATTTATGAAAAACGTTGCTATTCCTCGCAGCCAGCTGGAAAAAGCACTGGATGGTGAAATAATGTTCGATGGTTCCTCTATTGACGGTTTTGTACGTATAAATGAATCAGATATGTATCTGAAACCGGATTACAGCACCTTCGTTATACTTCCATGGAGAAACAAAGAGGGCATAGCCGCTGCCAGGATCATATGTGATGTATACAAGTCAGACGGCACGCCGTTTGAAGGGTGCCCGCGCGGCAACCTGAAACGCGTACTGCAAGATGCAAAAGATATGGGATACACCATGAACGTAGGGACCGAGGCTGAATTTTTCCTTTTCAACAGGGACGAATGCGGCAACCCCACAACGGAAACCCATGACACAGCCGGATACTTTAGTGTTGACCCTGATGATGACGGTATTGAGTGCCGCCGCGAGATCATCGAGACCCTTGAGTCAATGGGTTTTGAGATTGAAGCTTCCCACCATGAGGTTGCGGAAGGTCAGCACGAGGTCAATTTCAAGTATTCCGACGCTTTAATTTGTGCAGACAATACTGTTACTTTTAAATGGGTCGTCAAGACCATTGCAAAACAATACGGATTGCACGCGACCTTCATGCCAAAACCTGTATTCGGCATCAACGGCTCCGGAATGCACACCAACCAGTCACTATTTAATCTGGACGGCACCAACGCCTTCTTTGACAAAAAAGACCCCATGCAGCTCAGCAAAGTTGCTCGTCAGTATATTGCCGGTGCCATAAAAAATGCCCGCGGTTTTGCTGCTGTAACCAACCCGCTTGTCAACTCTTACAAACGCCTGGTTCCGGGCTACGAAGCACCGGTGTATGTAGCATGGTCCGCCTCTAACCGTAGCGCCCTCGTACGCATCCCGGCATCCAGAGGCCTAGGTACCAGGGTAGAGATTCGCTGCCCGGATCCAACCTGCAACCCATACCTGGCCTTTGCAATGATGCTCAACAGCGGCCTTGACGGCATCAAGAACAAGCTAACAGCTCCGCCTTCAACTGATGTCAACATCTATGAGATGACAGACAACCAAAAAAGGCGGGCCAAAATAGCCAGTATGCCGGCATCACTTCTTGAAGCCTTGGTAGAACTGAAGAAAAACAAGATTTCCAAAGAAACACTTGGCGAACATATCTTCGAGAAATATATTGAAACAAAAGAGAAGGAGTGGGACAGCTTCCGCATCAGTGTTACCGATTGGGAACTGGAGAACTACCTGAAGATATACTAAGCCGTTCTTTCAGTAAAACAATTCGGCTAATCAGTATCTCTGATACGCAAAAAGCCCGGTGCCTGCTTAAGGACCCGGGCTTTTTTTCTTATATTTTATAAACAAATTACACTAGTTACCGACTTTGAATTTCTTGGGATCTATATCATAACGATGGATCTTATAATTAATGATGCGCAGGCTGGTATCAAGGGCCTGGGCAGCCTTTGTCTGATTACCGTTCACCTGCTTAAGTGCTTCAACAATCAGTTCGCGTTCAAAATTTTCTACACTGGCCGCAAATGAAAGAGGTTTTTGCGAATCAACACTTTCTGAAGACTGTAGCGATGGTGGCAGATGAAAACTCTTTATGGTCTCATCGTCACAGATCAGCACGGCCCTTTCAATACAGTTCTGTAACTCCCGTACATTCCCCGGCCAGTGATACTGCAACAGCAGATCGATAGCAGGCGTTGAAATTCTTTGCACGTCCTTTGCATTTTCCTCACTGTACTTGTTCAGAAAAAACTCGGCCAGCAGGAGTATGTCGGTACGTCTTTCTCTTAAAGGCGGCAAATATACTGGGAAAACATTGAGACGGTAATACAGGTCTTCCCGGAAACTATTATCGGCTACTGCGCTTTCAAGGTCCCTGTTAGTAGCAGCCACCAAACGCACATCACATTTAATCGACTTGCTGCTGCCCAAACGCTGAAAGATCCTGTCCTGCACCACATGAAGCAGCTTTACCTGAACGTTCTGGCTGAGCTCACCTATTTCATCAAGAAACAGTGTCCCTCCTTCCGCAAGTTCAAAACGGCCTTTTTTGGTCGTGTGGGCCCCGGTAAAAGCCCCTTTCTCATGACCGAAAAGCTCGCTTTCCAGGAGCGTTTCCGGTAAAGCCGAACAGTTGACAACAATAAAAGGTTTTTTGGCTCTTTTACTGTTGTGATGAAGGGACTTTGCTACCATTGTCTTTCCGGTGCCGGATTCTCCGCGCAGTAAAACTGTGGCATTACTGTCGGCAACCCGATGTATCATTTCGTAAACTTCCTGCATTCTGCTGCTGTTGCCGATTATGTTAGCAATACGGTATTTTTCGGAAAGCTCTCTTTTGAGCTCAATATTCTCATGCTCCAGGCGCGCTTCTCTTTCATTTACGGCCTGTATACGCAGAGCAGCCTGTGCGATCAAGCCGCTCAGGATGGTCAGAAACCGGAGATCCTCTTCGTAGTTGAGGTCCTTCCGGTAAGCCCTGTCTATACTTAAAGCGCCAAAAGTCCTTTTTTCATGCTTGATAGGAACACAAATAAAAGAATTGTCTTTTTTCCTGATGTCCCCCCTGCTGCGCGTCCTGTTAAGAAACTCCGTTTCGTCAGCTATGTGAGGAATTACTATAGGTTTACCGGATGCAACCACGCGCCCTGTGATCCCTTCACCAATTTTATATTTACCCCGCTTCCTGGCCTCTGGACTCATGCCTTGGGCCACTTCGATCTCCAATTGACCGGTCACTGGATTAACAATAGTTACCGTGCCATTTTCCATTCCTTTTTTTTCTGAAAGAATGTTCATGGATTGGTCCAGACATTCCAGCAGGTCCGTAGAGGACGCCAGCACCTTGGTCACTTCATAAAGGCAGGTCAAGTCTTCAAGTTCTTTTTTAGCAATAGTCTGTGGCATATCTATCTCAAAATTATTTACACTTTCTTTCATTAAAATATTACATAAATGTAAAACAACATATTAATCGCCCGTTTTGCATTACGTCAACTCCATTTATTAATGAATAAAAGAATAAATGTTGAATGCCGGTTGACATTTAGCTAGTTTATCTTAATCAAACTTCTTTAGCAGGAATGGACTCAAAGCTTTTATTTTGAAATTTGCCGGTCATCCAGGCGAAAATCACTATCAAACCAATCTCAATCATGTGGAATAACATTTTCAAACAGGCAGGGAGAAATTTCATGAACAAAGGATCATTTACAGTTTCAACATCAAGTAAAATGGAATTTGTAGACATCACATCAAAGCTTGAAAAAGAAATAAACGCAGCAGATGTCCAGGGGAGTGTGTGCATAGTTTACAACCCGCACACGACTGCCGGACTAACAATTAACGAAGGTGCGGACCCTGCTGTTCAGGATGATATCATTACAGCATTTCAAAAAATTGTCCCGATGAACCATCCATACAGGCACATGGAAGGAAATTCACCTTCGCATGTAATGGCGTCATTAACCGGAAGTTCTGTTACAGTCTTTATTGAATCAGGGAGATTGAATCTGGGAACCTGGCAGAGAATTTTTTTCTGTGAATACGACGGACCGCGGACCAGAAAGGTCCATTGGCGCTTAATATAACCAAACTGGTCGAGGACAGTTAAATGGTTGACAATATTAATAAAGCACAGCAAATCTGTTTCGGCTTTGATAGGGGTACTGATGAGCAGTCACTGGTTATTTTTCTGGAACAGTTCACTAATAAAAAACTGCTGAACACCCTCATCCCCAGGATGGAAGACGAAGATATCAGCGCGCTTGTATCTAGTATAACTCAGCTCCTTCGTAAGCACTTGAAAGAAAAAGAATATCATCAACTTTTTTTAGAAGAATGATTAGATGGATTAACACTTTCGAATAAACAATAATTGAAAAAGTTGTTTCTCTTCTCAATCAACCACATGTTATGGTATTTCTTTTTATTATTTTAACCAATACAATTGCCCAAACACATCAAATACCCCGGAGCATTTAAGTGAGTCTAAATACAATAAAAGACCTACCAGCATTCCTAGACATTCTTCGAAATGAGTCGGAATTGCTTGAAATCGATACTCCTGTTGATCCAAAACTTGAAATTGCTGAGATTCACAGACGGGTTATTGTCAAAGGTGGCCCTGCCCTGCTGTTTACAAATGTCAACAACTCTAGATTTCCTGTCGTAACAAATTTATTCGGTACAGCCAGAAGGCTGGAGCTTGCTTTCGGCAAACGCCCTCAAGCGTTTGTTTCCGAGCTTGTCAAAACGGCAGAAACAATAATGCCACCTTCTTTCAAAAAAATCTGGTCGTTGCGGGGGCTTGCCATGCAGGGACTTAAAGTCGGCCTGAAAAATGTAAGCAACGCACCAATCCTTGAGGAGCGCCAGCAGCAACCGGACCTAACACAACTGCCACTTCTTACCTCGTGGCATTCCGATGGCGGCCCTTTTGTTACCCTACCACTTGTATACACTGAACACCCAGACGGACTTGGCCACAATCTTGGCATGTACCGTATTCAGCAGCATGATGAAAATACCACAGGCATTCACTGGCAAATCCATAAAGGTGGGGGTTATCATTATCATGCGGCTGAACAGCGCAACGAATCCTTGCCGCTCACATTGTATATTGGGGGCCCGCCCGCCCTGATGCTTTCAGCCATTGCCCCTCTGCCTGAAAATATACCCGAGTTGATGCTTGCCTCGCTGTTACTTGGCAACAAACTCGAAATGGTCAACGACCCTATTGGTGGGCACAGGCTGGTAGCGAACACCGAATTTGCTATCAAGGGTATCGTTCCACCTCATATTCGCAAGCCCGAAGGACCTTTCGGAGATCATTACGGTTATAATTCACTGGCGCATGATTATCCCGTTTTTCAGATAGATCGCATATACCACAGGCGTAATGCTATTTACCCAGCCACTATAGTAGGTCGCCCACGACAGGAAGACTTCTATATCGGTGATTTTCTGCAGGACCTGCTTTCACCGCTCTTTCCACTCGTTATGAAGGGGGTGCACCAGCTGAAAACTTTTGGTGAAACAGGCTTTCACTGTCTGGCAGCTGCTCGTGTCACTGACCGCTACCCTCGAGAAGCGTTTGCAGCAGGTTTGCGGATTCTTGGCGAAGGTCAGTTATCGCTTACAAAATTTCTCATCATTACAGACGGGCATATAGATGTAAACGATTTCAAGAATCTGTGGATTCACGTGCTGGAGCGTGTTAACTGGCAACAGGATCTTTTTGTTTTCGCCAATGTGTCACAGGACACCCTTGATTATACCGGCCCATCTGTTAACACAGGCTCCAAAGCCATGCTTATGGGTCTGGGTAAGGAACCTTGTCGGGAATTGCCCAACACCTTTGAGGGGACCCTGCCGCAAGGATGTGCAAATCCTAACGTCTTCCTCCCCGGTACTCTTGTGGTGGAAGGCAGTTCTTATGAAAGTGATGCTGAGCTTGCCGACAGGCTCTCCAAGTGGGAAGGGTTAGGGGACTGGCCAGTTGTCCTGTTGGTTGACAACACCGAAGAAGCTACTCTGAATATGCAGGAATTTTTATGGACCTTTTTCACGCGATTTGAACCAGCCGGGGATATTCATGCGTCCTCCAGTTCAACAAAACGTTTCCATGTAGGTCTGCAACAGCCAATCATTTTTGATTGCCGCATGAAACCCTGGTACCCACCTGTTCTTGAAGTTGATCCTGAGACTAAGAGTAAAGTAGACGGCAAAATGGCAGCCATGCTCCCTCCAAAGTGGCGCTAAAATTTCCACTGCGAACTATAATTAATGAAAGAGCGCCTGCAGAAAATACTTGCTAATGCCGGCATTGCTTCACGTCGATCGGCAGAAACCCTCATAAAGCAAGGAAGGGTTCGTATTGATGGGCAGGTAGTCACAGAAATGGGTATCAAGGTTGACCCTGACCGCCATAAAATTGAATGTGACGGGAAAACAGTTACCTGCACTGAAGAGAAAATTTATATTCTGCTAAACAAGCCAAAGGGTTATGTCACTACAATGAGTGATCCGCAAGGCAGACCTATTGTGACTTCTTTGCTGAAAAATATCTCAGCCCGCTTATTTCCAGTGGGACGACTCGATCTGGAAACGGAAGGCGCCCTCATACTCACTAATGACGGGGAACTTGCCCAGCAGATACAACATCCCTCCTATGAGGTCAATAAAACCTACGAGGCAGTAGTCCAAGGTCGACCAGACAGTATAAAAATTGCTCGTCTGCAGAAAGGAATTATATTGGAAGGCAAGAAAACCTGGCCGGCAAAAATAAAAATTATTGAAAAAAAGCGGCATGATACAACAATCATGATTACAATACATGAAGGGAAGAAACGTCAGGTAAGAAAGATGTTCGCAGCTGTTGGTCACAGAGTGATCAACTTGAAAAGAACAGCTTACGGGGGCCTGCTGTTAGGCAGCCTGAAACCTGGAAAATACAGGATTCTCAAGAAAAAAGAACTGAATCTTATCTTTGAAAAAAACAGGCCTCAGGTTAACAAGGTATCTATTTGATTAAAAAAACTATACTTTTTTAAAAAAATATGATTTTATATAAGCATTGGGGATAGTTATCCTTCTGGCAGGAGATAATTCCCTATTTCTAATCCATAATAAGGTCAGGGAGAATGCGATGAACAAATCTGAATTGATTGAAACGTTAGCCCAGGAAACCAACCTGCCATTCAGGGAAGCCGACTCTATAACCAACACTATCCTTGAAGCCATGACGAACACCCTGGCTTCAGGAGACAGTATAGAGATTCGCGGCTTTGGCAGTTTTGTAGTAAAGGAATATGATTCCTACCAGGGCAGAAACCCAAAAACCGGCCAGAAAATCAAGGTTCCACCCAAGAAATTACCTTTCTTCAAAGTTGGTAAAGAGCTGCGTGAGAGGGTAGACAAAGGTAAGTAAACCTATTCCTCAGACACCACTATTTCTCCGACCAGATCATAGTGGTGCGCCTTCGTTATGGCAACGTCAACTATCTCCCCCCTGTCCGTTGACCCGGAACTTATATATACACATCCGTCAATCTCAGGAGCCTGGAATCTTGTCCGCCCTTCAAGAAGCAAGTCGGTTTCTCCGCTAAGTCCCTCTACTAGAACCTTTTCAACAGTCCCCACAAATCGCTGCATATTCTCGTGCGATATGCCCGCTTGCAGTTCCATAATTTTGTTGTACCTCTCTTTTTTTATTTCCTCGGAAACATGATCCGGAAGAAGTGCAGCCTTGCTGCCTTCTTCATTAGCGTATGAAAAAACACCAATATGGTCAAATCGATGTTTGAGCATAAAAACAGCCATCTCCTCTATATCAGCTTCTGTTTCACCTGGAAAACCAACCATAAGTGTCGTTCTAATAGATGCTTCCGGAAGTATAACCCTGATGTTTGAAAGAATATTTTCTAGTAGCATAGAATCATACGGGCGGTGCATTAACTTCAATATTCTCCCGCTGGTGTGCTGGATGGGTATATCCAGGTATGGAAGAATGCGTGGATTGTCTGATATGAAATGGAGAAATTGTTTGTTTATCCTTGAAGGATGAAGATACAACAGTCTGATCCAGGGGATATCAGTTTCCAATAATAGGCTGTTCAGCAGACTTATGAGGTCTGTCTTCCTGTCGAGATCACGACCATATGCCAGCAGGTCCTGGGCAATCAAGGTGATCTCCCTAACACCTGAATCTGCAAGTCTCTTCGCCTCTGATACCAGATCTGCAACCGTCCTGCTCCGCAGCTTTCCCCTGATGGAAGGTATCATGCAGTACGAACATCTGTTATCGCAGCCTTCTGTAATTTTCAAATACGCCCGGTGCAATGGTGTTGAAATCTTCCTTGGCAGCGAATTATCCATCAGAAAAGGCTTTTCAATAATCTTGAGCTGTGTTTTGCAACCTGTCTCGCAATTATCTAAAAGCGAAACAATCTGACTCACTCCTTCAGTACCTACAAAAAGGTCAACCTCAGGTATTTCTTTGCGCAGCTCATCTCCATAACGCTGAACGAGGCACCCTGTGACTACCAGAAATTTTGCAGGATCATTAATCTTGTGTTGCGCAAGTGTCAATATTTCATCTACCGCTTCCTCAACGGCCGATCCAATAAATCCGCAGGTGTTGACCAGCAGGAGATCGGCATCTTCAGGTTGTTCAGCAACTGTATATCCATCCTGTTCAAGGAGCCCCAGCATGACCTCAGAGTCAACGAGATTTTTGGGGCAGCCAAGGCTGACCAGGTATAGTTTCTTATTCATAAAACTGTAATAAATGGGTTGCTATTATATATAAATGTCGCTCTTTAGGACTTGTTTATTACTAAACCTGACAGGAGAATTTCCGTTCAGAAACCGAGTACCATACCCCCTTCTTTCAAAACAGGCAAGTTTCACTCCGTTCATTTTGATTCTTTAAACAGGCGTTTACTGAAAGTTAATCACTGCGTGGAGGAGCGTTAAACGTCAATCTGGAGAACGAATAAAAATGGACAGAATTACCGGCAATATTCAATGAGGGCACGAACAACTTCCGAATTCTTCTTTTTAAAACTACTTTTCCTAAATCCCGGTTTCCATTGCTCCCGCCACAGCTCATCAGAAACAAGCAATACAGCAGCAAATTGAATTTGGCGGTAAGCTGCTACGCTGCACAGTGCCGAAAACTCCATATCAACGCCAAGCAAACCCTGAACTGAATAATCTGATACTGCAGCCCTGCCTTCACGATATGGAGCATCAGTAGTCCATATGGGGCCCTCTTTTGTATAGAAATTGCGAGACTTGAAAAAAAGGCCGATATCTTCTCTCAAACTGGATGAAGAGTGAGGTTTATTCTTTTGAGAATAATGGGTCGAAGTCCCCTCTTCACTAATAGCCCAGGTTGGCAATAGAATATCACCTATTTGCAGGGACTCTGATATGGAACCGCACCACCCATAAAGAATTATTTGCCTGGCCCCAAGCGCTACAAGTTTTTCCAAGGTTAGGGTAGCCATGGGGGCACCCACAGCTGGTCCGGCTACAAAAAATGGATTAGATGCATCAGTTCCTGCAACCTGATAGAGATTGCTGTTAAACAGAAAATGACGGCTGGTATCATGACCCTTCAATGCTTTTTTATACAGAGAAGTATCTGCAGGATTGACAAATAAAAGCCCTTTTCCTTCGAGAAAGGGTTCACCCTTTTCCCGTTGTGGATTTATCACAAACTCAGACATTGATTACTGACTAATATTATTAATAAAGAAAGGCCGCAGGAAACATCCTGCGGCCTTCAAACTGCATCAACAACCCTTTACGGTTGTCGCTTTTCTGATGCCTTTTAACCCATAAGCGGATTAGCAAACAGCAGGATAAGCGAAATAACCAGACCGTAAATGGTAAGAGACTCGATGAGAGCCAAACCGATAATCATGGTCACAGTAATTTTACCAGAAGCCTCAGGATTTCTTGCTATACCGGAGCAAGCGCCACCGATACCAGAGCCCATACCGATTCCACAACCAAGAGCAGCAACACCAACGGAAAGCGCTGCAGCTATACAGACAAGAGCGATATTAACACCTGATGCAGAAGCACCACCCTCAGCTGCCATAGCAACTGTAGAGAGACCCAGGACCATAAGAGCGGTCAGAATACTTACCTTTTTCATCTGTTTTTTCCTCCTAAAATATTATTGTTTTGGCCTTCTTCCTACAATGCAATAAAAATGCAAACTTTAATTAAGTATTAATTCAAATATACCTTTCTTTAATGCGCGTGTTCCATGGCTGCTGAAAAATAAAGAATGGAGAGCAGCACAAAAACCAACGCCTGGACTATTGATACAAATACACCGAGGCACAGAATCGGCAGAGGTGCAAAGTACGCCCCGGCCAGAATAAACAGAATACCCAGCAGGGTTTCTTTGGCCATGATGTTACCGAAAAGCCGGATTGAAAGTGAAAGAATACGTGCCAGGTGACTGATTACCTCAATGGGGAACATCAGTGGAATAAGCCAGGGTAAAGGGCCAAGAAAGTGTTTTATGTAACCGGCGCCGTGAAACTTCAGGCCCAGTATATGGGTTGTGGTGAAAACAATCAGTGTGCAACCCAAAGTAATGTTCAAGTTTGATGTGGGAGACATGAAACCAGGCATAAGACCAATCATGTTCGCTACAAGAATATAAAGTGCAAAAGTAGCAAGCATCGGAAACATCAAACGTGCTCCCTCTTTGCCCATATTCTCAGCCATGAAACCTTCCATGCCCTCGATAACTGCTTCCCAGAAATTCTGACCTTTTCCAGGTATCAATTCGACTTTTCCCAGAGTTAGTTTTGGTACAAGGATCAGAAAAGCCATAACCAACCACGTATAGGTCATGTGGGGAGAAACAATTTTTTCCAGCAGGTTATGGCCAACCGGACCGTGAGGAACAGGAAGATGAAATTTTTCAAGAATAACCGAGATAAAGAGTATTGGATGTTCCATAATCTCTTAAGCCGCCTCCTTCGCAGTGGAATATATTTTCTTTGCCGTGCCCGCCACCGTTATACCTATACTCAGCAAAACGGTAGAAAGGCCTGCCAGCAAGCCAATTATATGCACCGACCTATATCTGACAAGGTAGTAAAGAACCAATGCTAATATGGTCAGCCTGACATAATATTTGATAAAGAACTTCACTTTGGCCACACCCAATGGCCCGTTCAGTACTTTTATCAAATCCTTCTTAAGCAGGTAAAAACTTACGTTGGCAATTACACCGCCAATTAGTATTCCCTTCGCAGCATAAGGAGACCAGAAATACCAGCCACCCAGAACCATGCACGCAAGCATCAGCCAATTTAAGACCAAAACTTTCGCAAGGGAAAATTCATCTTTTTTATCTGTCGCAACAATCACTTACAAATCCTTTCGCTTGGTGAGCATAAACAGGTTCTTGAATCCCGCTGCAATGCCAAAACCCAAAAAAATAAGGGTCAACCAAGGTGAAGTCCTGCCGGAAAAGACTTTATTGTCAAGAAAGTAACCAAAGCCCAAACCGATAAATATGGATGCGGCAAAAGTAATGCCGATAGTTGAAAAATCTGCCAACAACCGCATAATTTCCTTACGATTGCTAGACATATCCACCTCCAGGCACACTAACTGAACCATCATTCATAACAGAAAATCGATCCTCTTGGTAGCATGAGGTTATCTCAAAGTCAACGTATTTTTTACTATTTCGCCATTTTTTTGAATGACCATTCAGTTTTCTCGAGAGCTTTTTGCAAGTCTTCCTGAGTATGCGCCGCAGAAATAAAAGCTGCTTCAAACTGCGAAGGCGCAAGCCAAATCCCCTGGGAAAGCATTTCCCGGAAATGCATGCCGTATTTTTCTGTATCGGCTTTCATGGCCGAGTCAAAATCTGTTACAGGCCCATCAGTGAAGAAGGTAGTCATCATGGAGCCAACCCGGTTTAATGTAGTGTTAGGCTGATACTTTGCGGCAATATTTTCCAGTTCCTGCGCAAAAGTCGCTGCTTTTTCTTCAAGCCGATCATAGAAACCTGGCTCTTTTAATGCCGTAAGAGTAGCAACACCGGCTGCCATTGCCAGCGGGTTCCCAGAAAGAGTACCGGCCTGATAAACCGGTCCGTCAGGTGCGATATTATCCATTATTTCTTTCTTGCCACCATAAGCACCAACCGGCAGACCTCCGCCGATGATTTTGCCAAGGCAGGTCAGGTCAGGTTTAATACCAAACCTTCCCTGTGCACCACTATAACCCAGTCTGAAACCTGTAATTACTTCGTCAAAAATCAAAACAATACCAAGCTCCTCAGTAAGGTCCCGAAGTTTCTGCAGGAAACCTTCAGCGGGCGGTACAACTCCCATGTTACCAGCAACTGCTTCTATAATGACACAGGATATATCAAGGCTTTCATCACGCAGAGTCTTTTCCAGTATATCAACATCATTATATGGGATGGAAAGAGTATTTTTCACAATATCTTCCGGGACACCTGGGCTGCCTGGAATACCCAACGTAACTACTCCTGAACCGGCCTGCACGAGAAACGAGTCAGCGTGGCCATGGTAACAACCGTTGAATTTCACCACAACCTTCTTACCTGTATAACCGCGGGCCAGACGAATGGCGCTCATTGTAGCTTCTGTACCCGAGCTTACAAACCGCACTTTCTCCACAGAAGGAAGAGCATCAATAACAAGTTCGGCAAGATCTATTTCAAGCGGAGCAGGCGCACCGTAGCTGGTGCCGTTTTCAAGGGCTGCAAGTATAGCCTCTTTAACGGGTGCCGGGTTGTGCCCCATAATCATCGGTCCCCAGGAACAGACGAAATCAACAAATTCATTACCATCCACATCGTACACTTTTGAGCCAGCAGCTTTAGCAACAAATATTGGATCGCACCCTACAGATTTGCATGCACGGACCGGGCTGTTGACTCCTCCCGGAATAACAGTCTGGGCCTTGGCGAACAACTGTTTCGATTTATCTATTTTCATGATCAGTTTCTCCTGTTAATAAAATCTGGCTACATATATGTTTGAGTAAAAAATTAATGTATGTCGTTACATGACTATACTATTACAATACTTGTACTTAACAAGCAGACAACTTATATAGCACGCCCTGTTTATTTCTGTCAAAAGCAAATGATGGGCGTGTCCTGATTCTGTCAAAAACTGGGCTGTTTTAAGCGACTTTTTCCCTTGTCATAAAAAGGAACTGAAGGTAAGATGTCAGCGTTAAAGTAAGCTTATTTTTATATAAGAATCGATATAAAACAGGAGAAGATAATATGGCTGGAGAAAAAGTAAAAGAGGTTGGAGACAGTGATTTCGAAGCACAGGTACTAAAATCAGATCGCCCGTATCTCCTGGATTTCTGGGCCCCATGGTGCGGACCCTGTAAAGCGATCGCTCCCATGGTGGGAGAATTGGCCGAGGAGTATGATGACAAGATTTACATCGGCAAAATTAATGTTGACAACAATCCCACAACACCTGGGAAGTACGGCATCCGTGCTATTCCAACCCTCATCCTGTTCAAAAATGGTGAGATTGTTGACCAGGTTACCGGTGCAGTCGGCAAATCTCAGCTGACAACCATGCTCGATAAAGTATTATAACCCGTCAGGCTGTTAAAACACTGCCATGAGCAGCCAGGAATATCAACTAGTCATAATTGGTGGGGGCCCTGCTGGACTTACAGCAGGGCTTTACGCCGCCCGCGACAGGCTTAAGGTTCTTCTTGTTGAAAAAGGAGCTCTTGGTGGACAGGTTCTTGTAACCGACTGGATTGACAACTATCCGGGCTTCCCCGACGGTATTTCAGGTTTCGATCTTATCGATAAAATGTCCGCACAAGCAGCCCGCTTCGGCCTTGAAAACAAGGTCGCACCTGTCACCAGCATGGATCTTTCCGGGAAAAGCAAAAAGCTTTTCCTTGAAAACGGTGACATTCTAGAATGTCAGACCCTTATTCTTACCACTGGTGCCAGACCCAACACCCTCGACATACCTGGAGAGGCTGAACTAACCGGTAAAGGAGTATCATATTGCGCAACATGTGATGGGCCTTTTTACAAGGAGGAGGAAATCATTGTAGTGGGCGGCGGTGATACTGCTATCCAGGAAGCTGACCATCTCACAAAATTTGCCAGCAAGGTTACAGTGATACACAGACGTGACAAACTTCGAGCAACAATGGTTTTACAGGAAAATGCCTTTGCCAACGAAAAAATTAATTTCATTTGGAACTCTAGTGTAATTTCCGTCAAGGGTAAAACTGCAGTCGAAGGTGTTCAGGTTCGCAATAATGACGGAGAGGAAAGTTTCATCAAAGCAACCGGTGTTTTTATTCTGATCGGTACTATACCTAACAACGAAATATTGCCACTCGATCAGCTTGGCGCAGATGAGCGGGGATTTATTATAACTGATGAAGAAATGCGGACAAAGATTCCAGGGGTGATGGCTGCAGGAGATATTCGCAGCAAAGCTGTCCGCCAGGTTGTCAACGCTGCTGGTGAAGGAGCAGTTGCTGCCATATCAGCTGAGGATTATTTGAGCCAATTAGCGTAAGTAATTCAGAGAAAATTTATTTGTATTAATGGAGCAAACATGAAATCCGGACCATTCAAAAAGCCAAATACCTCAATCAACAATTACAAAATAACTTTATCCTGCCTGCTTCTTGTTTCGATGCTGACACTTTTTTCCGGCTGTGCCACCATGGATAAACTCTTATCATTTGCTGTGCCATCAAAAAACACACCGGAAACAGCACAGTCTCTGGCACAATATGGTCTGGATGATTTCAGCCGGGGCAAATACAGTAAAGCGCTGAAGAAATTTAACACCCTGAAAAACAATTATCCTTTCAGCGAATACAGCCTGCTTGCGGAACTCAAATCGGCTGACTGTGAGTATTATATGAATAATTTTCCAGAAGCGCTGGCCCTCTATGAAGAGTTTGAAGAGCGTCACCCGACCAACGAGGCTGTCCCTTATGTTATGTATCAGATCAGCATGAGCCATTATAGACAGCTTGACACCATCGATAGGGACACTTCGAAGGCCAACGATTCTGTTCAGGCCTTCACGCGCCTTCTTCGTTCTTTTCCCGTATCCCCATATACACAGGAGGCACAGGCCAAAATCAAAGCCGCACGAAATTTTCTGGCAAATCATGAATACTATGTAGGGTCCTTTTATGTGCGGACCAAATCCTACAAGGAAGCAGAATCCAGGCTGGAATACATACTTACCCAATATCCCGATTCTGAAATCGCTCCTGAAGCTGACAAGCTTCTTGCGGACCTGAAGGCAGGAAATCCTCCAAAACTATCCCTGGGTTCGTGGCTCCCCGAATTGTCAATGCCGGATTGGCGCTTTTATACAATACAGGGCGCATCCCAGTCTGCCGGAGAATAGTATCCGCAATACACAAGAAATTTTACTAGTGTCGTTCTATCTGTTTATTATTAGTTCTGAAAGATAATTGGCTGGTGGGGGGATATTTTATTGCTTGAACCTTCAACTGTAAGTATCAACCAGGCAAAGTCTCAGGACGTTCAACTGAAACTTCCATTGCCCGTACAGGACAAACTGTTACGCACAAACTGCAACCGCTGCATTTTTCAGGAACAAACAATACCGCCATATCCGACCGCCGTATAGCGAGAGCTCCGGTAGGGCAAACTCCTGTGCAGGCCCCACACTGATAACACCTATCGTCATCCCGGCGAATGCTGGCGGCCAGGCTTTCCACCTTTACGCCCTGTTCTTTAAGGTAAGCAAGACCTTTATTAATATTACTTTTCAAGCCTCTTAACTCAAGGACTAAAACACCTTCATGCTGCGGTAGAACTGTGGCTTTCAGAATATTGAATTCGACATCAAAAAGCTTTACAAGCCTGCAGATAAGCGGCTGATCGACAATCTCTTTGGAAAACCTGAGAACAAATATGCGTGTATGCACAACTAAACCTCAATAATTTGTAGTTCAAAATCAGAAAACTTAGATGAAATTCTTTACGATTACCAGCTTGACAGTCTATTTGTTAAATAACCTAAAAGATTGTCGACTGTATCGGATGTATCGATTGTTATAAATTCATGCTTTCCGAGTTCTGCTGGGGCTTCATAACTTTCCTTTTGTTTCAGGTAAATTTCCCAACGTCCGTCTGAAACAGCATGCGGATCCTTCACCCTCAAATCTAGCCTGCGCCTTGTTTCCATTTCCGAACATTGGCACAATATAAAAATGAGACGGCACCCGGAACTTTCTGAGAGTTTACGTAACCTTTCTCTTTCATCTCGATTCTGATATGAAGCATCAAGAACGACAGAAGAGTTATTCGCTAAGTCTTTCTCAGCCTTTTCTATCAGAGCGTCATATGTTTTTCTGGTAAATTCCTTTGAATATATACCTTCATTAAATTTACTGCTCATGCTGGATATTGGCGCCATTCCAGCGAGCTCTTTCCTGACCCTGTCCGAGTTATAGTACGGTATATGTAAGCGACGGGCCCAGGCCCCGGCCAATGTGCTCTTTCCCGAAGCAATTAAGCCAAAAAAAACAAAAACGGTTTTCTCCATAAAAGCTCACTCAGTAGCATATCGCTCGGCCAGGAAAAAATATTTCCCGGCCTGTTCAAGTGAAGACTGTTTAGTTATATCATCCACTTCAGGAGAATGGGCCGTAAACAGACCTATTTTCCCACGCACATAAGCCCGATAGCATTTATAAAAATTCAGCATTTTCGTCAAACCATCATCACCGGATAATTTCTGAAATCGATTAATAAAATGCCTCGACAGATTATCAAGCCCATGAAAATCAAGATCCATGGCAAGAAAGGCCACATCACTTGCAACATCACAATAGCGGAACCTCTGGTTAAACTCTATACAGTCATATATATACACCTGATCAGCAAGACAGATGTTGGCGGAATACAGGTCACCATGGCAATCCCTTATACGCCTCTGGGCAATACGTTCTTCAAAAAGATCTTTCATCTTTAAAAAATCCTTGGCATACCCGCTGATATTTTCAAATTGTGACTTACTTAAAGATCCGCCCCCAATAAAATTTTCAGTCTGCTCAAAGTTTTCAAGAACGTTGACACTAACTGAATCAGATGTTCCAAACTCTTTGATCTTATTGCCGCCATCCGCTTTTTCATAAAAAGGGATCAGGGTGTCACAGATATTTTCAATCAAATCAACAGTGAGCTGCCCAGCATTAATGACATTGGCCATCATTCGATCTTCCGGCATGCGAGCCATTTTAACGCCATATTCCACCACTATCCCTGAGGCATCATTTATATCGCTGAGTACAAGTCCATTTTCTGTATCACTGAGCGCAACAAGCCCCTGATAGATAGATGGGCACAGTCGGCGGTTTAAAAGAAGCTCCTGCTCACAATAATGGTGCCGCTTCTCCAGTGTGGTAAAATCCAGAAAACCAAAGTCTACTGGTTTTTTAAATTTATAGACATGATCGCCAGCCAGCAAAACATAGGAAATATGAGTCTGAACAAGTTTTACGTCGACGGCTTCGTGCGCATAGGCTGAAGGATTAAGGAGATGTTTTATAAATTCAGGTAGCTGCTCATCTGACATGATTCTATCCAGTTAAAGAGTAAAAATATTGTTATTCATACTATGCTTAATAAAAGGAATAACCTGGCTAAATTGCATACCAGCATACTCCTGCAATAGTTCAGGCTTTTCAAGGCTGCGCTACTCTAACAAAATATGCCTATTTCGTAAACATGTCGTTTTGCCCTGAAATAGATGTTTATGAGAGTTGCAAGGCGGCATTTTTACAAATGTCTTAATTCTTTGCTGGTATTTTTTCCATTCATTGACTTGATAGTTTTTCACAAAATTGAGCTATTTCAAGGAACACTTATCTTGATGTAAGGTGAGAAAATGTATCTTTAATTGACAAGATTTAACAGTCTGCTAATCTGTTTGATCTTAATATGTTATTATATGTAACTCTTGCTGTCGATTTACTGCCGGCTATTAAAGAATTGGAGTATTTATATGGGAAAAACAGTCCATTTTCTTCCGGACAAAGTGAATATAAATGTGGAGGAAGGGGAAAACCTTTTAAACTCGGCTGCCGCTGCAGGTGTTTATATCCATGCTTATTGCGGTGGAGATGGTGTCTGCGGCAAATGTAAAGTCAAAATTGAAAAAGGCCGCGTTAGCTCTGACAAGAATATACAACTTACTGAAGATGAACATAAAAAAGGTTATCAGCTGGCATGTCGATCAACCGTAATCGAAGATGTTGAAGTTCGAATTCCTGAAACAGTTAAAACTGATGGCAAGGTTCTCAAAAGGAAACCAAAAACGACTCGATCCATTTCCGCTCGTTCCCTTAAGGAGTTGATAGGTGACTGGCAGGTAGACCCGCCGGTTGAAAAACGTTTTCTCAAACTCTCCCCCCCGTCTCTGGAAGACAATATCCCAGATCTGCAAAGGCTTCTTAAGGCAATCAAAAAGGGCTGCCATGAGTGCGAAATACCTAATTTTGATCATCCGCAGCTTCTCATGGATTTACCCTTTATTCTTCGAGAAGCTGATTGGGAAGTTACAACGATTCTTCTTAGAGGTAAAAAAGAAGAAGAGCCGGACCGTATCATTGCTGTTGAACCAGGTAACACCACGGAACACCTTTATGGGCTTGCTGTGGACATTGGCACCACAACCGTATGCGGAGTCCTTATTAATTTGAATAATGGTAAAATTATAGCAGAAGCATCAAGGTATAATGCCCAGATCGCTTTTGGAGAGGATGTTATTTCGAGAATAATATTTTCCCAGCGCGGGAACAACTTGAAAAAACTCCAGAAAAAAGTTGTAGACACCATCAATGAAGTTATTGAAGCAGTCTGTAAAGATATGCTCATCAGCCCGAGTGATATCAGTTACATTATGGCGGCAGGTAATACTACAATGTCCCACCTGCTGCTTGGACTCGACCCCAAATACATCCGAGAAGCCCCATATACGCCCGTTTGCAGTCAGTTTCCACTAACAAGGGCCGCCGCAATAAACATCTCTGCCCATCCATCAGTTCGTCTTTTACTTTATCCGTCTGTGTCAAGCTACGTGGGTGGTGATATTATATCGGGAGTGCATGCCTGCCAGATGCATAAGAGCCCTGAACTCACCCTGTTTATAGATATAGGGACTAACGGAGAAATTGTTCTGGGCAACAAAGAATGGATGGTATGCACAGCCTGCTCAGCTGGACCTGCTTTTGAAGGTGGTGGTATCAAACACGGCATGCGGGCTAGCAGCGGCGCCATTGAAAACTTCCACATTCAGCCTGAAACATTTGATCCGATGATCATAACTGTGGACCATAACGCACCCTTGGGAATTTGTGGATCTGGCCTGATCAGTATTATTTCTGAACTGCTTGAAGCAGGAGTTATCGACCAGCAGGGCAAGTTCAAACGCCATATTAAGCACGAACGAATCAGTAAAGGTGAAGACGGTTATGAGTATGTACTATCCTGGGCCAAAGACTCCTTTAAAAACAGCAAAAAAGGGAAAGATATTGTTATAACCGAGGTAGATATTGACAACCTCATGCGCGCCAAGGGAGCAATGTATGCAGGGTATATGACTCTTCTCGAATCAGTTGGTATGAGCTTCAGTGATCTTGACCGGGTAATCCTGGCGGGTAATTTCGGGAAT
This sequence comes from uncultured Desulfobulbaceae bacterium, assembly GCA_945787325.1. GTDB lineage: Bacteria > Desulfobacterota > Desulfobulbia > Desulfobulbales > BM004 > CALZHP01. The sequence continues at coordinate 56,399 of CALZHP010000007.1, forward strand.
TATATTGACCTGGAACGGGCTATATGTATTGGTCTGCTTCCCGATATTGATCGCGATAAGTTTTACTATCTTGGCAATGCATCACTTCTTGGGGCGCAATTAAGTCTCACAGACCACAAAAGATTCCGTGGACGCCTACTGGTCAGCTCCCTGATGACAAATATGGAACTGAGCGAAAACCCTCAGTTTATGAATCATTACATGGCATCACTTTTCCTGCCGCACACCGATATGAGTCTTTTCCCAACCGTATCAGAAAAACTGCCAGAATAAAATAAGTACAATTTTGTTATTCTTTAATTGATTGATACCATTTAATACAGGGCGGCTTTGAATAATATCCTTATTGACAAGGATATGTTAAAACGCTATTTTTGGAAATTCCATTTTTCGGGAACGATTTCCAGCTGTTTCAATAAATTGATATTAGGTAATTGTCTACATTGCTCCATAGCATTTCTTGTAGACTCAATTTTTTAAGTATTTTCAGTATATTATATTGAAAAAGAGCCATATCTGAATAAAATCAAAGGAGAAAAAGATGTCCCAGACAGTATTAGGCATTGCCGAAAGTATTAATATCATGGGCAAAAGAAGTGGCGCTGCTATGAAGGAGAGGAATCCCGGCCCAATACAGGAAATGGCCAAGGAAGAAACTGCCGCTGGTGCAGCATACCTGGACCTTAACATCGGACCGGCCCGTAAGGACGGCACAGAGCTGATGCCCTGGGTCGTTGAAACAGTGCAGGAGGTTTCCGACCTGCCATTGGTCCTCGATACAACCAATATTGATGCCATGTCTGCAGGCTTCAAGGCTGTGACCAACAAAAATGAGGCCGTTTTAAACTCGATCATGGCCAGGCCAGAACGATGGGAAGCACTGGTACCGGTAGCGGCTGAAGCTAACTGCAAAGTTGTTGCCCTCCTGTGGGGACCCGACGGCCTGCCGAGAGACGTCAATGAAAGGGCTGCTCTTGCAGTGGACCTGATGATGGCGCTCACTGAAGCCGGTATCCCAAATGAGAATATGCTTTTCGATCCCATTGCCTCACCCATTACCCTGGGGGCAGACCAAACTCTTGCCGGCCTTGAGTTCCTGAGCATGTTACAGGACATCGCTCCAGGAGCAGGGTCCACCATCGGCCTGTCTAATGTTTCCAATGGTGTTGCTGAAAATCTCAGGAAATACCTTGACCGTACCTACCTCATTATGTTGATGAAATACGGTCTTACAACGGCTATCGTCAATTCTTACGATGCCGAGTTGATGGCAATCTGCAAAGGTGAGCGTCAAAGCTTTGTTGATTTAGTTCATGGAATGATGGATGGGAACGATCCCGGCCAAGACGGACTCAGTGAGGTCGAACTGCAGCATTACAAATCTTACAAGGTGCTGTCCGGCCAGTCCATCTTTTCCGAATCTTGGTTGGAGCTCTAATAATGAGGGCCTGACTGGAATAACGGTAAATCAATCAATTACATGAAGGGGGCCCATGAGCCCCCTTTTTTATTTTATGACCGACATCCCATCACACCATATTATCTACGGAACCTGTATAGATTATATTACCGGCGAGTCAATTGTTGATACAGATGACGAACGCTATCGGCAAAAACTTGCGCGTATACTGGTTGATGAAAAAGGGTACTCTAAAGAAGAGCTTGAGCCACGCCTTAAAATTGAAACACTTTTTGCTAAACAATACGTGGTCTCAACCATTGACATAACAATTAAAGTTGATAACAGGAGGTTTATGGTAATTCGCTATGGGCCTGGTTCACTTGTAA
>CALZHP010000008.1 GCA_945787325.1 uncultured Desulfobulbaceae bacterium
CTTAAATAATACCGTGGCAGCGGGTGCATTCACCGTTGATGTGGCCTTTGCTGATGTCACGGCTACCGGCGGTAACGTACCTCTGGCCAGCCCCGAAGATTACGGGAATGATGCCGTCGTCTTAAACTTTGCCGGGAATGCCGGTGAGACCCAGCAATTTACCGTACCGTCCCTGGATGATGCCCTCCTGGAAGCTGTCAATGAGACCTTTACCGTGAACCTCACCTCGTCCAATGCCGCGGTTGACGATTCCGATACCGGCACGGGCACGATCACCGATAACGATACTGCCGCGGTTACCGTGGATAACGTTACGGAAACCGAAGGCACCGGCTTACTCTTTACCGTTACCTTAAATAATACCGTGGCAGCGGGTGCATTCACCGTTGATGTGGCCTTTGCTGATGTCACGGCTACAGGCGGTAACGTACCACTGGCCAGCCCCGAAGATTACGGCAACGATGCGGTCGTCTTAAACTTTGCCGGGAATGCCGGTGAGACGCAGCAGTTTACTGTACCTACACTCGACGATGCACTCTTAGAAGCCGTGAGTGAGACCTTTACTGTCAACCTCACCTCGTCGAATGCTGCTGTTGACGACTCCGATACCGGCACCGGAACCATCACCGAAGGTGATACGGCCGAATTGTCTATTAACGATGTAAGTCTTGCTGAAGGCAATGCTGGAGTTACTATGTTTACTTTCAATGTAACTCTATCCACCCCAAGTGTAAGCAATATCACTGTAGATTACGCTTCCGCAGATGGTAGTGCTACAGTTGCTGATAATGATTACACTGCGGTTGCTTCCTCAATCCTTACATTCCTGCCGGGTCAGACCAGCAGGGATGTCACCGTAGATGTAATCGGAGATATAACCGTTGAGTTGAACGAGTCATTTACAGTTGACCTCAGTAATGCAACGGGCGGTGCAACCATCTCTGATGACCAGGGTGTTGGTACAATTATTAATGATGACAACAGTGGTACTGTTGAGGGCAATGTATTTCATGATCTTGATTTTGACAGTTCCATCAGCGGAGGTGAAGAGTTCATCGGTATAACGGTATCATTGATGGCCGCTGGCCCCGATGGACAATTTGGCACTCCTGATGATATTGTATTGCAGACAACAGTTACAGACCCAACCGGCTTTTACTCCTTTCCAAACGTTATGGACTCACCGGTGCTGGTGGTTGTGGATCCGCCAAACGGTTCTTTTGGGGGTTCTAAACGACAGGTTGATGTAATTATTGGCGGCACTGTAATCGCCGATTTCCCATACATTGATCCTGCTGGTGTTGTATACGATGCAGTTACAAGAGATCCAATTGAAAATGCTGTAGTCAATATTTACCAGGACAACAACACCAATGGAATTTTCGATGCCGGCGACATTTTAGCTTTTACCCAAACAACGGCTGCCGACGGTGCATACGCATGGGCACTTGCAGGTATTGCCAGTTATGTGATCGAAGTCACACCACCAAATGCAAGTTATAGTTTTGTATCAGCTCTCATCCCACCATCGGTAGCTCCTGACCCACTACCGGGTCCTGCCGTTAATAATCCTGACGGTATAAATACCGGAGTTTATTACCTGGCGTTCAGATTTATTGCTGGTAGTGGTGATTTGATTGGAAACGACATTCCTCTTGATCCTCCCGCTTCTGGATCAATTCTGCTTACTAAGAAGGCGTCAAAAAACCAAGTCACAGTTGGCGACATGGTTAACTATACTGTAACAGCCGAAAACACCCAATTAGTGTTGATAAACGATATATCAATACATGACTTAATCCCAGCAGGATTTAAATATGTTGATGGAACTGCAAAACTGACACGAGCGGGAGTTGATGGCATATTAAACACTTCTGATGACATTAAAACACCAATTGGAATCACAGGTAACAGGCCGTTGATTTTCGATCCAATAGACTTTGCCGGTAGCGAAAAAGTAAAATTCACTTATCTGCTCCGAGCCGGTTCAGGTATTACACAAGGTGAATATATTAACAGAGCTACTCCTTACTTTGGAAATAATATAGTAGGAAACACAGCCACTGAAAGCGTTGTAGTTGTAGCTGATCCGATATTTGAAAAAACTACAATTATCGGCAAAGTTTTCCACGATCGAGATGGCGACGGCTGGCAGGATTCAGCCAATGTTAAAGCCCTTTATATACAAAGCGATTTGATTGAAGCTGGTAACACAACCATTGATTATGGTGATGGAGCTGGGGCAATAGCCGATGAGAATATTTTCTCAGATGGACGTATTTTAATTGGAAGCCTAACTGGAAGGAACAGTGAGACCGATCTCCCAGAAAATCACCAGGTAATTATTCGCACTAGGACTAAAAAGCCCAACCTCTCCGACATAATCATTACAACAAAAGAAGGGACGCAATTGGTTATTGGAGAAGATGGCATTATCAGTAGTGAGCATACTGGCGATAAAGCCCGTGGTCTGACTGGACAAGATATTATCGTAAAAAGGGAAATTGTTGAAGTACCAATTGGCACTCTGCCATCGGTTAATATTTCAAATGATTCCAAGAAATTTAAACCAACTAACACAAAAACTGTAAAATTGAAGCAGGTTGTTGAGCCAATACGTTTCACTTCAGGCCGTTCCAATATCAACGATTCCTACATAAAATCAATATGGCAGATAATACAAAACCTTAAGGACAAGAATAATGTCCGTCTTCATATTGTTGGACACACTGATAATCAACCAGTCATGAAACCTCAGACGATAAAGCTCTATAAAGATAATTATGGACTTTCTCATTCTCGAGCAGAAAAGGTTGGCAAGATACTTCAGAAGTCTATGGGGCTTTCAGAAGGTGCAATTTCTTATGAGGGAAAAGGATCTGATGCACCAGTTGCGAGCAATGATACACCACAAGGCAAGGCACTTAACAGGCGGGTTGAAGTCGAAGTGTGGTATGACGAAATTTATGAACTGGAAGCTGAAGAAAAAGCACCTGGAGAAAAGGCGACCTCATACGATACCAGTTACGATCTTGTAATCACGATAACGAATCATGGTATTCAGGAAGAAGGTATTCCTGGAGTAAGGTTGGCAACTCCTACTGGGCTGCTTATTGAAACTGATGCTTATGGGCGATACCACATAGCGGATGTAGATGGCGGTCGGTTTGAGCGTGGTCGCAATTTTATAATTAAGGTTGATCCTGCAACACTGCCTAAAGGCTCCCTGTTTACTACTGAAAATCCTCGGGTATTGCGTATTACCCAGGGGATAATGAACAAAATTAACTTTGGCATAAAATTACCTTCCCAGGTAACTCCTAAAAAGAAAGTTAGCGTTAATCCTAGTCATGTCTTTAATAAAAATGGAGAATCGGCAGAAGTATTAACAGGTTCCATTACCTCAGGCCCGGTTATGCTGTTCATAAATGATTTCTTTAAAATACTTGGAAACTTTATTATTGGCACCGCACATGCCGGTGACTTTTCAGAAAACCAGAAAACTGTCGAAACCAAGACGGTTAAATTGAAAAATTTCATAGAACCCATTCGTTTCGAATCTGGCAACTCAAATATAAATGATACTTATATAGAGTCCTTGATCAAGGTAATTGACAGCCTTGTTGATAAGAAAAATGTTCGGTTGCATATTGTTGGTCATACAGACGATCAACCCGTTGTCAAAGAACGCACTAAGAAACTTTACAAAGACAATTATGGACTTTCACGAGCCCGTGCGGAAAGAGTAGGTAAAGTTCTTCAAGAGGTAATAGGAATTCCTGATTCTGCTATTTCTTATGAAGGCAAAGGGCCGGATCAACCCTTAGTGGGAAATGACTCTCCTGAAGGGATGAAACAGAATCGGCGGGTAGAACTTGAGATCTGGTATGAAGAGATTCCTGAACGGGTTGCAACTGAGAAAGTCCTTGCAAAAGAGAGTGATAAGAAGAAGCATCAAGAAACTGTTGACATCACAAGCAGACTGAGGTTACCGGGCGGTGGTGTTGTCTGGGCTACTCAAGACCCTGCTGTTATTGAACCACGCCTTGATATATCAGCCTCCGACAAAGTAAAAATAAGTTCAGGTAATTTCGTTGATCCTTTTAATTTTAGTATTTATTCAAATTATAGGACTTTTATCGATCGTTGGGAGTTAATAATTACCCAAGCTAACGATACTGATTTTGTAAAACCTATCAAAGTCTTTACGGGATCTACAATCAGTAATACTGACAAGATCGAATGGTCCGGAGAAACTGATTCTGTAGTCAAATTGCGCACAGGCGAGGAACTTCTTTATATACTTAGAGTTTATGACAGTGAAGGTCATTTGGATGAAACAAAACCTAGAAGAATTTCTCTTGTTAGCGGTTATAAAGAAACCTCTGAAAACATTCATGAAAGTTCTACTGAAAGTGCATTGACAGAATCTAAAATTTACGGCAACTCTAACTTGCTGCGTCAGACAATTCCGATTTCTGGAAGTCGTGTAAGAATTCACGGTGCTGATATCCCTGAGGGATATACGTTAAAGATAAATGGAGAGTCTGTTGCGGTCGATAGTGAAGGACGCTTTGCTGTTGAGCAGGTCATGACTTCCGGCCAACATACATTTAAAGTAGACATTGAAAACAGTATTGGTGAAGTGTGGCAGAGAAACCTAGCTCTTGACGTCGCCGATAAATATTTCTTTATGGTTGGCATTGCTGACTTAACTGTTGGCGAAAATAACATATCAGGTAGTGTTGAACCTCTTTCTGTTGATGATCACTTTGATGAAGATATTTTTGTAGATGGACGTCTGGCTTTCTATCTTAAAGGAAAAATTAAAGGGAAATACCTTATTACAGCTCAGCTGGATACTCAAGAAGATGAGCTGGATAACATATTCAGTGATATCCATAAAAAGGATCCACGAAGTGTCTTTAGAAGGCTCGATCCAGACCGTTTTTATCCTGTCTATGGAGACGACTCAACAACTATCCAGGATACAGACAGCCAGGGTAAATTCTATGTAAGAGTTGATTGGGACAAATCACAAGTATTGTGGGGGAATTATAATACCGGCCTTACCGGAACTGAATACAGTCAGTATAATCGCAGCCTCTACGGTGCAAGGTACCGCCATAAAAGTCAAGCTACAACAAAATACGGCGAACATCGTACAGAATTGACATCGTTTATATCTGAGGCCCAGAGTGCATTTGCACACAACGAACTCACAGCTACGGGTGGTAGTCTTTACTATTTGAAGAATACAGATATTGTTCAAGGCTCTGAGAAAATATGGGTTGAAGTACGTAGTCGAGACACTGAGCGTGTGGTCGAAAACATTACCTTAGAGCGAGGGCGCGATTATGAAATCGACGAGATCCAAGGGCGGATCATACTCTCTAGACCTCTCACCCAAATTGCTGACCAAACTGCTCCTTCAATCATCAAAGATAAACCACTGGATGGCAATAATGTCTTTTTAATGGCCGACTACGAATATGTGCCGGATGGATTTGATGCCGACAAGGCAACGTATGGTGTACGCGGCAAAGGCTGGATTAATGATAATATTGCCATTGGAGGGACTTACGTTCAAGAAAACAGGGATAATACCGATTACAAACTCCAAGGATTGGACATAACTCTGAAAGCAGGTCGTGGCACTTACCTTAAGGGAGAATATGCGACCAGCGATGCGCGCCAGAATAACAATGCTTTTACTTCTGATGATGGCGGCTTGAATTTCTTTGACAAGAATTCCGCAACTCCATCTGCGGATATTAGTGGTGATGCCGTCAGTTTGGAGGCACGTATGAACATGTCGGAAATGTCAGATAATAAATTCGATGGCACCATAGCAACGTGGTGGAAAGAACGGGATGGTGGTTTTTCAATTACTCGCCTTAGCGACAGGAATAAAACTACAGAATACGGAATCGAGGGTGAGGGGCAAATCACTGATTCTCTTTCCATATCTGCCCGGGGCACCGTGCTTGATCAAGATACAGTCAATATAGAGAAAGCTCTGAGCTTGCAGGCAGACTATCGTATTGGGGATAAATGGACGGTTAGCAGTGAAGTTCGTCACGTGACTGAGGAGCCTGCTGCAGATGATGAAATTCGCGGCACTCTTGGAGCATTACGGTTAGCTTACGATATCACTACAGATGTAAACGTATATGGCATAGGTCAGTTTACTCTTGAGAAAAACGAAAGCTATGAAGATAATAATCTGGCCACTCTTGGTGTAAGAGCACACATTAAACCTGAATTGTCTGTTCGGGCCGAAGCAAGTGCTGGCGACAGGGGTAATTCTGCAAGAATTGGCGCCGATTATAATCCGGATAGCAAGAGAACCATCTACGGAACTTACACCCTGTCAACAGATCGTACGGATGGCAGCCACGGAGTATTCACAGTAGGTCAGCGAAGCTCAGTCAGCAATCAGCTTAACGTGTATACGGAACATCAATTCAATCATGGTGATGCTCAAGCTGGCATTGCTCAAGTTTATGGGCTTGACTATGCCCTCACAGAATGGACAACCGTTGGTCTTTCTTTACAGTCTACTGATACAGATGGATTGACAGGTGGAACAGAGCGTGATGTGGGAACTCTCACACTAAACTACAAAAATGGTAAAACCCGTGCCGGAACAAAACTTGAATATCGCCATGATCGTGGGCAAGAGGATAGACGGCAGTTCCTGACCACAAACTCTATTAACTACCAGGCTTGTGAAAGTATAACACTGCTGGGTAAACTTAATTTCTCCAACACAGATGACAGGCATGATCCTGATGGAGATGCCCGCTTTATTGAAGCCGATGTTGGATTTGCCTATCGACCGGTTTCAAATGATCGGTTAAATATGTTGGCGAAATATACATATCTTTATGATCTTCCTGGAGTGGGACAGGATGATGGAGACAACGTAGATGAGCGCTCACATATCTTTTCTTTGGAAGGAATATATGACATAGGACACCGTTGGGAAGCAGGAGCCAAATACGCACACAAACTTGGTGAAATTCGTGAAGAACGGGATGCGGGAGATTGGTTTGACACACAAGTAGATTTTGCTGCGCTTATTGGCCGCTACCACCTCTATGAAAAGTGGGACGGACTGCTCAAATATCAATGGCTGCGAGTTAAGGAAGCACAAGATCAACGTCATGGTGTTCTTGCCGGAGTCTACAGACACATTGACGAATATCTAAAACTTGGTGTTGGTTATAACTTTACTGACTTTGATGATGACCTGACAAATCTTGATTACAAAAACCACGGGTGGTTTATTAACTTCATCGGTAAGTACTAACCAGAAGATTTCATAAGGTCTCAGTGGCACTTGCCACCTTGTCGTAAAACTCTGTTACTTTTTCCTTGTCCTCAGATTCCATGCATGCCATTGCTGCCCTTGGGTGTTGATTGAGAACACCTGTGACCATATAAGGGATAGAATATCCCCAGTCAATCTTTTGTGCCCAAGGGAATATTTCCTTTTCTATGCATTCGATAAGCGGCCTTACTTTGAACTTGGGGTTCTTGAGGAATGACATAAGAAGTTCCAATGTACAGTTTCCGGCACCACGGCCTATACCATAAAGAGTGGCATCGAGAAAATTTATGCCATTAATGATGCCGGCTATAGTATTGGCAAATGCAAGTTGCTGGTTATTGTGGCAGTGGATGCCAATGGTTTTCCCAGGAAGCCTTTCAAAATATTTTGCGGCCAGAGTATCTATGTCTTCACTATAAAAAGCTCCAAAACTATCCACCAGGTAAATAATTGGCACCCTGCTCTTTGACAGGTCTTCAAGAGCCTCATTGAGATCCCTCAAGCCAACAGTAGAAACCGCCATCAGGTTGATTGTCGCCTCGTATCCTTTATCCATGCAGTGGTGGGCCAATGCAATGGCGGCATCCACTTGATGCACGTAACAGGCAACCCTAATCATATCAAGAGAACTCTCAGATTTTAGAGGGATATCGTCATGCTCTATCCGCCCGATATCTGCCATAGCTGATAATTTGATCTTTTTCTCATCTTTACCTATAATACGCTGGAGGTCCTTTTCTGCACAGAACTTCCAGGGGCCGAATTCATCACGGGAAAAAGCACTTTCGGAACTCAAATAACCAATTTCCATATAGTCTACACCGGCCGCAGCCAGGGAGTTGTAGACATTTCGTACAAATTTATCCGTAAACTGCCATTTATTCATCAATCCACCATCGCGGACGGTACAGTCGATAACTTTAATCTCAGGTCTGAACATTCTAATTTTACTCCTTTTATTTGTCCTAAATATGCTAGGGCTTGAGAATTTATTCCCTGAATTTCTGACGAAAAATGATCTTCATATCATATTTTATGGAAAAAACAAAGAAAACACGTGAAATAAGATGAATTTGGGGACTAAGCCTTAAATTAATTGGCCATTAAAGATCATCACATCTGGCTTGACTGATACAACTTAATAAACCCTTTTACATTTCTTGAAAGGTCTTTAATATTCTTCTCCCGCAAGGAACGGCGACCAAATAGTGATGCGCCTACTCCTACAGCAGTGACACCTGCACTTATATAGTCGGCAAGGTTGGCTGCGGATACTCCACCTACAGCTAACAAGGGAATTTGATCAAAAGGTCCTCGGAGTTCAGAAATATATTGCGGCCCGCCCATAGCTGAGCATGGAAACACCTTGATCATATCGGATCCCGCAGACCATGCCTCATAAATTTCCGTGGGAGTTAAAGCACCTGCTACAACAGGTATTTCTCGGGACCTTGCATACTTGATGACATCTACGTTAACATTAGGAGTTACTAGATACATGGCTCCGGCTTCAATCGCTGTTTTAGCCTCGTCTATATTTCTAACCGTTCCCATTCCCAGATATTTGCCAGCAGGAACCTGGTTGCGGTTTGAATTAATAATTTCTTCAGCCTGTTCCGTGTTCATCGTTACTTCTATTGCCTGAAGCCCTGCTTCAAAAGATGCCTGCATCACTTCACTAAAAAAACCTGCCTCAATCCCTCGCAATATTCCAATTACAGGAACGTTGAGCTGCATCAGATTATATCCTGTTTTTATTTAACATTTTGAACTTGTATATCTATACCTGGATGGGATATGTAATACTCATTTCACTTTTCATTTTCAATATCAAATCCTCACAGCCTCAATTACTCCGTTCAATTGCCGCAAATGCTGTAAAAGCCCCTGAAGCTGGTCTACATTTTCAACCTCAACTACAAGATTGCTCAAACCCAAGTTATTAGAAGTCGTGCGGGCATCAAGCTCAATAATATTTGCATCTTTTTCACTGATAGCATTGCCAAGTGCTGCCAGCATGCCTTTTTTGTTCTGGGTGACCACTTTAATATGGGCTCGATGTACTGTGTGAACTTCGTTTGACCAGCTAACATCCATTCTTCTTTGTGGATCTGTTGCTAAAAGATTATGGCAATTAGCCTTGTGTATGGAAACACCTCTTCCCATGGTAATAAAGCCTACTATCTCATCTCCAGGAACCGGCATACAGCAATTGCTTATCTTCACGAGCATTCCCTTTACACCTTCAATAGAGATCGGATCGTCCTTAGGTTTTCTGGGTTTAAATTCTGCTGTCTTTTTCTTGACTATTGGGATTTCGGATTCGACATGAAACTCTTCCGGCTGCATCACTTTCAGCACTGACTTGATAGTCAGCTTGCCGGTACCAACTTTACTGAGGAAATCATCAATAGAGTTGCAACGGAGCTTTTTTAACAAGGCCTTAATATGTCCGGTCTTTATAACTTTCTTCAGAGTAATATTATGTTTACGCAGCTCCCTTTCACAAATCTCGCGTCCGACACTGATTGCTTTCTCCTGCTCTTCCTTGCGCAACCAGCCGCGGATACGGGACCGTGCCCGGCTGCTTTTTACAAGAGAAAGCCAACCTCTCCGTGGTCTTTGGTTTGGTGAAGTGAGAATTTCTACCAGATCACCGTTCTGTAGCTGATATTTAAGTGGCACTATGCGACCATTTACACGAGCCCCAGTGCATTTGTCTCCTACTTCTGTGTGGATACTATAAGCAAAATCTATCGGTGTGCTTCCTTGCGGAAATTCCTTAACTTCGCCATTTGGCGTAAGCGCATAAACGTCCTTCTGATAAAGTTCACCTTTTACTGATTCAAGAAATTCTTTTGGATCTTTCAGGTCCTGCAACCATTGGACAAGCTGTTTTAACCAGTTGGAGACCTTAACATCCTCCTTGCTGATAGATTTTCCCTCTTTATAAGCCCAGTGAGCGGCAATACCTTCCACTGCAATCCTGTCCATCTCCTCGGTTCGTATTTGCACCTCCATGAACCTTTCATGAGGACCGACAACAGTTGTGTGCAGAGACTGATAATTATTGGCTTTCGGTGTACTGATAAAATCCCTTATTCGGTGAGTTACCGGTGCCCAGTTGGCATGCATAACACCTAACGCTTCGTAACATTCTTTAACGCTATGGACTAGAATTCTGAATGCTACTTTGTCATAGACCTTCTCGACTGGTATTTGCTGAGCGATAATTTTTTTGTATATACTGTATAAATGCTTGGGCCGACCAAGAATCCGGCAATCAGTGATGCCGTTTTCCGCAAGTTTCTTCTTGAGGATATCTATCACCTCATCAACATATTCCTTGCGCTCGGCATTTGAACTCTCAATCTTCCTGTTAAGATCCACATATTCTTCAACATGAAGGAATTTGAAGGAAAGATCTTCAAGCTCTCTTTTCATCCAGTCAATACCCAAACGGCTTGCCAGGGGTGCATACAGATCCTGGCTTTCCTGGGCCAGCTCCCTTGTATCTTCTTCGTTGAATGCGGCAAGGGTACGCATGTCTACCAATCGATCAGCAAGCTTTACCAGTAGTACCCTGATATCAGATGCCATTGCCAGCAAAAGTTTCCTGATATTTTCGGCTTGATAGGAAAGCTTGCTATTAAACCGGACGTTGGCAATTTTTGTTGCCCCTCTCACAATACTCGTAACATCTTTTCCAAAATTTTCTTCTAGCTCTTTAGCAGATGATTTAACATCTTCTTTAAGAGCACCATGCAAAATTCCAGACAGCACGGTCTGTAAGTCAAGCCTCATGGAAACTAAAACATGGGCAACAGCTTGTGCATGGGACAGATATGACTTACCTGAAGCAGCATGCTTCATGCCTTTGTGAATCCCGGCCGCATACTCATTTGCTTTCAGCAATGAGGCAAGATCCTCACCCGGCATGTATTCTTTGGCAAGCTTAATTATATCATTAATGGATGACATGAATCCGATACGTTTTTATAATTCAGCTGTAATAATGATTAAGCTGAGTGCATTTCTTCATTGATCATTGAGGCAAGTTCTCTGACAGCCTCATCAGGCGAAAGTTCTATTGTATGCCCATCTGCTCTTTTTCTTATTTCTACAACACCGTCACTTGCAAATTTTTTCCCAACTGTCAATCTGTATGGAATCCCGATCAAATCTGCATCTTTGAATTTGATCCCCGGGCGCTCATCACGGTCATCGAATAGCACCTCGATAGACTCTTTTTCAAGATCATTATATATCTGTTCTGCAACTTCACTAATTGCTTTATCCTTGAGCCCCAGATTAAGTATTTCTACTTGGAATGGAGCAACAGGGAGAGGAAAAATAATACCGTTCTCATCATGATTCTGCTCTATTGCTGCTGCGACAACCCGACTTACTCCAATACCATAACATCCCATGACAAAATGATGTTCTTCACCCTGATTGTCTTGGTATACGGCGTTTAAAGCCTTACTATAGCTGTCCCCAAGTTTGAAAATGTGTCCGACTTCAATGCCTTTGGTAAGTTCAAGCCTGCCAGCGCATTCTGGGCAGCTATCCTCAGGAGTGACCATTCGTAGATCATCAATTTCGTCCACTTCAAAGTCACGTCCCAGATTGGCATTGATCAAATGATAGTTTTTTTCGTTGGCACCAATGGCAAAATTTCGCATCGCAACAACTTCTCTGTCGGCGACCAACTTAATTTTCAGTCCGGCCGGCCCAAGATAACCAGTTGGAACCCCTGTAACATCAAACACCTGTTTATCATCTGCCATTTCAACTTCAACAGCTCCAAGCAGGTTGCCAAGCTTTACCGGCTGCACTTCATGGTCACCCCTGACCAGTACGGCAACCGGCTGGCTGTCTGCCAGATATACTAATGTTTTGACGAGCTGTTTAGGAGATATACCGAGAAATTCTGTTACCGCACCAACTTTTCTTTTGCCAGGTGTTTCTACTTTATTGCACTCAAGAAGATCAACACTTTCTGGTGGCTGTTCGATAGGCTTGACACGTGCCTTTTCCATATTGGCCGCATAACTGCAATCCTTGCATATTACAATTGTATCTTCTCCGGTATCAGCAAGCACCATAAATTCATGTGAGAAACTGCCGCCAATGGTTCCGGTATCTGCTTCAACTGCCCTGAATGCCAGTCCACACCGTTCAAAAATCCTGTGGTATGTATCATACATATTTCGGTATTCTGCTTCAGCCTGCTCATTATCAATATCAAAACTGTATGCATCTTTCATAATGAACTCACGGCCGCGCATAAGCCCGAAACGGGGTCTGATCTCATCCCTGAACTTAGTCTGAACCTGGTAAAGATTTACGGGCAAATCTCTGTAAGAATGTATTTCTCGGCGGACAAGATCGGTAATAACTTCCTCGTGTGTAGGTCCCAGACAACTCTCCCTTTCATGCCTATCAGTAAAACGTAATAATTCAGGGCCATACTTTTCCCAACGTCCAGACTCTCTCCAGAGGTCAGCTGGTTGCACCATCGGTAAAAGAACCTCCTGTGCCCCCGCTCTGTTCATCTCTTCACGTACAATTTGTTCGACTTTACGAATAGCTGCCAGACCGAGAGGCAAATATGAATATACTCCTGAAGTTAGTTTGCGGATAAAACCACCACGAAGTAAAAGCCGGTGACTTACCACCTCTGCTTCGGCTGGTGTCTCTTTCAAAGTGGGCAACAGGAGTTTCGAATATCTCATTTTTTTAACCTTTTTTTTCAACCATTTCTTCAAGCTCTTTCAAAAAGACTGACAAAAGCTCTTTTTCATCTACTTTTTTATACATCTTTCCTTTTTTGAATAGAATACCGACCCCTTTTCCTCCGGCCACTCCAATATCAGCCTCCCTGGCTTCTCCTGGACCATTTACAACGCAGCCCATAACAGCAACTTTTAAAGGGGTTTCCATGTCCTGTATATATTGTTCGACTTTTTCGGCGATTCCAAAAAGATTAATTTCACAACGGCCGCATGTGGGACATGAAATGAGCTCAGGGCCGCGTTGCCGGATATTCAATGAACGAAGAAGTTCATACCCTACCCGAATCTCCTCCACCGGATCACGTGTGAGTGATATCCGGAAAGTATCCCCGATACCCTCGTACAACAATATCCCCAGAGCAACACTCGATTTAACCGTTCCTGCAATGAGTCCGCCCGCCTCAGTAACTCCCAGGTGGAGAGGATAATCACATTTGCCAGCCAATTCCCTGTAGGCGCTAACTGTTGTCATCGAATCGGAAGACTTCAGGGAAATTTTTGTTTCGTAAAAATCAAGATCTTCCAGGAGCGCCACATTCCGCAGGGCACTTTCAACCATGGCATCAGGTTTCTCCGCTGTCGGATGACCATATTTTTTCACCAGATCCTTTTCAAGCGACCCGCTATTTACACCTACCCGAATCGGGACTCTGTGTTGCTTTGCTGCAGCAACTACCTTAGCTAGTTTTTCCTTTCCACCCAAGTTCCCGGGATTTATGCGAATGGCTTGGGCACCATTTTCCATACTTGCAATAGCAAGCCGATAATCAAAATGAATGTCTGCAATCAACGGGATATATATCTGATCTCGAATTTTTCGTATAGCGATCGCAGCATCAATATCAGGAACAGCTACTCTTATAATCTCACATCCCGACTTTTGTAGACGTTCAATCTGAGCAACTGTCGATTCAACGTTCCTGGTATCTGTGTTAGTCATTGATTGGACAGCTATTGGAGCATCACCGCCAATGGCAACATCACCAACCATAATTTGTTTTGTTTTTCTTCTTGCTGTCATGTATTTCCTTGCTTGAAAAGGTACTACTGCAAATACTTTTTTTACCAGGAATTTAAAAATGTGTTGCTTTTACTGTCTTGCCAAAATTTAGCTCTGCGTCAGAAACTCTCACATAAACTGGAACTGCCGAAGCTATGTCAAGAAATTCCTCACGCTCCCACATATCTTTAGCCAGTATACCGATAGCTGCTGCCCTGGGAAAGACAATTGTTTTTGACGAAATTATTGCGAGATCTTCAAGGCGTTCCTTTAATTCCCTACCATATATGTGAAGACCGTCACCCACCAGAATTGTAGGTTCTGTAATAAGCGAACATAATCTATCGGTATTTACCGCCATATAATCACTTATTCTATCGAGAACAGCTGTTTCGGAGTTGCGGTAAAATGCAGTATAGAGTTCATTTTTCCTGGCATCAACAACAGCACAAATCTGATACTTGGAAAACTGTACCTGTGACGCAAGGCCATCAAGAGTAGGAACTGCCAGAAGTTTTTTATTAGCGGCAAAAGCCAGACCTTTTGCCGTACTTAAACCAATGCGAAGCCCAGTAAAACTTCCCGGTCCAATGCTGACCGCAACTGCATCAATATCATCCCATGAATGCTGAGCATCAACCAATAGCCTTTCAAGCCCATATAGCAATCTTTTCGAATGAGTCAAACGGGATTGCAGCGAAAATTCTGCCACACATTGTCCACCTGATAACAGGGCTATGCTGCCAAAAGTTGTCGCAGTTTCAATTGCAACGATTACGGGACAATGTGATTTGTTTACTTCAGATACCTGATGGGTCATGAGTCATTTGAGTGCTCAACATTAGTAAACTATGAATACTGAAGAGGCTAACCAAATAAACGGACAAGATCATTATAGAAAACAAATATCATAAGGCTGCCCAGCAGGACAAGCCCGACCTGTTGCATCACTTCCATAATTCTAGTATTTAAGGGCTTTCGCATGACGGCCTCAATTGTAAAGAAAAGGAGATGACCACCGTCAAGAATCGGGATTGGCAAAAGATTTAAAATTCCAAGGTTTACGCTCAATAACCCGATAAAATAGAAAAGATTAATCCAGCCCTCCCGCATTGATTGGCCGGTCATCTGGGCTATTAATATTGGTCCGCCCAATTCTTTAGCCGGTATAACTTTCTGTATAATTTTGACTATACCTACTGAAGTCAGATACATAAAGTTCCATGTCTGCACAAAGCTTGCGCTTAGGGCCTTACCAATCGAAACGTCCTCAACAACGAAATCACTGGCCCGCATTATCCCAAGCATAAAACGCTCTTCAAGCTCCTCACCAAAAATATTCTTCGTTTTATCAAGGGCAGGCTGAGCATTTATTTCCAGTATCTCGTTACCACGTGAAACTGTCAGAGTAATCTGTTCGCCACCACTGTTTGCTATTAGTTCTGCAACTGTCTCCCAGCTCTTGGTTTCCTCACCATTGATAGTCAATATAACATCGTCTACTTTCAGACCGGCTTTTTCAGCAGGTGACTCTTCCCCGACACCACCTATCTTCGTGGTATCAACTGGCTGTGGCATTCCTGAAATTGCGAAAACAAGAAAAAACAAGACTACCGATAAAAGGATATTAAAAAGAGGGCCGCCAAGTACGATTATAAATCTTTGCCAAACTGGCTTGAAGTAAAACGTGTATGCTTTTTCTGCAGGATCAACCTCATCATCAGGCCCTTCACCAAACATTTTAACATAGCCACCCAGTGGAAATGCACTGACAAGGTATTCTGTATCTCCATATTTTTTCCCTGCCAGTTTCGGCCCAAATCCAAGAGAGAATTTCAATACCCTGACCCCAAACAATTTCGCCCAGATAAAATGCCCAAACTCATGAACAAAAACTAATAAACCTAAGACCACTACAAAAGAAATAAATGTATTCATCAAGCGCCTCGTTCTGAAGCTTAATGTTGTTAATTGATAGTCGACACTCGAACTTTATCGTTGCCGCTTTAAGTACATCGCTTCATTCTTCAATTCTATTATTTTATCCTGTCCTTTCAAGCCGATACTGCTAAAGATCCGGCAACAGACTCTGCTTCATTCCTTGCAGCAAGATCGGCATCCAGAACCGTCTGAATATCATTAGCATCTGTTTTAGGAAGCCTTTCTATAGTTTTCGATACAACATTTGCAATATCAGGAAACCTTATATTACCTGCCAAAAAGGCTGCCACTGCCACTTCATTTGCAGCATTCATAATTGCTGGCGCAGTCCCTCCCATTTTGCAAACTTCATACGACAATTCCAAGGCGGGAAATTGTGAAAAATCAGGCAGATGAAAACTCAGATTCCCACATTTTGGAAGATCAAGTGGTGGCAGATCTATTTTAAATCTTTCAGGATATGATAAGGCATATGCAATGGGGATTCTCATATCAGGAATGCCCATCTGGCTTATAACTGATCCATCCAGATACTCAACCATGGAATGAACAATGCTCTGCGGGTGCACTAAAACTTCAATTTTCTCCGGTTCAATATCAAAAAGCCACCTTGCCTCAATCACCTCAAGTCCCTTATTCATCAGGGTGGCTGAATCTATGGATATTTTGTTCCCCATATCCCAGTTTGGATGTGCAAGAGCCTGGTCAGGGGTTACCTCCCAAAGCTGTTGTTTATCAAATTTTAGAAAAGGGCCTCCTGAAGCTGTAAGAATAATTTTGGCTACATCCTCTTTCCTTCCCGCGGCAAGAGACTGGAAAATTGCACTATGCTCACTATCTACCGGATATAAACTAACATTGCGCTGCCGCACTTCTTCCATAACAAGACGACCGGCCATCACAAGCGTTTCTTTGTTAGCAAGAGCTATGTTCTTTCCAGCCTCAACTGCAGCGAAAGTCGGCAGCAGACCGTTTGCTCCGACAATGGCAGATACTACTGTATCAGTATCAGGGAATGTACTCACCCTGATGTTCCCTTCATTCCCCCAGAAGATTTTATCCCCCCAACCTGCTGGCAAACTCTGAATAAGATCGCCTGCAAGATCTTTATTTGCTACAGATATGATACTGGGCGAAAACTTCTCCACTTGCTTCAGTAATAGAGGTATATTTTGACCTGCCGCAAGAGCTGCCACCTTAAACCGTTCAGGAAACTGCTTAATAACTTCCAGGACGTTTCTTCCTATTGATCCGGTGGAACCAAGAATTGAAATACTTTTTTTCATACAGCCAACAATTAGATATTAATTAGCTATAACGCCAATTAATAACACTATTATGGATTATTACAAATGGTTCAAATAATTAGTTAGCCTCTTGTTATAACATCAAAATACAATAAGTAATAAAGGGCTGGAGCTGTCAACAAAAGGCTGTCTACCCGATCAAGCAATCCACCATGGCCCACTAGAAATTGACCTGAGTCTTTTACACCTGTAGACCTTTTTATAATTGATTCTAGTAGATCACCTATAATACTAATAACGACAAGAATCAGTGCTATACCCCAGAAAGTTATTTTATCGATACCTGGAAAAAGATAAGCCAAAACCATGACACCAAACATTCCACCAAAGAAAAGGCCCCCTAAAAAACCAGCCCAGGTTTTTCCAGGACTTATAGTCGGACACAATTTCTTTCTGCCAAATTTTCGTCCGGTATAGTAAGCCCCTGTATCAGAGGCAACTGTTATTGAAGTAAGGATCATCAGCCAGTAACTTCCTTGCGGTAGAGACATTATCATAGTGATATGCGCCAGGCAGAATCCTACATATAACACCCCAAATCCAGCCCTTGACATGAATTTGAAAACTTCTTCTAGTAAAGTATATTGAGTTAGGACATACACTGTCAGACTGATGACAGCAAGAAAAAGACCTGCTGTCAAGATATCGAGTCGCCCCATATAAGTTGAAAACTGAGGAATTAGCCCAATAAGTATAGCGCTGAAAATATGTTTTCTATCAATGCCACCAAGCACCATAGACATATATTCAAAAAGCGCAACAGCACCACCAATGGTGATAACGAGCCAGAAAAAGGAAAAAGAGCCATACACCAGAAGCATTATCCAGAAAAAGCCGAGGAGAACGCCCGTGATCAGTCGTTTCATTGCTTAATTCTCCTTAACCTGTTCGCTCGTTTTACCATAACGACGCTCACGTTCCTGGAAATCCTTAATTGCCTCGATCAGGTTGCCTTTCCTGAAGTCCGGCCATTTCGTTTCAGTTATATATATTTCAGCGTATGACGCCTGCCACAAGAGAAAATTGCTTAAGCGGGATTCTCCTCCAGTGCGTATGACGAGGTCTGGATCTGGAAGTCCTGCTGTATAAAGCTGCGATGAAAAAAGCTCCTCACTAATATCACCTGTTGAAATCTCACCACGAATGCATTGCTCCGCAACCGCTTTTGCAGCCATGGTAATTTCTTCTCTGCCTCCATAACTGAGAGCTAGGTTAAGTATAAGTCCAGAACTCATTCCGGAAAGATTTGCTGTCTCATTAATAACTTGTACCAGAATTTCCTGGACGTCTCCTGGAAGTTTTTCCATCTGCCCAATGCAACGGAGGCTGATGTTGTTCTGCAACATATCAGAAAGTTCACTTTTCAGGTATGTTTTCAAAAGGGTCATCAGGGCCTGAACTTCCATGGATGGACGCTTCCAGTTTTCTGTTGAAAACGCATAGAGCGTAAGGACTGATATACCTAGTTCCTTGGCTGCCTTAACAATAATCTTTACAGACTCTGTTCCTACCTTATGCCCCATTACCCTGGGCAGTTTTCGCTCCTTTGCCCATCTTCCGTTGCCATCCATAATTATTGCAACGTGTTTGGGGATATTATTCAGGTCCAACTCAGATTTTGCGTTCATGGCATTATTTATTTCAAAACTAACCTGGCACGGTGGGAAAAATGCCGGTTATTGGAAAACCGGCGGGAAGTACTTATATGAAAGGCCTATTTCACCTCAAAGGTAAATCAGGTGAAAACGAAAGGTAGAATATTGCGATAAAAAGGGAATGGCAATTTAATATTAATACCGTCCCCTGATTAGAAAATTTTTTCATCAGACTTCCATGACTTCCTTTTCCTTGTCCTGGGCAATGGTATCAATTTTTTTAATAAACTGGTCTGTTACCTTTTGGGCCTCATCCTGAAGCTTAAACTGATCGTCTTCAGATATTTCCTTATGTTTTTTCTGTCTCTTCAACGTATCATTAGCTTCACGTCGAACATTACGAACAGCTACGCGATAATCTTCAGCAGTTTTTTTTACCTGTTTTACAAGTTCCTTGCGCCGTTCTTCAGTGAGCTGAGGTATACTAATACGAATCACTTTACCATCATTCACCGGTGTAAGACCAAGATCTGACTTTAAGATTGCCTTTTCTGCGGCACTCAGCAGCTGGGGGTCCCAAGGCTGGATAACTATCAACCTGCTTTCAGGGATTGTGAGAGTACCGACCTGGTTGAGTGGCATCATAGAACCGTAAGCATCCACCTTTATATCATCAAGCAATGACAAAGAAGCTCTGCCTGTCCGGATCTTCGATATATCAGTCTTCAGTGATTCAATGCTCTTCCCCATTTTATCAGACATCAAACTTATAACATCATTAGCCATTTCATTCCCCCTCAACTAGTGACCCAACTTTTTCTCCACTCACTGCTCTTTTTATATTATCCGGGATAGTCATATCAAGCACGACAATTGGTTTACTGTTGTCCTGTGCAAGAGAGATACCTGTTGCGTCCATAACCTTTAAACCCCGCTTCAGCACTTCGCGGTAGCTTAATGAATCAAACTTGACTGCTCCCGATTTTTTAAGTGGATCCCTATCGAACACGCCATCTACGCGGGTAGCCTTTATTATCACATCAGCCTCGATTTCGAGTCCTCGAACCACGGCCGCTGTATCTGTAGTAAAATAAGGATTTCCCGTACCCGCTGCAAAAATGACGGCCCGTCTCTTTTCAAGGTGGCGAATTGCACGCCGTCGAATATAAGGCTCGCAAACACTTGGCATAGGAAATGCCGACATAACTCGGGTTGTCGTACCATTTCTTTCCATGGCATCCTGCATGGCCAGACTGTTAATTACTGTTGCCAACATCCCCATACTGTCGGCAGTAGCCCTGTCCATTCCCTTCGAAGCCCCGGAAACACCACGGAATATGTTGCCAGCCCCGATTACAATTCCAACTTCAGTACCAAGATCAACTACCTTTTTTATCTCAGATGCTACATACTCAAGAACCTCATTACTTATCCCGAATGAGGCTTTTCCCATCAGGGCTTCACCGCTCAACTTCAATAAAACACGCTGGTATTTTATATTGTTCATGCTGTAGCCTGTAATCCCCTTAATGAGTAAATTATCATTTGAGCTTCACTTGTGCCTGATTAAAAAAATACTACTAAAGGTTACTCACCAACCTGAAAACGTTCAAACCTTTTTACTGAGATATTCTCTCCCATTTTGGCTATGACTTCGTTTAACAGATCCTGTACTGAGAGATCTGGATTCTTAACGAATTTCTGCTCAAGAAGACAAACCTCGGAAAAATATTTATCGATTTTACCATCGACTATTTTATCGACAATATTTTCTGGCTTCCCGGAATCCAAAGCCTGTTGTTTATATATTTCTTTTTCACGATCAATCTGATCCTGTGAAACTTCTTCCCTGCTGATGGCTACAGGATTCACAGCAGCAACATGCATTGCCATATCTTTGGCAAAACTCTTAAAATCATCGGTTTTTGCAACAAAGTCAGTTTCACATGCAACTTCAACCATGACACCCAGTTTCCCGCCGGCATGCACATATGTCTGAATGACACCTTCACTGGTAGCTCGACCTGCTCTTTTCTGGGCGACGGCTAGACCTTTTTGCCTCAGCAGATCAATGGCTTTTTCCAATTCTCCGCCCGTATCGTTGAGGGCTTTTTTACAGTCCATCATCCCCGCATTTGTCTTATCGCGGAGTTCTTTTACCATCTGGCTAGTAATTTTCACTTCCTGTTTCTCCTTATACTTAATTCTGCGAAAAAACCTTCTTCCCCACAGAATCACTTTATTACAAAAACAATTTCCACTGATATTTCTTACGGGATGCCAAGCCGAAAAAGTTGAAAAATAGTAAGCATTCAACTTTGGTATTATAATTACTCCTCTTCTTTTTGATCGGCTTCACTTTCGTCAGTTATATTTTCTGTATGTTCTTCATCTATGTTTTCTGTCTGTCCTTCATCAGTCGCTTCCATTGTTGCAACCATTTCTTCAGTGACAGCTTCCTCATCACCAGCCTTTGCTTTTCCTGCTAAAGCTGCATCTGCCATTTTAGATGTGATCAAACGAATTGCCCGGATGGCATCGTCATTGCCGGGAATTATGTAATCCAGACCATCTGGGTTACAATTGGTATCTGCAAGAGCAATAACTGGTATATTTAGAGTACGCGCTTCATTAACCGCAATAACCTCTTTATTGGGGTCTACAACAAATACTGCTGATGGAAGGCTTCTCATCAATTTAATACCACCAATATTACGATCTAATTTTACCCTTTCCTTTTCCATTAGCAGTATTTCTTTTTTTGGGAATCGGCTGATGGAACCGTCTTCCTGCATTGCTTCAATGCTCTTTAGACGTTCAATACCTTTTTTTATGGTCTGGTAATTGGTGAGAGTCCCTCCAAGCCAACGATGATTTATAAAAAACATTCCACACCGTGTTGCTTCTTCCTTGATGATGTCCTGCGCCTGGCGTTTGGTTCCAACAAATAAAATATTTCCACCTTTCGCTGCTGTGCTTTCAATAAAATCGTAAGCACTATTGAAAAAGGTCATTGTTTTGTCAAGGTTAATGATATAAATCCCATTCCTCGGCCCATATATATAGGGCTTCATTTTGGGATTCCATCGCCGTGTCTGGTGACCGAAATGCAGACCGGCCTCAAGCATTTGTTTCATTGTTGCGTTAGCCACTTTCCTATCCTCCGTTTATGGTTTTTCCTCCATCCCATACTCCGACCCACTTGAAGGGGCACCAAAGGAGATTTTTTCAGGGATGTGTGTAGTAGGAGCACAAAGCCCCCCGTTTTAAAATAAAAAAATCTAAATTTTATACCATTCGTAAGTACTTTTTGCAAGCGAAAGGCATGTTTCCGATCAAAGGTTATCGTCGGCGTATGAGGCCCTTGCCTGTTAGTACAAATTTAAGCCAGTCAAAGCCAAATTTCAAAAGTGCCTCATCATCTATGGCGATCATCCTTGCTCTGAACTTATCGAGCTTAAACTGACTCAAAAGATCTGATTGTTCAGCAAAAGCACGGAATCCGTCAATGTTGTAACAAACCATAAAAGCCAACTGCTGTTTAGGTCCTGCCGCTCCTTCACCCTGCCACGGGTTGTGGGAAAATATTGTATCGATCTCAGACCAAAGATCATTGACTGTATTATATTCCAGCATCTGTTGGTCGCGGAGCCATTTATTGGTAACCCATTCTTTATTCTCATTATGTCCCAAACAGTAAGAATGCTTGGTAAGAAAATAATATTCTTTTGGCCGTCCCCCCTTAACTGTTCGATCAACAGCACGTTCAAGAGGATATGTTCGACAGGCTGAAGGCCGATCCTTATATACGGCACAACCGTATTCCTCGAGAAAAGGACAGGTACGCTCATCATTTTCAGCCATTTTCATCATAACCGCGGGAAAAAAGGGGTGAGTACCCTGAGCAAGGCGGGTATAGCGCTGCAAGAATTGTTCTGAATGTGTTTTTATGCTGTTTTTTAAACGGATAATATCATAAGGGTAAAGGAACATGTCCAGCTTACGACAACAACTGGTAAAGCAGCCACAGCCTTCATGGCATGCAAAACTGAAGGTAGATTTACCAAGCGGTACCATTCCATCCGGAAACTGCTTCTGCTGTTCTATTTTGTCATTCATGTCATGAAAATTCCGTTAAATTGCTACAAACAAAAAAGCCGGTATGATTATCCTGCTTCATACCAGCTTTTGCAAAACCAAATCAATCAGATGAATTAGCTAATATCAATTAGTGACCTGGGCCTCATCTGTTTCTTCTGAATAATTAACCAACTCAAGAATTGCCATAGGTGCTGCATCACCTAGCCGGTTTCCGGTACGAATAATACGTGTATATCCACCATTACGGTCAATATATTCGTCTTTCAACTGATCGAACAGTTTGGAAACAACTTTTTTGTCCTTAATGTAGGCCAGAGCCTGACGACGGGCATGCAAGTCTCCTCTTTTTGCAAGAGTGATCATTTTGTCAGCTATCTTGCGCACCTCTTTCGCCTTCGGTGTTGTTGTTACAATCCTTTCATGTTCCAGCAATGATGTAACCATGTTCCTCATCATTGCTTTACGGTGTGAACTTGTACGTCCAAGCTTTTTTCCAGCTTTTCTATGTCTCATCGGTCAAACCTCGATTAACTGTTCTCTTCGTCGTTTTTCGCAGCAGGTGCGGGTGGTTCCCAACCCTCTATTTTCATACCCAGGCTCAGATCCATCTGGGCGAGAAGTTGTTTAATTTCATTCAATGACTTCCTGCCGAAGTTTTTTGTTTTAAGCATTTCGGCTTCAGTTCTTTGTACCAATTGACCAATATAATTGATATCGGCATTCTTTAGGCAGTTGGCTGAGCGTACTGAGAGTTCGAGATCTTCAACAGTTCTATAGAGATTCTCATTCAATGGTGGTGTTTCATCTTCTTCAGGTTGCTCAATCTCTGGTTCTGCTTTCTCTTCATCGAAGTTGATGAACATCGTCATATGCTCTTTATAGATTTTTGCAGCATAGGCAAGAGCATTTTCAGGCTTAACACTGCCGTCTGTATGGATTTCAATAGTCAGTTTATCAAAGTCTGTCTGCTGACCGACTCTAGCCTGACTGACTATATACTGAACCTTCTTGATCGGAGTAAAAATAGCATCAATTGGAATAACCCCGATTGCCTGGTCCTCAGTTTTATTTTTCTCGGCAGGTTTATACCCCTTACCCCATTGAACTTCGAGTTCAGCAGAAAATTTTCCATCGCCGGAGATTGTGCAGATGTGCTTATCGGGATTCATGATCTCTACAGATCCATCACTTATAATATCCCCGGCAGTTACTGAACCTCGTCCAGATTTTTCAATTTTTACAACCCTTGAGTCAGCCGTGTTCAACTTGAGACGAACTTCTTTAAGATTCAAGATGATCTCATTTACATCCTCCATGATTCCAGATATTGTTGAAAATTCATGGAGAGCACCATCAATTTTAACAGAAGTAATTGCTGCACCTTGAATGGATGATAGGAGAATACGCCTCATGGAGTTGCCGATAGTTGTAGCAAAGCCTCGTTCCAGAGGCTGACATACAAACTTACCATATGATTCGGTATGCGATCCCTTGTCAACTTCAAGACGGTCAGGCTGAATCAATTCACACCAATTTCTATAGAAGGGAGTTTCCTCAATTAAATCGTGTGTCATAGTCTGTTCTTTTCCCATTTCTAATTATTTGGAGTATAGTTCGACAATCAACTGTTCCTGAATCGGCATTGTTATTTCTTGACGTTCAGGCATGGATTTTACCGTTCCCTGAAATTTGTCTTTTTCAAGCTCAAGCCAACTCGGAACACCACGTCTTTCTACCGCTTCTAAATTTTCTATAATCTCTGCGTGTTTTCTACTTGATTCTTTCACACTTATTACATCACCTTCAGAAACGAAGTAGGAAGGAATGTTTACTTTCTTTCCATTTACAAGAATATGCTTATGCTTGACTACTTGCCTTGCCTGCGATCTGGAGCCGGCAAAACCCAGGCGGTATAGGGTGTTGTCAAGTCTTCTCTCGAGAAGATTCAGCAGATTTTCACCTGTTACCCCTTTAGCCATGTCAGCCATTTCAAAGTATCTCCTGAATTGACCTTCAAGCATACCGTAAATTCGCTTTACCTTCTGCTTTTCACGTAGCTGAACAGCATAGTCGGACATTTTTCTAAATCTCTGTTGTCCATGCTGGCCGGGAGCGTATGCCCTCCTTTCAATAGAGCACTTATCTGAATAACACCTGTCTCCCTTGAGAAACAATTTTAGATTTTCGCGCCGGCATTGCCTGCAGGAAGCGCCTGTATATCTTGCCAATTTAAACCTCCTTCAAAAAAATCAATTGAAGTGATGAATTAATATTAATCAGTTTTTTACTTTATAAAAACAAAACCAAAGAAACAAAGCAGGTTGCTAAACTCTTCTGCGCTTTGGAGGTTTGCAACCATTGTGTGGCAGGGGTGTGACATCGCAAATGCGGCTAACATCGAGCCCCGCTACCTGAAGAGCCCTCAAAGCTGCTTCTCGACCAGGCCCAGGCCCTTTCACACGGACCTCAACTTTTCGCAACCCATGGTCCATTGCTTTGGTTGCCGCTTCGGACACGGCATTCTGTGCTGCAAATGGAGTGCTCTTCCTGGAACCTTTAAAACCCAGACATCCAGCACTTGACCAAGAAATTACATTACCTTGCTTATCCGCAAACGTGATGATTGTATTGTTGAATGTAGAGTAGATATGAACGATTCCTTCTGGAATATTCTTTTTTTCTTTTCTCTTAACACGCCCTACACTTTTCTTTGGACTGGCCATTAATATCTCCTGAAAACTTTTCTACTATAGTTTTAAAAAACAAAACCTAATTCATTATAATTTTGCATTCAGCAAGCTAATATAACTACCGCCTGCGAACTCCTGCTCCACGTCTGGGCCCTTTACGGGTCCGAGCATTTGTGCTGGTTCTTTGCCCACGGCATGGCAACCCTTTTCTATGTCTGAGACCACGGTAACAACCGAGATCCATCAATCTCTTGATATCCATGGACACCTCTCGGCGACGATCACCCTCAACTCTGTATCCATCTTCAAGTATCTTCCTGATATTTGCAACATCGTTATCAGTGAGATCGTCACTGTTCATGTCATAGGCGATTTTTGCCTTATCCAGAACTTTTCTAGCCGAAGATAACCCAATACCATGTATATAGGTTAGAGCAATTTCCATATGTTTGCTCTTCGGTAAATCAACACCTGCTATTCGTGCCAAGACTCTCTACCTCCATCTGAAATATAGCTTAAGCGCGGTTATTAACCCTGACGCTGCTTATGTTTTTTGATCTTGCAGGAAACCCTTACCACACCATTTCTTTTATAGACTTTGCAGTAACTGCAAATTTTCTTTACCGAAGATCGTACTTTCATCTGAATCACCTAACTAATTAGAAACCGGATTAGTAAATATTATTGAGTTATTATTTACTCTTCGCACGGAATGTAATCCTTCCACGGGATAGATCATAAGGTGATAATTCAACTGTTACCTGATCTCCAGGAAGAATTTTGATAAAATGCATTCTCATCTTACCGGATATATGAGCGAGTACTTTATGACCATTTTCAAGTTCAACTCGAAACATAGCGTTTGGCAAAGGTTCAATGATAGTACCTTCAACCTGAATAGCCTCTTCTTTCGCCATAGAACAATCCTTTTAAATATTCATCTATGCCTGCGCTTTATTAGCACATGAAACATGTCAGCTGCAGGCCGAAAACCGTTTATTATAAACTAAAAATCAACTTAATAACAGAAGTTTAATTTTAATTAAAAAAAAAATTACACGCTCTCACTTAAAATAACCGGCCCATCCTCTGTAATTGCTACAGAATGCTCAAAATGAGCTGATGGAGAACGATCACAAGTTTCTACTGTCCAGCCATCCTTCAACACTTTAACTTCATAAGTGCCTAAATTAACCATCGGTTCAATGGCCAGCACCATGCCCGGAAGTAACCTCGGGGACTGTCCCCCAACAGAATAGTTTGGTATCTCGGGTCCTTCGTGCAGTTGAGAACCTATCCCATGTCCGACAAACTGTCTTACAACTGAAAATCCATACTGTTCCACATGTATTTGGACAGCTTTCGAAATATCATTCACACGGTTGCCGACTAAAGCTTTCTCAATCCCTTTATATAGTGATTCTTCTGTAACTTTCAGTAATTTCCGTGTTTTCTCTTCGACTTCACCAACAGCATGAGTTATCGCCGCATCGCCATAAAAACCTTTATATAAAACACCAAAATCAACACTGACGATGTCTCCCTCTTTTAAAACAACCTTCCTTGAGGGTATTCCATGAACAACCTGTTCATTCAGGGAAACACAAAGGCTGTTTGGGAATCCGTGATATCCTTTAAAAGCTGGTTGTGCTCCTCTTTCTGCTGCTATATCTTCAACCCAGTTATCAAGCTGCCAGGTAGTTACTCCAGGCACCATTTTGCTTCGAAGAAAAATTAGCGTTTCTGCCACAATCTTGTTGGCTTGGCGCATGATTTCAATCTCGGCCGGTGTTTTCAGGGTGATAAGTTTTTGGTTATTCTTCATTTTGTTCTGTGGTTACACCCTGGAAGGCAATATTTGTAAGCCAAACTGAATGAAGATTATCTGCGCCCTTTAATTCTCCCTTTTTTCATAAATCCCTCGTAATTACGCATCACCATGTGGGATTCAATTTGCGCAATAGTATCAATAGCAACCCCAACGACAATAAGAAGTGCTGTGCCTCCGAAATAAAAAGGCACATTAAACCTACTGATGAGAACTGTAGGCAACACGCATACAACACTTACATAAATTGCCCCAACTACTGTCAGTCGAGTTAAAACTTTGTCAATAAAATCAGAGGTTTTCTTTCCAGGGCGAATACCTGGAATGAATCCTCCGTTTTTCTTCAGATTTTCAGAAACATCGACCGGATTAAAGGTTACCGCCGTGTAAAAGAAACAGAAGAAAACAATAAATCCGACATAAAGTAGATAATAATAAACCGTTCCTGGATTTAGAGCAGCCGAAACACGCTGCACCCAATCAATATTAATAAAACCTCCGACGGTTGCCGGAAACATCATTATAGACGAGGCAAAAATCGGAGGAATGACACCTGAAATATTAATTTTCAATGGCAAATGTGAGCTTTGACCACCATATACTCTACGGCCGACAACACGTTTAGCATACTGTATCGGAATGCGTCTCTGGGCAGTTTCAAAAAATATGATTACTCCAATAACTACAACCATCATGGCCAACAGAAAAATAAGGAAGAGGACATTCATTTCTCCTGCACCGACCATTTGAAAAGTGTTCACTATAGCTGCAGGCATTCTCGCTACAATACCCGCAAAAATGATCAAAGAGATGCCATTACCGATACCTCGTTCCGTCATCTGCTCTCCAAGCCACATGATAAATGCAGTACCTGAAGTAAGAGTAAGCATTGTCATCAGTTTGAAGCTCCAACCAGGAACAAGAACAATGGCTTCACCTGCAGGCCCTGTCATTCCCTCAAGGCCTACACTGATAAAAAGTCCCTGAATAATACTTAGAGCGACAGTACCATAACGGGTGTACTGGGTAATTTTTCGCCGCCCGGATTCACCCTCTTTGGATAAAGCTTCAAGCTGAGGAATTACAACAGTCAACAGCTGAATGATAATTGAGGCACTAATATATGGCATGATCCCCAGGGCAAAAATTGAAAAATTTTCAAGTGCCCCTCCGGAGAACATATTGAACATACCAAATAACGTACTGGCATTCTTAGCAAAAAAAGCGGATAGGGCTTCGCCGTTTATTCCAGGAGTTGGAATCTGGACACCTACTCTGTAGACCGCCAGCATCAAAAAAGTAAAGATTAGGCGTCTTCTAAGTTCCGGGATGTTGGCTGTATTCCTGAACCCACCGATCATCTATTTTTCCTCAACAGCTCCACCGGCTGCTTCAATCTTCTGGCGAGCTGAACCGCTCACCTTATCAACTGAGACTGTTAAAGACTTACTTATTTCGCCATTAGCCAGGATTTTGACCCGTTTGTCTCGAGAACTCACAAGTCCAGCTTCAATTAAGACGTGCCGGTCAATCTTAGTACCAGCTTCAAATCTTTCAAGGTCCTTCAGCGAAACAATAGCAAATTCTTTCCTGAAATTATTATTAAAACCTCTTTTGGGCAGACGGCGCTGAAGAGGCATCTGGCCACCCTCAAATCCAGGCTTTACTCCGCTGCCAGATCTGGATTTGTATCCTTTGTGACCACGTGTTGCAGTTTTCCCTCGGCCTGAACCCTGCCCACGACCGATTCTCTTTCTTTCGCGTGTCGAGCCCGCCTTTGGGGATAGATTACTTAAGGTCTGCATTTGATTATTCCTCCTCAACCGTGACAAGATGCTGTACCTTTCTCAACATCCCTCTGATTTCAGGCGTATCCTTGCGGACAACGGTTTTATGACGCTTGGTAAGCCCCAACCCGATAAGAGTAGCTCTTATTTTTTTGGTGCTGCCAATCATGCTTCTGGTTAAGGTACATTTAATATTTTCGCCCATTTCATTACCTATGTGCCGTAAATTCTTTATATATACTTAGGTCATGTGAGTAATTACATTTGAGAATATTCTCCTGCATCATGCAGGAATTCCACCCAAGCTTTTCATCAAAATTTTTCGTAGATGTAAACGTTGCTAGGCAACTACCTCATCTACTGTTTTTCCTCGAAGTGAAGCTATCTGCTCAGCACTTCTAAGCCTGCGGAGTCCTTCCATGGTTGCCTTAACAAGATTATGAGGGTTGTGGGATCCTATACATTTGGTCAAAACATTTTGAACTCCGGCTGCCTCAAGAACGGCGCGAACCGCACCTCCGGCGATAACACCTGTACCTGCAGAAGCAGGTTTCAGTAAAACAAGACCTGCACCAAACTTACCTTTTATCTCGTGCGGGATGCTTGTTTCGGTAAGAGATACTGACTTCATATCCTTACGAGCCCTTTCAACACCCTTGCGAATTGCCTCAGGGACCTGATTGGCTTTTCCCAAGCCATAGCCTACCTTACCTTTGCCATCACCAATTACAACTATTGCACTGAAACTGAAACGTCGGCCACCTTTAACAACCTTGGCTACCCTGTTAATATGTACAATCTTTTCTATCAGTTCAGTTGCGTTTTCGCTTTTTCCGCGTCTGATTTCCGCCAAGACACACCCCCAAAATCAATTATGAAATTTTCTTCAACTCATTCGAAAAAGTATATTTAAAATACAAGGCCACCTTCTCTGGCGCCATCTGATAATGCCTTTACACGTCCATGATAAATGTAGCCGCCACGATCAAAAATCACACTTTCAATGCCAGCAGCTTTAGCTTTTTCAGCAAGCTGCTTGCCCACCTTTTGTGCAACAGTGCATTTGCCTTTTTCGTCACCGGCCATGATGTCTTTATTTAATGAAGAGACCGTCAATAAAGTTTTACCCGCAACATCATCAATCACCTGCGCATAGATGTGCCTTGCACTTTTAAAAACACGCAGACGTGGTCTTTCTGCACTGCCGGTAATCTTTTTCCTGATCCGCTTAATGCGTTTCTGACGTGCAACACTTTTAGTATTTGTCTTTGACATTATAATTACCTGTTAAGTCATGCTTAATAGTAATCCTGAAGCTACCAGGTTGTACTAGTTGTCCTTAATAGTCCTTAATGTTTTACTTGGCTCCGGACTTACCTACTTTCCTCACTATATGCTCATCTTCATAACGAATACCTTTACCTTTGTATGGTTCAGGTTTTCGAATTGAGCGAATCTGAGCTGCGGTTAGACCCAAAAGTTCTTTATCAATAGATTCAAGTGTTATTGTGTTTGATTTATCAACTTGAGCTTTAACACCTTTTGGCAGATCAAAAACAATCGGATTTGAAAATCCGACATTGAGTGTCAACCCTGAACCCTGCACATCAGCTCGGTAGCCGACACCTTCAATAACAAGTTTCTTCTGAAACCCGCTGTTTACGCCTATGACCATATTATTTACAAGTGATCTGGTTAAACCCTTTAGTGCAATGGTCTTTTTACTTTCATCACTAGTTGTTAATGTCAGGTTATCACCTTCAACATTGATACCGACATGTGAACAGATATCTCTTTCAAGCGTACCCTTCTGGCCAGTCACCTTTACATGAGCACCTTTTATATCAACCTTTACCCCTTTGGGTAATTCAATAGGCTTATTACCAATTCTGGACATAATATCCTCCAAATTATGCTACTGGATACCTCGATTATTACCAGGCTTCACAAAGAATTTCGCCACCAACCTGAAGCTTTCTGGCTTCTCGATCTGTGATAACACCTTTGGAAGTTGAAAGAATAGATACTCCGAGTCCACTCATCACTTTTGGAATTTTGTCCGACTTTACATATTTCCGAAGTCCGGGCTTGCTTACACGGCGAAGACCACTAAGAACATTCTCATTATTCGGACCGTATTTAAGCTCAATTCTAAGTGTACCCTGAACACCTTCCTGCAGAATGTGATAGTCAATTATATAGCCCTCTTCTTTTAATACCTTGGCTACACTTACTTTCAAATTCGACAATGGTATATCAACGGTAGTGAACCTTACCATCCCAGCATTTCTGATCCTGGTCAGCATATCTGCCAGGGGATCGCTCATCGACATCTGGTTTAACTCCTTGCCATATTTTTAACCGCTCATTTACAACTGTGCGCAGCATCCGTTATGCTTTCCAAATCATTACAAAAAAATAATCCGGTCATCCTACAGATGTATTCGCACAAATTACCAACTTGATTTTATTACACCCGTAATTTCACCTTTAGAAGCCATACTTCTAAAACAGAGCCTGCAAATACCAAACTTTCTAATAAAAGCTCGAGATCTGCCGCAAAGTGGGCACCGATTATATGCACGAACCTGAAACTTAGGTTTCCGGTTGCTTTTTGCAATCAAAGATTTCTTAGCCAACTCATCCTCCCTGGACTTTTACTTTTTCAACAGCTAACAAAAATATTGCCCGTCCTGATTAATGAACAGGAAAGGAAACTCCCATTAATATATGTATTATTTACGAAAAGGCATTCCCAGTATCTTGAGCAGGAAACGTCCTTCATCATCACTTTTGGCCGAGGTTGTGATGGCGATATTTAATCCCTTTATTTTATCAACTTTATCATAGTCAATTTCAGGAAAAATAATGTGCTCACGTACTCCCATAGCAAAATTACCTCTTCCATCAAACATTTTCGGAGAGAGACCTCTAAAGTCACGAACGCGCGGAAGAGCAATATTTACGAGTTTGCTGAAAAAATCGTACATCATTTCTTTGCGCAGAGTGACCCTGCAACCAATGGGCATCCCTTGACGCAGTTTAAAACTTGCTATAGACTTTTTTGCCTTGGTAACAACAGCCTTTTGCCCTGCAATTGTAGTAAGTTCGTTCGCTGCAACGTCAATAATTTTTGGATTTTGTACAGCTTCACCTAAGCCCATGTTAAGAACGATCTTTTCCAGCTTTGGGACTTCCATCACATTTTTGTACCCAAACTCCTGCATAAGCTGGGGGATACATTCTTTCTTGTAAAACTCTTTCAATTCTGCCATCTATTTTCTCCTATAGCGAAACGCTAACTGCTTAGGCCTTGGACTCAATTGTTTCATCACACTTTTTACAAATTCGTACTTTTGAGCCATCATCCAAAGTCTTGTTGGCTATTCGTACAGTTTTAGTGCATTTCGAACACACCAGCATCAGGTTTGAAACATGAATAGGGGCTTCCTTTTCAATAATACCACCCTGCTGATCAGCTGCCGTTGGTTTCGTATGGCGCTTGATCATATTAACCCGCTCAACAACAGCCTTATTGGTCTTGTTGACAATTTTTAAAATCTTGCCGACCCGGCCTTTATCTTTACCGGATATAACTTCAACCTGATCATTGACCCTTAAGTAATTTTTTCCTTGTTGCATCTTATCTGTCTCCAGCAGTACGACCTTGTAAATCAGAATCTGCAGTATAATATCATCAATATTAACCGAGGTGAGATACCCTCAGCACATATCTTCGATTTCCTAAAGAACCTCAGGGGCCAGAGAGATAATCTTCATGAACCCTTTTGTCCGTAACTCTCTTGCTACCGGACCGAAAATACGGGTACCAACAGGTTCCCCGGTAGCAGATAATAACACGGCACCATTTTCATCGAACTTGCACGTTGTGTCATCCATCCTCTTGAATTCCTTTGCCGTGCGGACAACAACAGCTCTCATCACATCGCCCTTGCTCACCTTGGCATGAGGTATGGCCTCTTTTATTGTTACAACAATTATATCACCAATCCTGGCGTATCTGCGTCTCGTTCCACCGAGAACACGTATACAAAGGACTTTCTTGGCTCCTGAATTATCTGCCACATTAAGAACTGTTTCGGTTTGTATCATAGCTCCACCCAAAAACGCCGTATCGAATAACCTTAACTTTTTACAACGGCTCGAATTAAACCACTAATAAAATCAAATATCCGGATGCTGTTACAAAAAAATGCTAAACGGCTTGCTCAATAATAGATCGAATGCGCCAACGCTTTCTCTTGCTCAACGGACGGCATTCCTCTATCATGACTCGATCACCCACTTTACAATTGTTACCTGGGTCATCTGCCATATACTTCACATGCCGACGGATATACTTCCCATAAAATTTGTGGCGTACCGTTTGTTCAACTTTGACTACCACACTTTTATCCATACTATCGCTAACTACTGATCCAACTCTCGTTTTCTTTGCTTTTATCGTCTCGCTCATATATCAACTACCATTTGTAACTTTGAGTTAGTGTACAATTATTAAAAATAACAAGTTACTTCTGCCTGGAACTCATCACCGTTTTAACACGAGCGATATTCTTGCGTATCTCCCGTAATTTACCTGTATTCTCAATCTGACGAACACCGTGCTGAAACTTTAACTTGAAAAAATCCTCACGTAGATCGCGTTCCTGGGCAACGAGCTCTTTATCGCTCATTTCGCTTATTTTCTTGCGAAAGTCATGGGCTTTCATAAACTCGTTCTCCTTAAAATCACTTTAGTTGCAAAGGGGAGTTTGTTACCGGCTAGCCTTAATGCTTTTACAGCAAGTTCCTCATCAACCCCTTTCAATTCATACAAGATTCGGCCTGGCTTAATTGGCGCCACCCAAAGTTCAGGGCTACCCTTACCTTTACCCATCCTGGTTTCAGCAGGCTTTTTGGTCAACGGTTTATCAGGAAAAATCCTGATCCACATTTGACCACCACGCTTAACTGTCCTGTTAATAGCAATACGTGCAGCCTCAATTTGCTGCGAAGTTATACGGCCGCATTCAACAGCTTTAAGGGCGTAATCACCAAAATTGATAGTCGACCCTTTGTATGCCTTTCCCCGCATACGGCCTTTCATCTGTTTTCTATGTTTTACCTTTTTAGGACTGAGCATCGTTAAACCTCGTATATATACTGCTGGAGTTCTTCCGGAACCCTAATCAACATTATTCTTCCATTTCAGAGTCGGACAGAATCTCACCTTTAAAAATCCAGACTTTAACCCCAATAATTCCATAAGTCGTTTTCGCTTCGGCAACACCGTAGTCAATGTCCGCCCTTAAGGTATGTAAAGGTACACGACCCTCACGGTACCATTCACGGCGTGCCATTTCAGCACCTCCTAGGCGACCGGAACAGGAGATTTTAATTCCTTTTACACCAAACCGCAATGCTGTATTCACAGACTTTTTCATGGCTCTTCTGAAGGCAACACGACGTTCAAGCTGCATAGCAACATTTTCAGCAACAAGCTGTGCATCAGCTTCAGGCCTTCTTACTTCCTGAATATCGATGACGCATTCTCGGGTAGTAACCTTGTCGAGCTCATCTTTAAGGGCCTCTATCTCTACGCCTTTTTTGCCAATAACAATGCCTGGACGTGCAGTATGAAGCTTTACTTTTACTTTTTCACCTGTTCTCTCAACATTTATCTTTGAGATCCCTGCATGATAAAGCCTTTTCTTGAGGTACGTCCTGATCTTCTGATCTTCGAGAAGATTCTTAGCGTAATCCTTATCTGCAAACCATATTGACTCCCACGTACGTGTTATATTAAGTCGGAGTCCGATCGGATTAACTTTCTGGCCCAAAATATTCCTCCATCGAATTTGGTTGATTTTTTTTCAATCAAGCCACTAAAATCTTATTCATATCGTTCTTATTGTTCTTCAAGAACAACAGTAATATGACTTGTCCTTTTTAAAATTTTGGTAGCACGTCCCATCGCCCGAGGTCTCATCCTCTTTAGCATTGGCCCGCCATCAACATTTATTTTTTTGACATAAAGTGTATCAACATCAATAGTCTCGTTCTGGCTGGCATTTGCAACGGCAGACTCAATGACTTTACGAATAATCCTAGCACCCTTTTTAGGCATGAAACGAAGTGTATTGATCGCTTTCTCGACATCCTGGCCTCGAACAACGTCGGCTACAAGCCTTGCCTTCTGTGGAGAAATTCTTATAAAACGGGCAACCGCCTTAGATTCCATGGCGTAATACTCCTTTTCGTTACGGCTATTTTCTTATTTCTTAACTTTCCTGTCACCCGCGTGACCATAGAAAGTGCGGGTTGGGGAAAATTCTCCCAGCTTATGTCCAACCATATTCTCTGTTACAAAAACTGGAATGAACTTCTTGCCATTATGAACCGCAAAAGTAAGACCAATCATGTCAGGGACGATGTCCGATCGTCTTGACCATGTTTGAATTACTTTCCTAGAGTTGGTCTCTTTAGCTTTCAGAACTTTCTTTTCCAGGTGCCCATCAATAAATGGGCCTTTTTTTATAGAACGAGACACTTTGATTCCCCCTCAGCAGTCTATGACCTTTTCTTAACTATATCTCTATCAGAGGCTTTTCTGCGCCTCGTCTTATATCCCTTAGTCGGAACACCCCAAGGTGTACAGGGGTGACGACCACCAGAACTTTTTCCTTCACCACCGCCCATAGGATGGTCAACAGGGTTCATTGCAACACCGCGTACATGTGGTCTTTTACCCTGCCAACGTTTGCGGCCTGCTTTGCCAAGCTTCTGACGATCATGCTCGGTATTGCCAATTTGTCCGATACAAGCCCGGCATTTTCTATGAAAACGCCTTACTTCTCCGGAAGGCAACTTAACGAGAACATAATTACCTTCTTTTGCCATAAGCTGAGCTGAAGTTCCGGCACTCCTAACCATCTGAGCACCTTTACCTATTTTCATTTCAATGTTGTGAATGATTGTTCCCAGAGGGATATTTCCCATCTCAAGGCAGTTCCCAACTTTAATATCGACATTATCTCCGGCCTCGACAGTATCACCCACTTTGATACCTACCGGAGAAAGTATATAGCTTTTTTCACCGTCAATATATTTTAGCAGCGCAATATTTGCTGAACGGTTTGGGTCATATTCAATTGAAGCCACGCGGGCAGGTATATTAACTTTGTTTCGTTTAAAGTCAACAACTCGATACTTCCTCTTATGACCACCACCTCTGTGTCTTGCAGTCAGACGCCCAAGATTGTTCCGACCTCCTGACTTCGAAAGAGGCCTTAAGAGACTTTTTTCAGGTGCTTTTTTCGACAACTCAGGATTTACAATCGATACCTGATTACGCTTACCTGGTGATGTCGGTTTATAGGTTTTTATAGCCATTTGAAACCCCGTTTTTTTCAAACACTCAAATTCTTATGAATTAAAGAACGGCTGCTACAGCCTCGAACACATCATAAATTGCATGCATTCTGTTACAAATCTTCCAGAAAGTTTATTTTTCCTTCAGATAAGGTTATGTATGCTTTTTTCCAATCAGAGGTACGGCCGATATTCCTACCAACACGTTTCTGTTTGCCATGAACATTAACAGTTCGAACGTTCGATACCTTGACATTAAAAAACTGCTCAACAGCTTCTTTAATCTCTTTCTTGTTAGCTTTGGTATCGACCTTAACAACTACTGTGCCGTAATTTTCCTGAAGCTGGTCACCTTTTTCAGTAAGGCACGGCCCTTTAATAACACCGTAAAGATTATTCATGACAACAACCTCTCTTCCAGCTTGTCCAGTGAAGACTTTAGCACCACAAGCCGATGGTGATGCAACACGTCATATACATTCAGTCCTTCGACAGGAAGAACTTTGAAACCAGGTATATTTCTTGATGACTTCTCCAGAATCTCGTCCTTTTCAGGAACAACAATCAGTCCGTTGTCTATTTTCAGAATCTCCATAACATCAAGAAAATTCTTGGTTTTGATTCCTTCCATTTGAAACTCATCAAGCACGAGCAGATTCTCTTCAGAAAATCTGGCACTTAGTGCCATGCACAGACCCAGCCTTCTTAACTTTTTAGGAAATTTCAAACTGTAATCTCGAGGCTTTGGTCCAAAAACTGTACCACCACTTCTCCACAATGGGGATTTTCTGGTACCTGCTCTTGCGCGTCCAGTACCCTTCTGGCGATAAGGCTTAGCACCACTACCCCTGATCTCCGATCTTGTTTTTGTGCATGCTGTTCCAGCTCTACGATTAGCAAGCTGCATCTTCACTATGTCATGAAGAATATGGGGCTTTACAGTAAGCCCAAACAGTGATTCATTTAATTCAACCTCGCCGACTTTTTTATTGCCGGTGTTATAAATCGCTGATACTGCCATTTTGTGAGGTCTCCTCAGTTTACCGCTATTATTGTTTATTCTGACTGTTACTTGGTAAAGATCTGCAGTAGGCCTTGCTTGGAACCGGGAACACTGCCCTTAACCAGCATAATGCCGTCCTCTTCACGAATATCAATCACAGTTAAATTCTTCTTGTTCACTACATTTGTACCCATATGGCCGGGCATTTTCTTTCCTTTGATTACGCGACTCGGCCAGGCACTGCAACCAATTGAACCCGGGGCTCTGTGATGCTTAGAACCATGGCCGGCAGGACCACCAGCAAACCCGTGACGTTTAATGACACCCTGAAAACCTCGACCCTTCATTCTGCCATTTACATCAACAAGATCACCGACCTTAAACAAATCAGCAATACCAATTTCCTGCCCCAGTTCATAGTTATCCGGGTCATCTACGCGGAATTCCTTGATATGGTAAAAACCACCTTTATCAGCAGATTTTGCATGTCCGGATTCAGGTTTGTTCAACCGATTATCCTTCTTTGAGGAAAAACCCAGCTGAACAGCGTTATAACCTTCTTTTGCCACAGTTTTTTTCTGGAGCACCACACAGGGTCCTGCCTGAATAACTGTTACAGGAGTTGCTCCCCCATGCTCCGAATAAACTCGGGTCATCCCTATTTTTTTACCCATCAATCCCATCGTGTTAGGCATTTTTCTTACCCGCTCTATCAGTAATAAATATTGTTAAACACCATTTCCAAACAACATATTAAAGTAAATATGTTTTGAAATTACGGTAGTTTAATTTCTACATCAACACCTGCTGACAATTCCAGCTTCATCAAGGAATCTATTGTCTGCTGAGTAGGCTCCAGTATGTCGATAAGTCGACGGTGAGTCCGCATCTCAAACTGTTCACGTGATTTTTTATCCACATGAGGGGACCGAAGAACACAAAACTTGTTGATTGTCGTTGGCATTGGAATCGGGCCTGCAACATTAGCACCGGTTCTTTTTGCAGTTTCGACAATCTCCTTGGTTGATAAATCAAGAAGTTTGTGGTCGTACCCCTTAAGCTTTATGCGAATCTTGTCAGTAGTAACCATAATTCTGCTTTTACCCTATTCAATAATTTCGCTGATTACGCCCGCACCTACCGTGCGACCGCCCTCACGAATTGCAAAGCGAAGTTCCTTCTCCATGGCGATGGGGGTGATTAGAACACCTTCGATCGTCACGTTATCTCCAGGCATTACCATCTCAACACCCTCGGATAAAGTCACTACGCCTGTTACATCGGTTGTTCGAAAGTAAAACTGCGGACGGTAGCCGTTGAAGAAAGGAGTATGACGACCACCCTCTTCCTTTGTCAGTATATAGCACTCCGCTTTAAACTTCGTATGAGGTGTGATGCTCGCTGGCTTCGCTAATACCTGGCCACGTTCGATATCCTCACGTTTAACTCCACGCAGAAGAACACCAATATTGTCTCCGGCACGTCCTTCGTCAAGAAGCTTACGGAACATCTCAACACCGGTTACGGTTGTCTTTTCGGTATCTTTTATACCTACTACCTCTACTTCCTCGCCTACGGTGATTATGCCACGTTCCACACGACCGGTAGCTACTGTGCCACGACCAGATATGGAAAATACGTCCTCGACTGGCATCAGGAAAGGCTTATCAACATCTCGCTTTGGCTCAGGAATGAAGGTGTCTATCGCCTCCATCAGCTCCCAGATGCATTTGGTCGCAGCTTCGTCATCAGGATTCTCAAGTGCCTTCAGGGCGCTACCCTGAACGATCGGGGTGTCATCACCAGGAAACTCATACTTATCTAAAAGCTCACGAAGCTCCATATCAACCAGCTCAATAAGCTCAGGGTCGTCAACCATATCGCATTTATTAAGAAATACGACCATTGCAGGTACACCTACCTGGCGGGCAAGAAGGATATGCTCACGGGTCTGAGGCATGGGACCGTCATCCGCGCCAACTACTAAGATGGCGCCGTCCATCTGTGCTGCACCGGTGATCATATTCTTGATGTAGTCAGCATGGCCGGGACAGTCGACGTGAGCATAATGACGAGCGGTCGTCTCATACTCCACATGAGCTGTTGCAATGGTGATACCACGCTCTTTTTCTTCAGGGGCCTTATCAATATCACTGAAATCAGTGAAATCGGCCTGACCCTTGGTCGACAAAACGCGGGTTATGGCAGCTGTCAATGTCGTCTTGCCATGATCGATATGACCAATCGTGCCTACGTTTACGTGAGGTTTCGTCCTCTCAAATTTCTCCTTTGACATGGCGATATTCTCCTGAAATCAAGTTTATTTGTTACTTAAATTCCTCTTATCCTTGATATAATGCTTTCTGCTTTCTGTGCAGGCACCTTATCATAGGATGAAAACTGCATATTAAATGTTGCTCTTCCCTGCGTTGCGGATCTTAAATCCGTCGAGTAGCCAAACATTTCTGCCAAGGGCACCTGAGCCCTGACAATCTGTATATCATTTCTGCTCTCGATCCCATTGATTTTGGCTCGTTTTCCGTTAAGGTCACTCATGACCTCACCCAAATACTCTTCGGGCACTGTTACCTCCAGAGCCATCAACGGTTCGAGCAGTATCGGGTTTGCTTCCGAAGCACCTTTTCGAAGTGCAATCGTTGCTGCAACACCAAATGCCATTTCGGTTGAGTCATCCTGGTGATAAGAACCATCAACCAAACTGACTTTAAGGTCAACGAGAGGGAATCCTATTAAAGCTCCTGAATCAAGGCTGCCTTCAATTCCTTTTTCAACGGCCTGCAAAAAATCAGCGGGTACTTGTTCATCCCCCACCTTGTTTTCAAACTTAAAACCTTCACCCCTATTTAAGGGTTCAAGTTCAAGCCATACATGGCCATATTGACTTTTCCCACTGGTCTGCTGAACAAATTTGCCTTCAGCCCGTGAGGTCCCTTCTATTGACTCTTTATATGCTACCTGCGGTTTACCGATATTAGCAGCAACTTTAAATTCTCTTACAAGCCGATCAACGATAATTTCCAGGTGTAATTCTCCCATGCCGGAAATTATCGTTTGCCCGGTATCTTCATCCTGGGCAACCCTAAACGAAGGATCTTCGCGTTCAATCTTTTCTAGACTTTCCTCGAGTTTTTCCTCGTCTGCTTTGCTTTTGGGTTCTATTGCAACTCCAATTACAGGTTCAGGAAACTCTATATTTTCTAGCCGAATATTATCACCACTCTGGCAAAGAGTGTCGCCTGTAGTTGTGAAACGCAAACCAACTACAGCTGCAATATCTCCAGCGCTAATTTCTTTTACTTCCTCTCGCTTATTAGCGTGAAGCTTTACTATACGGCCTATCTTTTCTTTCTTTTTCTTAACAGGATTATAAACCTGCCCGCCAACCTTCAGTATGCCAGAATAAACTCGAAGGAAAGCTAAGTTTCCAACAAAGGGATCGGACATCAGCTTAAAAGCCAGTCCGCTGAATTTCTCAGATGTATCCGTCTTTCTAGTAACTACTTCACCATCCTGATTGAGGCCTTCAACAGGAGGTATATCAGAAGGTGAAGGTAAATACGAAACAACAGCATCCAGCAGGGGTTGCACCCCTTTGTTTTTAAAAGCACTTCCGCATAGTACAGGTACAACCTGCAACTTCAGCGTTGCGCTCCTTATCGCCCTCTTTATTTCTTCAGCAGATACGTACTGCTCTTCAAGGAATTTTTCCATGACCCCCTCATCGAAGTCGGCCAACTTCTCGAGGAGTATCATACGGGCGGCCGTAGATTTTTCTTTGAGACCTTCAGGGATATCCTTTTCCGTGATTTTAAGACCTTGAGACTCTTCATCGAAGTATAGAGCTTTTTCGTTAACGAGGTCTATTACGCCCTGGAAACTATCTTCTTTACCGATTGGAATTTCAATCGGAAGAGGATTTGCTCCAAGCCTGTCACGGATCATATCCACACAGCGCATATAATCAGCGCCGATTCGATCCATTTTATTTACAAAAGCGAGACGGGGTATTCGATAATTGTCCGCCTGTCGCCAAACTGTTTCTGACTGGGGCTCAACACCTCCCACCGCACAAAATACGGCGATTGCCCCATCGAGAATCCTCAAGCATCTTTCCACTTCAACAGTGAAGTCTACATGCCCGGGTGTATCTATTATATTTATTTTATAGCCGCCCCATTCGCAGGTTGTTGCAGCAGAGGTAATTGTAATACCCCTCTCTTGTTCCTGCTCCATCCAGTCCATGATAGCTGTACCATCGTGGACTTCACCGATTTTATGGGATCGACCTGTATAAAATAATATCCTTTCTGTTGTAGTAGTCTTGCCGGCATCGATATGGGCCATGATGCCTATATTGCGAAGTTTGGCAAGAAAGACATCGTCAGCCACGGCTATCTGTTTTCCTTCAATTACTATCTTTTCAGTTACTAATCCTTATCAGCAAAATACTTGCTTGCCAGTGCCTACGCTCGGGAAAAGAGACTTTTACTCTACACCTGATATTTTGTCAATCTGGAAATAAAATAAAAAACCGGCTCAAAAAATGACTACCATCTATAATGCGCAAAAGCTTTATTAGCCTCTGCCATCCTATGAGTATCATCACGTTTTTTTACAGAAGCACCTCTGTTATTAAACGCATCGAGAAGTTCAGCCGCCAGCTTTTCTGACATTGTCTTGCCGGGCCGTTTCTTGGCAAAATCAATAATCCATCTGATTGCAAGTGCATTCCTGCGTTCCGGACGAACTTCAACAGGCACCTGATAAGTTGCACCACCAACTCGGCGAGACTTAACTTCCACCTTTGGACGTACCTTTTCCATCGCTTCATCAAAAACAACGATAGGCTCTTTTTCGGTTACACGTTCAGCAATGATATCCATTGCGCCGTAAAAAATACCTTGCGCCAGGGTCTTCTTCCCTCTCTCCATGATACCATTGGTAAACTTGGTCACCAGTACACTTTTAAATCTTGGGTCCGGTGGAGTGGGACGCTTTTCTATTATTTTTCGCCTTGGCATTTATTTCATGTCTCCTAGTAAATCAATCATAACTAAATCAGCAATCATCCGGACTTATTTCGGACGTTTGGCACCATACTTAGATCGACCTTGCCTCCGGTCACTGACTCCCAATGCATCCAGAGTCCCTCTGATTATATGATAACGAACGCCTGGAAGATCCTTTACCCTTCCACCGCGAATTAATACAACTGAATGCTCCTGGAGGTTGTGCCCAATACCCGGTATATAGGATGTAACCTCCATCCCATTTGTCAGTCTCACCCTGGCTACTTTACGAAGAGCTGAGTTTGGTTTTTTGGGAGTAGTTGTATATACACGA
Organism: uncultured Desulfobulbaceae bacterium; assembly: GCA_945787325.1. GTDB lineage: Bacteria > Desulfobacterota > Desulfobulbia > Desulfobulbales > BM004 > CALZHP01. The sequence goes on from CALZHP010000008.1 coordinate 43,125, forward strand.
ACGCACACTCCCCTCTTCTGTGGAGACCCTTTTAAAGCCGGCGTATTGCTCCTCTTAAAGGTCTTCTTGCGCCCATGTCTAATCAGTTGATTGATGGTTGGCATCTACTTCAACTCCTGTAAAAATATATTTTCAATTTACCAATAACAAACCGGGTAAAACCCCTGCGGCACACTGCCGCAAAAAAGGGAAATTAATAATCTAACTGTTCTTAATTGTCAAGAACATTCTTGTTTCAATCAGAGCTTTGAATCCTGTATTTCTCCAGCCCTGTACCAGCTGGAATTAATCGTCCCATAATGACATTTTCCTTCAGGCCACGCAGGTGGTCTACACGTCCAGCCATAGCTGCATTAGTAAGCACCTTTGTCGTCTCCTGGAATGATGCTGCGGAAATGAAGCTATCGGTGCTGAGGGAAGCCTTCGTAACACCCAGAAGAAGCGGTTCAGCTGCTGCCGGTTGCTTCTTTAATTGTATTAGGCGCTCATTTTCTTCTTCAAATTTCCACCACTCCACCTGTTCTCCCAGCATAAAAATTGAATCGCCGACATCGGTTATCTGAACACGCCGGAGCATCTGCCTGACTATGACTTCGATGTGCTTATCATTTATCTTTACACCCTGAAGTCGGTAGACCTCCTGGATCTCGTTAACTAAGAATTTTGCCAGTTCTTTTACTCCCAGAACTCTGAGGATGTCATTAGGAATCGGAGATCCGTCCATCAGTGGCTCACCGGCTTTAACATAGTCTCCTTCATGAACGCTGACATGTTTACTCTTTGGTATCAGGTATTCTTTAGGATCACCAATATCAGGAGTAACTACAACCCTGCGTTTCCCCTTGAGATCTTTCCCGAAAGAGACTCGCCCATCTATCTCGGTTACAACAGCAAAATCCTTGGGTTTTCTTACTTCAAACAGTTCTGCTACCCGTGGCAAACCACCGGTAATATCCTTTGTTTTTGTTGTTTCCCTGGGAATCTTGCCAACAACGGTACCCGGTTCGATAACTTCACCCTCATCAACAGAGATAATGGAACCCACCGGAAGAGAATATCTGGCCGGCGATCCTGTGTTAGGCAGCTTGAGAGTTCTACCCCTCTTATCTTTAATTGTAATACGCGGGTTTATGTCAACACCGGATTTTGATTGAACAATGACCTTACTGGCCTTACCGGTTACAGGGTCAACTCTCTCTTGCATAGAAATACCTTCAGAAACATCTCCATACTTGACAGTACCACCTACTTCACAAACAATAGGAATAGTGTAAGGATCCCAATCAGCTATAATTGTCCCTGGCTCGATCTTTTCACCTTCATCCATGTAGAGCTGTGCACCATAATTCACAGGATAACGTTCACGTTCCCGGCCCTCAGCATTCAATATGCTTATTTCACCGTTCCTGTTCATTACAACCTTCTTACCAAGTGCACTTGTTACGTGGTGAATATCATGGAATTTTACCTCACCGCCATGTTGTGTGCGAATTTCTGCAACCTCGACACTTCTGCTTGCAGTACCGCCGATATGAAATGTACGCATGGTAAGCTGTGTTCCCGGTTCACCGATAGACTGGGCTGCTATTATTCCAATAGATTCACCCATGTTTACCATGTGACCGCGGCCAAGGTCACGACCATAACACATAGCACATACACCACGTTTGGACCGGCAGGAAAGAACTGACCGGATCATCACCCTGTCAAGACCTGCAGCCTCAATTGCTTCTACCTTTTCCTCGGTAATCTGTTCATCAGCCTCAACAAGCAGCTCACCAGTAAAAGGATCAACAATGTCATCAAGGGCAACTCTGCCAAGAATACGCTCTCCAACACGCTGGATAACTTCACCACCCTCCATCAGAGGTTCGGCCATGATACCGTCTAGAGTCTGGCAGTCTTTTTCAATGATCGTAGAGTCCTGCGCCACATCAACGAGTCTTCTGGTCAAGTACCCAGAGTTGGCTGTTTTCAAGGCCGTATCTGCAAGCCCCTTACGGGCACCGTGAGTTGAAATAAAATATTCCAGAACACCCAATCCCTCTCTGAAATTGGCCTTAATCGGTGACTCAATAATGGCACCGGAAGGTTTTGCCATCAAACCCCTCATCCCGGCCAGCTGACGAATCTGGTCTTTACTACCCCTGGCGCCGGAATCAGCCATGATGAAGACAGGATTAAAACTGAGCGATTCAACAAGCTTGTTGTCCTTGTCACGAAGGTATTCAATCTTCATTTCTTTCATCATTTCCTCAGCAACTTCCTCAGTTGCTTTGGACCATACATCGATAACCTTGTTATATTTTTCGCCAACGGTTATCAGTCCATCTGTATACTGCTCTTCAACATCGAGTACTTCCTTTTCCGCATTTGCAAGGATATCTTCTTTATCCACAGGAATAATCATATCATTTACACAGATGGATATACCTGCTCGTGTAGAATATTCGTAGCCGAGATCCTTGAGCCTGTCAGCCAAGATTACAGTTTCTTTGGTTCCTGACTGTCGGTAAGTATAGTCAATGAGCCAGGCAAGTTCTTTTTTAGTCATAACCTTGTTGACTACACCGAAAGGTACACCCTCAGGCAGCAGTTCACCTAAAAGAATTCTCCCAATTGTAGTATCAACAACTAAACCATCTATTCGCACCTTAACTTTTGCATGAAGCTCTGCCTCACCAAAATCATAAGCAATCCGGGCTTCCTCGGGTGAGGAAAAGATTTTGCCTTCACCTTTTGCCATCAATTTCTCTCTGGTCATATAGTAAAGACCAAGAACGATGTCCTGGGTGGGGATAATTACAGGGCCGCCGTTAGCCGGGGAAAGGATGTTGTTGGTTGACATCATCAATACCCTGGCTTCAGTTTGCGCCTCAACAGAGAGCGGCACATGAACAGCCATCTGGTCACCGTCAAAGTCAGCATTGAATGCCATACATACGAGCGGATGAAGCTGAATCGCTTTACCTTCTATGAGTACCGCCTCAAATGCCTGCATACCTAAGCGATGCAAGGTTGGGGCCCTGTTAAGTATGACTGGGTACTCTTTCACTACATCCTCGAGCACTGCCCAGACCTCATCGATCCCTTTTTCAACCATTTTACGGGCACTTTTAATCGTAGTTACGTACCCAAGTGACTCAAGTTTGTTATATATAAATGGCTTGAAGAGTTCGAGTGCCATTTTCTTGGGTATTCCGCATTGGTGTAAACGCAAATGAGGGCCAGCAACAATTACCGAACGGCCGGAGTAATCAACACGTTTTCCAAGAAGGTTTTGTCGAAATCGCCCCTGCTTACCTTTCAGCATGTCGCTGAAAGATTTCAATGGCCTCTTGTTGGGGCCCGTAATCAGCCTTCCGCGACGACCATTGTCGAACAGAACATCGACTGCTTCCTGCAGCATTCTTTTTTCATTACGGATGATGATATCCGGAGCATCAAGTTCTAACAGGCGCTTGAGCCGATTGTTTCTGTTGATAACCCGCCTATAAAGGTCATTAAGATCAGATGTGGCAAAACGCCCTCCTTCAAGAGGTACAAGTGGACGAAGATCGGGCGGCAGAACCGGTATTACTTCAAGAATCATCCACTCAGGACGGTTTCCTGAATCACGAAAAGCTTCAACAACCTTCAAACGTTTGCCGAGTTTGTTCCTTTTTGTTTCAGAACCTGTGCTGCGCATTTCTTCTCGTATCTGAACAGAAAGGACTTCAAGATCAAGATCTTTCAGAAGCTCCCTGATAGCTTCAGCACCAATACCCACGACAAATTTACCAGGATATTCTTCAAGAGCCTGACGGTAGTTGTCTTCGCTCAACAACGTACCTGGAGGCAGCGAGGGTTCTTCAGACGTAACAACAACGTAAGCTTCAAAATAGAGAATCTTTTCAAGCTCCTTGAGAGTCATGTCAAGCAGATTACCAATCTTTGTCGGCAAACTCTTAAGGAACCAGATATGAGCCACCGGAGCAGCAAGTTCTATGTGCCCGAGGCGCTCACGACGCACCTTCGACTGGATGACCTCGACTCCACATTTTTCGCAGACAACGCCACGATGCTTCATGCGTTTATATTTACCGCAATTACACTCGTAGTCCTTCACCGGCCCAAAAATTTTAGCACAGAAAAGGCCGTCTCTTTCTGGCTTGAATGTCCGGTAGTTGATTGTCTCGGGTTTTTTTACTTCTCCATGAGACCAGTCACGTATCTTGCCTGGAGATGCAAGTGAGATTCTGACAGACTTAAAACTAACAGGCGCCTTGGCTTTGGCAAAAAAGCTAAAAAGTTCTTCCACAGCAACACCTTTTTCTAAATTTATTATATTGTTGATGACCGGCAGTCATACTGCCAGAAACAACATTGCGTTTACTACAAATTCAATTCAAAGACCATGCTTTTACTAGTCCAACAACTCCACATCCAGGCACAATCCCTGTAGCTCTTTAACAAGAACATGGAATGATTCAGGAAGCCCTGTCTCCAGGAAATTTCTTCCTTTAACAATATTTTCATACATTGTTGTGCGGCCTTCTACATCATCCGCTTTAACAGTTAAAAATTCCTTTAGAGTATAAGCGGCACCATACGCCTCCATGGCCCATACTTCCATTTCCCCAAGTCGCTGTCCACCGAATTGCGCTTTACCACCTAGCGGTTGCTGGGTAACAAGAGAGTATGGTCCGGTTGAACGGGCATGGATTTTGTTATCAACAAGATGATGAAGTTTAAGCATATACATAACGCCAACAGTAACCATCCTGTCAAAAGGTTCACCGGTTAGACCGTCATAAAGAACTGACTGCCCGGTTTCATCCAAACCAGATTCAACAAGCATATTCCTTATTTCACTCTCCGCGGCTCCATCAAAAACTGGTGTAGCAATATGAATTCCACCGATACTTTTTCTTGCCATATCAAGGAGCTCTTCATCAGAGTGTCCCTTGGTCATTTCATTGTACTCATCTTTAGAATAAATAGATTTCAATTTACTTTTAACAGCTTTTAATTCCAGGCGTTCAGCAAGCTGCTGAAGCTGTTCACCGAGTTTTTTTGCAGCCATCCCCAGGTGACATTCCAAAACCTGTCCAACATTCATACGAGATGGAACACCCAATGGATTCAATACAATATCGACAGGTGTACCATCTGCAAAATAAGGCATATCTTCTTCAGGAAGAATACGCGAGACAACACCCTTGTTGCCATGACGGCCGGCCATTTTATCGCCGACAGCAAGTTTTCGTTTCACTGCCACGTATACCTTAACCATTCTGATTACACCTGGTGGCAGATCATCACCCTTGCGATGCCGTGCGATAATACCTTCGTAACGGTTCCGTACCATTTTGGATTGCTCACGATATCGATCGAAGAGCGTTTGAACTTCTGCTTCCTGCTTTTTCCAGGTTGAATAATCGTACTCTCGTAGACAGGAAAAACCGGCCTGCTCTATGGATTCCTTCGTAATTTTCTTTCCTTTCTGGATTAATTCTGAGCCGTCTTTTGCAAGGATAGGTGCCTTTGCAACTTTACCTACTATTATTTCGGCAAGGCCTTTCCTTACAGCCTTTCTCAGACAATTTATTTCATCGTCCATATCGCGGTGGAGACGTTCTACTTCAAAATCTTCAATGGAAAGTGAACGTTCATCCTTATCTACACCTTTTCTGGAAAACACTTTTGCATCAATTACTACGCCTTCTACTCCGGGCGGAACACGCAGGGAGGAATCTTTGACATCTCCCGCCTTGTCACCAAAAATAGCCCGCAGCAACTTTTCCTCTGGTGAAAGCATTGTTTCACCTTTAGGGGTCACCTTTCCTACAAGTGTATCACCAGGCTTAACTTCTGCACCTATACGGACAATCCCGCTTTCATCAAGATTGCGCAGAGCCTCTTCACCTACATTTGGAATATCACGGGTAATTTCTTCTCTGCCAAGCTTGGTATCACGTGCCATTGTTTCAAATACTTCCACATGCACGGAGGTGTAGGTATCATCCTTCAACAACCTCTCACTTAACAGAATGGAGTCTTCAAAGTTGTAACCCCGCCAAGACATGAAAGCGATAGTAACATTTTTCCCAAGGGCCAGTTCTCCCTGGTCACAGGAAGGTCCATCTGCAAGGACCGATCCCTTGGAAACCCTATCGCCCGGGCTGACAAGTGGTTTCTGGGTAAAACAGGTGTTCTGATTTGATTTCTTGAATTTACTAAGGCGGTAAACAGCAATCCCCGTATTGAAACCATCGGTTCCCGGTTCGTCATATTGGACCACTAAGCGGTTCGCATCGGCTTCTTCAACATAACCGTCACCACCAGCCAACAGGCATGCTCCAGAATCCTGGGCAACATTCTTTTCAAGTCCCGTACCGATCAAGGGAGCAGATGTTCTTAACAAAGGCACTGCTTGGCGCATCATGTTAGACCCCATAAGAGCGCGGTTCGCATCGTCATTCTCCAGAAAAGGTATCAATGCGGTTGCCACACTTACCAGCTGGTCCGGAGATACATCCATGTAAGTAACCTGATCACCGGAGGTTATAACAACCTCTCCGTCATCTCTGGCAATCAAATTGCTCGGCGTAATCTTGCCGTTTTTGTCTTTATCAACTTTTGCCGGTACAATAATCTGGTCTTTTTCAGCCAGAGCATTCATGTAAACGAGCTCATCAGTTATTTTCCTATCAACAACTTTGCGATATGGTGTTTCAATGAACCCAAACTGGTTAACTCTTGCATAAACAGCTAGGGATACAATCAGTCCGATGTTCGGACCCTCAGGAGTCTCTACCGGGCAGATTCTTCCATAATGAGTAGGATGAACATCCCTGACCTCAAAGCCGGCACGTTCACGAGACAAACCTCCGGGTCCCAAAGCACTCAATCTCCTTTTATGTGTCACCTCAGAAAGTGGATTAGTTTGATCCATAAATTGAGAAAGCTGACTGGTACCGAAAAACTCTTTAATTGCTGAAGTTATTGGCTTGGGGTTGATAAGATCATGTGGCATCAGGGTTTCCACTTCCTGTAGTGTCATGCGCTCGCGAATGGCCCTTTCCATGCGAACTAGCCCGATACGATATTGGTTTTCGACCAGCTCTCCAACGGTCCTGACCCGGCGATTACCCAAATGATCAATATCATCAACCTTACCCTGTTCATCTTTAAGACGAACCAGATAACGCACCGCCTCCATGATATCGACCTTGGTCAAAGTCCTGATGTTAATATCAGTATCTACATTGAGCTTAGCGTTAATTTTAAATCGGCCAACCTCGGAAAGGTCATATGTTGAAGCATTGAAAAACAGGTTATTGAAAAAAGATGCGGCAACTTCTGGCGTAGGTGGACTACTCGGTCTCAAACGCCTATAAATTTCAAGCAATGCTTCATCAGTTGTTTTTACCTTGTCAAGGGCAAGTGTTTTGCGGAAAGAGTCGGTTACGCTTGCTCCATCAATGAAAAGCACTTCAAACTTCTTGATTTTTGAAGCTACTATTGAATCGAGCACGGACTCCGTTATCTCTGCATTACAGCTTATAATTACTTCTCCGGACTCTGAGTCAATCACATCTTGGGCCATGAATTTTCCCACAAGGTCTGCCGCATCGACACTAAGTTGCCCTATCTTGGCCTCAGTTAGTCTCTTGGCAAGGGCTTTACCTATTTTACGGTTCTTTTTGGCAAGCACCTCTTTTGTCTTGGGATGAACCAAATCTTGTGGAGCACGCTGCCCAATCATAAGTTCCGGATTAAATACTTTCTTGAATCCTTTTTTGCTGCAGGAAATCTGTTCCATCATGTAAAAATGTCTGAGCAGCTCTTCCTCAGTATTCCCAAGCGCTTTCAACAAAGTCGTAACCGGAAACTTACGACGCCGGTCAATTCGCACATAAAGAATATCTTTTACATCAAATTCGAGATCAATCCATGAACCACGAACTGGAATAATCCTTGCTGAATAGAGAAGTTTCCCACTTGAATGCGATTTGCCGTTATCATGGGAGTAAAAGAGTCCTGGAGATCGCTGAAGCTGGCTGACGATAACTCGCTCTGTACCGTTTACAACAAATACTCCATCACGTGTCATCAGTGGAACGCTTCCCAGGTAAACTTCCTGTTCCTTGATATCGCGAATATTCTGAACCCCGGTAGTTGGATCTGTATCGTAGGTCACCAATCTGACAGTTATCTTGATCGGGACATCGTATGTCATTCCTCTTTCAACGCACTCTTCAACTGTATATTTCGGTTCACCAAAATTATAACGAACAAATTCTAGGAAACAGACACCATTAAAATCAGAAATCGGAAAGATACTCTTAAAAATTGCCTGCAGACCAACATCTTCCCTTTCATCGGGCTGTATGCCTAATTGCAGAAATTTATCATAAGATAATCTCTGCATCTCAATAAGATGAGGTGCGACCACAATCTTTTTGGTCTTTGCAAAGTTTTTTCTGACCCTGTTAATTTTGTTCATCGAACAACGTCCTCATGTTTTGTAACCGGCGAACTCCGGTAAGCAGTGAAATCCTTGGAATTGAACTAAAGACCTAATGAAACAACAAATAGCGAATGATGCGCTGTTTCTATCTGGCCAACTAAACCAGATATATGGGGTAAAAAATCACCGTCAAATATACTATTTACCGGTGGCTGTATATTTACTTCCGTTAGAACGCAATAACGCTACGGAGAATACTCCGTAGCGCGTGCTTAATTTTTCAGCCTGTTCAGTAGTTTTACAATTCAACTGAACAGTGCGATGCAAACTCATTGATTGATATTCAATAATGATTTGCTTATTTAATTTCGACAGAACCGCCGACTTCTTCAATTTTCTTTTTGATTTCTTCAGCTTCTTCCTTGGTCACACCTTCTTTGACCGCTTGCGGAGCTGATTCGACAAGTTCTTTTGCTTCTTTAAGGCCCAGTGAAGTTATGCCGCGAACTTCTTTGATAACCTTGATCTTTTGGTCTCCAGCAGATGTCAAAACAGCATCAAATTCTGTTTTTTCCTCTGCAGCAGCAGCTCCAGCATCTCCACCTCCTGCAACAGCAGCAACAGCAACAGGTGCGGCAGCAGAAACGCCAAATTTCTCTTCCAGTTCCTTAATCAGTTCAGACAGTTCGAGCACTGTCATATTAGAAATAAACTCAATCACATCTTCTTTTGAAACAGCCATTGTTTTCCTCCTGGCGACTAATTTAAATTAACCCTTATTATTTTTTAATTACCTGCTTGCTGTTTTCCTTCTTCGATAGCCTGCATAGCATAAAGAAATGTTCTTGGCACACCACTTAGAACCTGTACCAAGCCTGTAGGAACAGCATTCATTACTGAAAGCAGTTGACCCAGCAACACTTCTTTATCCGGTAGTTTAGCCAGCGCCTTTATGTCATCCTGATTTAAAACCTTACCACTCAGGATAGCGGAACGAATAGACAACTCTGGGTGATCCTTGCTAAACTCAGAAATGATTTTAGCCGGAGATACCGGATCACTGTTAGAAACAGTAATAGCTGTCGTTCCTACAAATGACTCCTGCAAAGCTTCAAAGTCGGTACCCTGCACAGCCCTTTTCAGCAGGGTATTTTTGGCAACCCTGAGTTCAGCATCGTTTCTTTTGAGATTATGCCGTAACTCCTGGAGGACCGGTACTGACAAACCACGATAATCGGTTACAATTGCAATTTTCGCTTCTGAAAACTTGCCACTGAGTTCCTCAACTACCGAGGCTTTTTCCTCGCGATTCAATGTTCAGCCTCCTTTACTTTCAAAGTGTTATGAAACCACTAAATGGTTCCAATGGTGGTTACCAGCAGGTATTGGGTCAATTTTGCCGCCGAGCTACAACAATAACTGTACAATTGATTCTTCCCACGCCCATTACAAACAAATGAAATTAGGAATATTATACTTAGTTTGTGTTTTTAGTCTCGGCAGGCCGGATTACAAGAGTCTAAACTTTTGAACACCGATTAAACTGACAATGTACCTGCTGTCTTCGACATCATGTATATTAAACTTGTCCCTTTAAGAAAAAAGAACAAACTGAAAAAATAGCTTTATTAAACTCTAATGCTAACCGTAATTAGAAAATGAAAATGTTTTAACCGGGTTAAAGGCAATCGGATGAACCGAAGAAAATCAACCCTGCTTAACCAGTGTACGAATTTCTGCAGGATCAATTTTTACTCCTGGCCCCATTGTTGTTGAGAGACTTATACCTTTCAAATAAACTCCCTTACTTGAAGAAGGTTTCAGTTGAATGATTCGCTCGACAAAAGCAAGAATATTTTCCTGAATTTTCTTCGCACCAAAAGAAGCCTTACCAAGCATGACGTGAATGATTCCTGTTTTATCTACTTTGAAGTCAACCTTTCCGGATTTGATTTCCTTGATGACCCGCTCAATATCGAATGTAACAGTACCAAGTTTTGCATTCGGCATCAGATTTCGAGGTCCTAAAATCCTTCCTATTTTTCCCACGGTACCCATCATATCTGGAGTTGCGATTGTACGATCAAATTCTAGCCATCCGGATTTGATCTTTTCTACATATTCATCACCACCAGCGAAGTCGGCTCCTGCATCAAGCGCCTCTTTCTCTTTTTCCCCTTTTGCAAAAACCAGAACACGAACTTCTTTACCTGTTCCGTTTGGCAAAACCACACTGCTTCTTACCATCTGCTCTGCATGGCGGGGATCAACTCCGAGCTTGATAGCAATATCAAACGACTCATCAAACTTTGCATATACACCCTTCAAAGCAAGCTCGACCCCTTCTTCAAGGGAGTATGTCTTGACCGCATCAATCTCAGCGGTGGCGTTATTATAATTCTTACCTCTCTTTGCCATGGCTAACTCCGCATATCTTAAATAATCTTGAATAGTTTATTATATTAGTAATTTACAAAAGGATCGTTACGTTTAGACAACTGTAAGGCCAATGCTTCTAGCTGTTCCTTCGATAATTCGCATAGCACCTTCAATATCAATCGCGTTTAAATCAGGCATTTTCAATTCCGCAATTTCCTTGATTTTGGCCCTAGAAATCATGCCGGCACGTTCTGATTTTGGATTACTTGAGCCCTTGGCAAGCTTTGCGGCCTTCAGCAATAGCACTGAAGCTGGCGGAGTTTTTGTAATAAAAGAAAAAGACCTGTCATTATAAACGGTGATCACAACCGGGATGATTGTATCACCTTCGCTTTGGGTTTTTGCATTAAAGGCCTTACAAAACTCCATTATATTAACACCATGCTGGCCAAGTGCAGGCCCAACTGGCGGAGAAGGGTTGGCCTTGCCGGCAGGAATTTGCAGTTTTATATATGACATAATTTTCTTTGCCATTTCAATCTCCTAAGCATCAAATAAATATTAAAGTTTCAATACATATAAATCAGTCATTTGAAACCTGAACAAAATCAAGTTCAACCGGGGTAGATCGTCCGAAAATACTCACCATAACCCTTACCCTTCCCTTGTCAGGAAATACTTCATCAACGACACCCTGAAAATTTGCGAAAGGACCATCAGTTACGCGGACAGCATCTCCAACTTCATAGATAACTTTTGGCTTAGGTTTAAGAGCACCATCTTTAATCCTGCCAATGATCTTCATAGCATCATCATCAGAAAGGGATGGAGGGTTACGGTCATTTCCAACAAAACCTGTAACTTTGGGTGTCGAATTTACTGTATGCCAAGTCTCATCAGTGAGATCCATGTTCACAAGAATATATCCGGGGAAAAACTTCCGTTCGGATGTTTTCCTGGATCCTTTGACCATTTCAAGAACCTGCTCTGTCGGCACCAAAACCTCACCAAACATCTCTTCCTGCCCTGCCGCCCTGATTCTCTCATGAAGAGTGGCCTTTACTTTCTCTTCAAAGCCGGAATATGTATGTACTATATACCATTTTCTTGCCATAATATTTTACGCAATAAGAGGTATCGCCTTTTCTTCAAAGATATTATAAATATTTAATCAAAAGGCAGTTAGTTCCGAGAAAAATGAATCATTTCGGTGTATTAAAAGAGAACTGATGCGTTTTTTCATTTTTTTCCGAAAAACTAGCACTATAACAACTTAATTTGCATACGTCAAAAAAACTGTTGCTATTATTCAATTTAGTATTCGGGATACAATTTTACCAATAATCAGGTCAACTGCTCCCAGATACATCGAGATTATAAAAACTAGAACAAGAACAACACCCGTTGACCCCATAGTTACTTTCTTATCAGGCCAAACGATTTTACCGAACTCAACCTTGACTTCAGCAAAAAATTCTTTAATACGCTTAATACTGAATGAGCTTTCGGATGTTTGTTGAGCCGTCGCGACTGCTTTGCTCTTTTTGGTTTTTTCAACCTTTTTAGCTGCCATAGAGGTGTACTTTATTTTAATTTTTTATGTAACAACCCTTAAATCCGGGCGCCAATTAAAACAGAATCGCTGCTCATATCTTTGAAAATCATACCTCAATGTGAGCTACTGTTCCCAAACAATGGCAGGCCAGGAGGGATTCGAACCCCCAGCCCCCGGATTTGGAGTCCGGTGCTCTACCAATTAGAGCTACTGGCCTACCGAAATACTATTCATGTAAAATATGACTCTCTCCGATTCTTTTCTTCGAACTCTTCGCGTACCAGACATGAAAAGAGGAATGCTACAGTTCAAAATACCCCTGGCAATATGCACGCCTTCATACGAAGAACAATTCAACAACCAAACACAATAAAATTGTTACTTTGTTTCCTTGTGAAGGGTGTGAGTTTTGCAAAAACGGCAGTATTTCTTGAACTCTAGTTTTTGCGGTGTATTTCTTTTATTTTTGGTTGTAGTGTAATTACGTCTTTTACATTCTGTACAACCAAGTGTTATTATATCTCGCATAATTTCTGAACTCTTTTACATATAATTTAAGGTCATTACTGATAGACTGTTGCTTTTACCCTATTCAATAATTTCGCTGATTACGCCCGCACCTACCGTGCGACCGCCCTCACGAATTGCAAAGCGAAGTTCCTTCTCCATGGCGATGGGGGTGATTAGAA